>CAYMQH010000003.1:44006-87707 GCA_964392525.1 uncultured Aestuariivirga sp.
CTGCGTCCGGGACATATCCCGCCGTACTGGTGATCCACGAGAACCGTGGCCTCAATCCGCATATCAGAGATGTGACGCGGCGGATGGCCAAGGATGGTTTCGTGGCCTTCGGCGCCGACTATCTGACGCCGCTGGGTGGAACGCCCGCCGACGCCGACAAGGCGCGCGAGATGATCGGTACGCTGAAGCCCGCCGATGTGCTTGCTTTCAGCCGGCAGGCGGTTGCCGCACTCTCCTCGCTTGCCGGAACGACTGGCAAAACGGGCGCCGTCGGCTTCTGCTGGGGCGGCGGCGCGGTCAATGCGCTTGCGGCCTCCGGCGACCCGAAGCTCAAGGCGGGCGTCGCCTATTACGGCATGCAGGCGCCTGCCGCGGATGTGCCGAAGATCGCCGCGCCGCTACTTCTCCATTATGCTGGCCTCGATGAGCGCATCAATGCCGGGATGAAGGATTATGAGTCGGCGCTCACCTCCAACGGCAAGGCCTTCGAGCTTTATGTCTATGAGGGCGTCAACCATGCCTTCAACAACGATACCAATGCCGCGCGCTACGACAAGGAGGCGGCCACCCTGGCCTGGGACCGCACGGTGGCCTTCCTGCGGAAGTATCTCGGCTGAGCAAATGCCGGACAGCTCTCCGCGGGCGGGACTTCGCCCGCGAAGAGCCTTCGGGGCGTGTTTTCCGGTGATGTGCCGGTCCTGTCATTGACCCCGGGCGGAAGCCTCCCTAAACAGCGGGTCCATTTCAATCCGGAATTATCGCAGCCATGACCGTCGATCCCGCCCTTCGCGCCGCCGCAGAGACCAGCAAGGCCTGGCCTTTCGAGGAGGCCCGCAAGCTGGTCGCGCGGATCAAGCGTACCGGCAAGACGGAAGTGCTGTTCGAAACGGGTTATGGCCCCTCAGGCCTTCCCCACATCGGCACCTTCGGCGAAGTGGCGCGCACCACCATGGTGCGGCGCGCCTTTGAGGTCCTTTGCGATATCCCCACCCGGCTTCTCTGCTTCTCGGACGACATGGACGGGATGCGCAAGATTCCCGAAACCGTGCCGGACCCGGCAGCGCTGAAGCCTTATCTGCACATGCCGTTGACTTCAGTTCCCAATCCCTTTGGCGGTGATTACGAGAGCTTCGGGCACCACAACAACGCCATGCTGCGCCGCTTCCTCGATACATTCGGCTTTCAGTATGAGTTTGCCTCCGCCACCGATTACTACAAGTCGGGCAAGTTCGATGCGATGCTGCTCAGGGCGCTCGAGAAGTTCGATGACATCATGGCGGTGATGCTGCCCACACTCGGCGAGGAGCGCCAGGCGACCTATTCGCCCTTCCTGCCGATTTCACCGAGTTCGGGCCGCGTGCTCTATGTGCCGATGAAGCAGGTTGATGCGAAGGCCGGCACCATCACCTTCACCGATGAGGACGGCAGGGATGTGACCATGCCCGTCACCGGCGGGCGCACCAAGCTGCAATGGAAGCCAGACTTCGGCATGCGCTGGGCGGCACTCGGTGTTGACTTCGAAATGTTCGGCAAGGACCATCAGACCAACGCGCCGATCTATGACCGGATCTGCGAAATCCTCGGGGCGGAAGCGCCGGAACATTATGTCTATGAACTGTTCCTTGACGACAAGGGCCAGAAGATCTCGAAGTCCAAGGGCAATGGCCTCACCATCGACGAGTGGCTGACCTATGCCGACCCGGAGTCTCTGGCGCTGTTCATGTACAACAAGCCGCGCGAGGCGAAGCGGCTTTATTTCGATGTCATTCCGCGCGCTGTCGATGATTATGGTGCATTCCTTGGCGCCTACCAGCGCCAGGCGGACAAGCCCGCCGACCGGCTGATGAACCCCACTTGGCACATCCACGGCGGCAACCCGCCGGCACCGGAGGAGGGCGGCATTTCCTTTGCGCTTCTGCTGAATCTTGCGGCGGTGGCGAACGCGCATGACAAGTCCGCGTTGTGGGGCTTCATCCGCCGCTATCAGCCAAATCTTGCGCCCGAAACCCACCCGCGCCTTGATGCGCTGGTCAAGCATGCGCTGAAATACTTCGATGATTTCGTGAAGCCGAAGAAGCAATATCGTTCGCCTACGGAGGAAGAGGCGAAGGCGCTCTCCGATCTCGCCGTGGCACTGGGCACGCTGCCGGAAGGCGCGGCTCCGGAGGATATCCAGCAGAAGGTCTATGACGTGGGCCGCAGGGAACCTTACCTCACGGTCCAGAAGGACGGCTCGCCCGGCGTCGCGCAGGGCTGGTTTAACATGCTGTATCAAGTGCTGCTGGGCGAAGAAAAAGGCCCGCGCTTCGGCAGCTTCGTGGCGCTTTACGGAATCGCCAATACCCGCGCGCTGATCAGCCGCGCGGTGAAGGGCGAATTGGTCACCTAGGCTTCTACTGGCTCGCCCACATGATGCGGGCCATCCAGTCCACTTCCTTCATGTCGAGAAGCTTCGTCGCATGCGCCGGGTTGAAGGAGGCGAGTTCCAACGTCTTCGCCGTCTGGCGCTGCATGATCTTGGCCATCACCTGCCCATCGGTGAGGCGTACCACCACGCGGTCGCCCTTCCTCACCGTGGCGGAGGGCGAGATGATGATGATGTCGCCCTCGCGGTAGACGGGTTGCATCGAGTCGCCGGTGATCTCCAGTGCATAGGCATTGGGATCGGTCACGCCGGGAACGTCGATCTCGTCCCAGCCATTGCCAGCAGGAAAGCCCGAATCGTCGAAGAATCCTCCCTTGCCGGCTCTGGCGAAGCCCATCAGCGGAATCTGGCGGAGCTTGGGTGGCTGGCCGCGCCGCCCGATCAGCAGGTCGGAGAATTCCTCCACCGTTGCACCTGAGGCCTGGAGGAGACGCGAGATCGACTCCATCGTGGGCCAGCGCGGGCGCCCATCCGGCCCGTTGCGCTTCGATGGATTGAAGGAGGTGGGATCGAGCCCTGACTTCTTGGCAAGGCCCGAGGCCGAGTAGCCATAGCGCT
This sequence comes from uncultured Aestuariivirga sp., assembly GCA_964392525.1. Lineage (GTDB taxonomy): Bacteria > Pseudomonadota > Alphaproteobacteria > Rhizobiales > Aestuariivirgaceae > Aestuariivirga. Next base: position 46,990 of record CAYMQH010000003.1, read on the forward strand.
CGGCGATCGTGTCAATCGCGTTCCAGACCTGCTTGTGGCTCAGCATGTGCCGCGTCTCCCGACTCGCTGCAAAAGTTCTTATTCATAGGAACCTATACCTGTCCGGCGGAAGATTGTCCAGAAGGGCCGGGCGGCCTATGGTCCGCTCCATGCGATTCCTCTACAAGATATTGCCGCGACACGCTTGGCAGGCTGCCGTCCGGGACGGCGTTTTCGAAGGCTCCCCCGTGGACCATGCCGATGGCTTCATCCACCTGTCCGCCGGCCACCAGATGCGCGAGACGGCGGCGCGGCATTTTTCCGGCCAGAACGACCTCGTGCTGGTGGCCTTTGCCGAGGGCGATCTCGAACACCTGAGGTGGGAACCATCGCGCGGGGGGGATTTGTTCCCGCATGTCTATGGCCCGATCCCCACGCAAAAGGCGGTTGCGGTTCATCCATTGCCGCTGGTCGATGGCGTGCACCAGTTTCCGGAGGCCCTCGCATGAGTTTTGGCGCGTTCGCCTTTTCGCTGGCCCGCCCCGTGCTCCACGCGCTCGATGCCGAGACGGCGCATGGCTTGACGATCCGTGCACTGAGCATGATGCCGAATTCCGGCGCGCCGGTGCCGGATGTCAGGCTTCAGCTGCGGGCCTTTGGCCTCAGCTTTCCCAATCCGCTGGGGCTTGCAGCGGGTTTCGACAAGAATGCCGAGGTGCCGGATGCAATGCTGGGCCTTGGGCTGGGCTTTACCGAAATCGGCACGGTCACACCGAAGCCGCAGGCGGGCAATCCGCGCCCGCGCCTGTTCCGCCTCGCCGAGGATCAGGCGGTCATCAACCGCATGGGCTTCAACAATGAAGGCCATGCGGCAACTCTGCGCCGCCTTGAGGCCCGCAGGGGCCGGGGCGGCATCGTCGGCGTCAACATCGGCGCCAACAAGGATGCGGAGGACCGGATCGGCGATTATGTGGCAGGCATCTCCGCCTTCGCGCATGTCGCGTCGTATTTCACCGTCAACATCTCCTCGCCCAATACGCCGGGGCTTCGTGCCCTGCAATCGCGCGCTGAACTGGAGCAACTTCTGGCACGCCTCAATACGGCGCGGGTGAAGCAGGCCCAGCGCCCGCCCATGCTGCTGAAGATCGCGCCCGACCTGCGCGAAGATGAGCTTGAGGACATCGCCGCGGCCTGCGGTGATGGCGCGGTCGACGGCATCATCGTGTCCAACACCACGCTGTCGCGCGATGGGGTGCGCTCACCACTGGCCAGCGAACAGGGCGGGCTGTCCGGCCAGCCGTTGCTGGCGCTCTCCACGCGCCAGCTTGCCCGCATCTATCTCCTGACCGGGGGGCGCATTCCACTCATCGGTGTTGGCGGTGTGCATGATGCGGCCTCTGCCCTGCGGAAGATCCGCGCGGGCGCAACGCTGGTGCAACTCTACTCGGCGCTGGTCTATGGCGGGCCGGGGCTCATCACCTCAATCCTGCGCGGCCTCGCGGAGGAGGTGCAGCGCAGCGGGGCACCGCTCGAAAGCCAGCGCGGGCGCGATGCTGCAGCCCTTTCTCACCACACGGGCAGCGGCACATAGGTACCGATGATCTTCTGGGTGAAGCCTGTGGCTTGCGCCTGGTCGAGGCCATAGTCGAGTGCGGCGCGGATATCGGGCCGGTCGCTGCGCACCAGGAAGGAGAGGCTCCGGCTGAAGAAGTCGAAATCCGAAAAGGCATTGCCGAGAAGCTTGCAGCAACCTGCTGCGGCGTCACCCGATACCCAGTAGATGACCGGCAGGTTGTCGCCGAACAGCGCATCGATTTCGCCGGCTTTCAGGGCCTCGCCGGCCGCCGCCAGCGTATCGAACCCGACGCGCGTCGATCCGCCATAATAGGCGTCAAGCCAGCGGGCATGCAGCGTGTCCTTCACCACGCCGATGCGCGCGCCAGCCAGGGCAGCACTGCCGGTGCTCACAATGGCTGTTGCTTCCGGCACGGCAAAGCGGGCCATCGTGCGGAAATAGGGCCGCGTCAGCACAGCGGCGCGGAGTGACGCTTCATCCGGGCGCGGCCCGGTGATCGCAGCATCCGCCTCGCCGCGTTCAAGCACTCCCATGATCTCATCATAGGGCCGGACCTCCACCGTGCAGTTGAGGCGGGCGCGTTCGCAGGCGGCAATGGCGAGTTCCACCGACAATCCAGCCGGTGCACCGGTGCGCGAGAGAAAGCTGAAGGGCGCGAAGTCGGCATCTGCCACCAATCTCACCGGCAGGTTATCCGGCACGTCTGGCCGCGGCCCGTCGTCCACGATCCGGAAGGCGGGTGCCAATGGCTGCTGAGCCGGTGCAATTTTAGGTAGAATTGCTATTCCCAGACTCAGCCAAAGGACAGTGGAAAAGCTTACGTAACGTCGCATTTACTGGCCCCGCAAAGGTGTGAACCGAATGATGTGGGGCTACGATCACCAAGGCTTTGGCGAAGTTCCCGGGGTGACGCCCATCATAGCGGGTAGGTTGCCGCAAGTCTTGCCGAGATTGGACCGTCCGGCGCTGTCTGACCTGTTGCGCCGCCTGCCGCCGGATGAACTGGACGGCGCCCTTCGCACCAAGCTGTTCCGCGCCGTGAACCTGCCAGACATGGTGCTTCATGTGGCCTGCGGTCCCGTAGCCCTGGAAGAGGCGCGGCAGAAGGGCCTTGCACTTGCCGGCTATGGTTCGGTCGACGATCTGCTGGCTGCGGCCCGTGCGGTGCATGGCGCCTATCTGCTCCAGCGGGCCACTTTCGGGCTGGCGCGCCGCTGGCCGGATCTCTCGGCAAGCCGCCGCATGAGTGCGGCGCAGGCCGTGGCGGGGACCGTGTTGCTCACGGCACTCGGCCTGGCCGGCCTGCATCTCCCGCCCGCTGCATTCATCGTCCTCCTGTCGGTGATCAGCGGGCTGTTCTTTCTTGCGGTCGTTGCTCTTCGTGTCCTGTGCATCATGCCGCCGGTGGCGCGAAAGCAGCCCGACGTTCCCTGCCTGCGGGATGAGGCGCTGCCCGCCTATTCCGTTCTGGCCCCTTTGTTCCGCGAAACCGGCGTGTTGCGCCAGTTGCTGAACGCCCTCTCGCAACTGGACTACCCGGCGGAGAAACTCGACATCAAGCTGATCCTCGAGGAGGCCGACATCGTGATGCAGCGCGCCCTCGCGGAATTCGTGCTTGACGCGCGCTTCGAGATCATCATCGTTCCCGCCGGCCTGCCGCAGACGAAGCCGCGCGCCCTCAGTTACGCGCTGCAATTCTGCCGCGGCGACCTGATCACCATCTATGACGCCGAGGATATTCCGGAACCCGATCAGTTGCGCCGCGCGGCAGAACGCTTCGCCGCAGCACCGCCCGATCTCGCCTGCCTGCAGGCCCAGCTAACCTTCTACAATCCGGATGAAAACTGGCTCACCCGCCAGTTCACGGCGGAATATGGGGTGCTGTTCGGCGTTCTGCTGCCGATGCTGACCAATCATGGCTTGCCATTGCTGCTGGGGGGAACGTCGAACCACTTCCGCGCCGCGATCCTGCGCAAGGCAGGCGCATGGGATCCCTTCAACGTGACGGAGGATGCCGACCTCGGCCTCCGCCTGGCGCGGCAAGGCTACGAGACGGCGGCCTTCGGCAGCCTCACCTATGAGGAGGCGAACACACAGCTTCCCAACTGGATGCGCCAGCGCGCCCGCTGGCTGAAGGGCTTTCTCGTGACATGGCTTGTCCACATGCGAAGCCCGCTCCGCCTGTTGCGTGAACTGGGGCCGGCGGGCTTCTGGGCCATGCAGGCCATGACCATCGGCATCTTCGCCTCCGCCTTGCTGCACCCGCTGTGCATGGTGCTCACCCTTGCTGTTTACATCACCCATCCGGTGATGCCTGAAGGCGCGGGGGTGGCGCTCATCCTTCTGGCGGGGCTGAATCTGTTCATCCTGATCTCGGGCTATGGCCTTGCCATCGTGCTGACGCGCCGCGGCCTCAGGCGCCGCAGTGTCCGGGGCGTGGCGGTTACGCTTGCCACCATGCCGGTCTATTGGCTGCTGATGTCAGCCGCCGCCTGGATGGCGGTGTGGCAATTCATCATGGCACCCTTCCACTGGAACAAGACCGAGCATGGCCTCTCGAAGCTGCAGCGGCCTGTCAGGCGGACACCGCGGCACGATACTGGGCCAATGCCTCGCCGGTCGTCGTACAGAAGCTGACGGCGGGCGGCTTCACGCCATGCGCGGCGAGCGCGCGGCGGATGTCGGGACCCGCGCCGCTGACATAGAGGCGAACGCCGCGCCGTGCCGACTTGTGCGAAAGACCCTCCATCACATTGGCCCCGGTCGAATCGAGGAAGGGAACGCCTGCGAAATCGACGATCAGCGCCTTGTGCGTATCCTGGATGCGGTCCAGCACCGAGGCGATGGAGGCTGCAGCACCGAAGAAGAACGCGCCAGTGATGCGGTAGACAACCACATCCGGATTGGCGGCGAGGGCCTCGTCATACTCGCCACGCGGTTGGTCGCTGTCGGCTACATCTTCGCCGACAAAGGGAGTATGGCTTTCAACCGCCGTGGCCTGTGACATGCGGTGAATGAACAGCACCGAGCCCAGTGCGAAGCCAACAACGATGGCTTCCGTGAGATCGCGGAAGATGGTCAGGAGGAAGGTGGCGCCGAGCACCGCGATGTCGGCCCAGCCCGAGCGGAGCAGAACCCCGATGGCCGGCTTTTCCACCATATTCCAGGCGACAACGGCGAGAACACCAGCCAGTGCGGCGAGCGGGATATAGGCGGCGAGCGGCGCGGCCAGTGCCATGAACATCAGGATGAACACCGCATGCAGCATGCCGGAGACGGGGCCACAGGCCCCGGCGCGCACATTGGTGGCGGTGCGTGCGATGGTGCCCGTCACGCAGAAGCCGCCGAACAGGGCCGATCCCATATTGGCGAAGCCCTGCGCCACCAGTTCGCAATTGGACCGGTGACGACGGCCCGTCATGCCGTCGGCGACCACAGCGGAGAGCAGCGACTCGATGGCTCCCAGCAGCGTGAAGGACAGTGCGGCCGGCAGTACCGCAACGACCTTGGCCCAGGACATGTCCGGCAGGGCGGGCGCTGGCAGCATATTGGGAATGCCGCCGAATTTCGAACCGATGGTGGCGGCAGGCAGATGCAGCAGTGCAGCGGCCAGCGAGGCCAGCACAACGGCGATCAGCATGCCCGGCCAATGCGGCCTCACGCGCTTCAGCCCGGCGATGACAGCGATGGTGCCGAGCGACAGGCCAAGTGCAGCCGGTGTCAGCGAGGGCAGCGCCTGCCACAGCACCGGGATCTTCTCGAGCAGTGCTCCGGGCTCCGGCATGCTGAGCGCCAGGCCGAGGAGTTCCTTGACCTGGCTGGTGAAGATGATGACGGCAATGCCTGCCGTGAAGCCAACGGTGACGGGAAAGGGAATGAACTTGATGAAGGTGCCAAGCCGCAGGTAACCGACTGCCGCCAGCATGATGCCGGAAAGGAAGGTGGCGAGAATCAACCCGTCCATGCCGTGCTGGACGACGGTCGCCGCCACCAGCACGATGAAGGCGCCCGCAGGCCCGCCGATCTGGAACCGCGAACCGCCCAGCAGGGACACGATGAAGCCGCCAACCGCCGCCGTATAGAGACCCTGCGCAGGCGAGGCACCCGATGCGATGGCAATCGCCATGGAGAGGGGCAGTGCCACGATGGCCACGGTTAGCCCGGAGATCGCATCCATGCGCAACTGCTTCAGGCCATAGCCCTCGCGCAGCACCGTCACCAGTTTCGGAGTGTAGAGTTCGGCGAAGCTGGGCTTGTGGACGGTTTGACGCGCAGTGGTTGCTGTCATGTCGCGTGTCGCTTAGCGGGCGAAGGGACTCTTCAGTTTCATGTGGCGGTTCACATCCTTGTAGAGCAGGTAGCGGAAGCGGTTGGGCCCGCCCGCATAGCAGGCCTGCGGGCAGAAGGCGCGCAGCCACATGAAGTCGCCCGCCTCCACTTCCACCCAGTCATTGTTCAGGCGGTAGACAGCCTTGCCTTCGAGCACATAGAGCCCATGCTCCATCACATGCGTCTCGGCGAAGGGAATGACCGCACCTGGCTCGAAGGTGACGATGTTCACATGCATGTCATGCCGGATGTCGTTCGGGTCGGCAAAGCGCGAGGTGGCCCATTTGCCGTCCGTTCCCGGCATCGCCACCGGCGTCACCTCAGCATCGGAGGTGATGAAGGCATCAGGTGCGTCGATGCCTTCCACCCTCTCATAGGCCTTGCGCACCCAGTGGAAGCGCACCGGCGCCGGGCTTTCGTTGGTGAGCGCCCACTTCGCTCCGGGCGGCAGATAAGCGTATCCGCCGGCTTTCAGCCTGTGCCGGATGCCCTCGAGCGTCAGCACCATGTCGCCTTCGACGACGAAGAGAACACCCTCGGCATCGGCCTCCGGCTCCGGCCTCTCGCTGCCGCCGCCGGGGGATACTTCCATGATGTATTGCGAGAAGGTTTCCGCAAAACCAGAGAGCGGACGGGCGATCACCCAGGCGCGGGTCTTGTCCCAGAAGGGCAGCAGGCTCGTCACGATGTCGCGCATCACGCCCTTGGGGATCACCGCATAGGCCTCGGTGAACACGGCCCGGCCGGTCAGGAGGTCCGTTTGGGAAGGGTGTCCGCCGGTTGGCGCAAAATAGCTGCGGGTCATCGTTGTGTCCTTCCTGTTCCAACGGATCAGGGATAAGGCCAGTTCCCGAAAGCTGCAAGACGGGGCGGGGTCAGCTGTGCGGGGAGAGCTTCATCAGCACCAGGCCGCCGATGATCATCGCAGCGGCGGCGATGCGCATCGGGTGTGCCGATTCACCCAGTACGATCACACCGATGATGAAGGCACCAACCCCGCCGATGCCGGTCCACATCGTGTAGGCGGTACCGAGTGGCAGTGTCCGCATCGACCAGGCGAGCAGGGCAAAGCTGGCGGCCATGGCGGCGAAGGTGATGACCGAAGGCCACAGCCTGGAGAAGCCGTCCGACAGCTTCATGGTGAAGGCCCAGACCACTTCGAGCAGGCCGGCGATAACGAGTGCAATCCAGGCCATGAAGCCTCACCATTCCGTATGCGCCATGCGCGGGGGCTGTTGCGGCCTCAGTAGGTCTTGGGTTCGGGCTGGCCGAAGATGAAGTCCGTGCCGTCGATGTCATAGACATCGGGGCGGAAGTTCACGCGGCCGTCTTCGGTGGCCCACGCAGTGAGGTACATCCAGCGCACATCGGGGCCGTTGTCGATTTTGTGGTCGAGTTGCTCCGTCGTCGACCTGACAAGCTGGTAGGTCTGCTCATCGAGCGGCGGGAAGGAGGTGTCGAGAATCCAGCGCACCACGGTCTCGACCTGATCGATGCGCACGCAGCCCGAGCTTTCCATCCGCACATTGCGCCCGAACAGTTCCCGGTGCGGCGTGTCGTGCATGAAGACCATGTAGTTGTTGGAGAAGTTGATCTTCACCGAGCCCAGCGAATTGTGCGGCCCCGGCTCCTGACGGAAGAAATAGCGCTCCGGCGATGTTGTCATCCAGTCGATGAACACCGGGTCCACCTCCGGCCCGTCCACCCCGTCGAAGACGCGGATGTGATTGGTCTGGAGATAGCTGGGATCCTCCATGTATTTCGGCACGATGTCGCGTTCGATTATGGAGGCCGGGATCTTCCAGTAGGGATTGAAGTTGAGGTCGCTCACCGTGCTGGCCAGGGTGGGCGAAGGGCGTTCGGGCTTGCCGACGATGATGTTGTGGCGCGAATAGACGCGGCCATTCTGCACCGTTTCGAGCTGGGCCCCGGGAATATTGACGAGGATCGAACGGTCGGTGAGGCCCTGCGCATAGGCTTCGACACGCAGCAGGTTCTCGCGCAGCATGCCGAGCCGTGTCTCCGCTGGGATATTGAGCTGGGCGATGGTCTTTTCTCCGACGATGCCGGAGGGCAGGACGCCATGGTTGATCTGGAAGGCGCGAACTGCTTCCACCATCTCCTCGTCATAGGAGGCAGCGATCTCGCTGTGCAGCGTGTCGAACGACACGTAGTTTTCCGCCACGAGGCGCTGGCGCAGCGCCATGACGGCTTCGCCCTTCGCACCCTTCTTCAGGGTGCGGGAGGGCAGTTCCTGCCAGCCGCCGCCCGCCACGATCTCTTCATACATGGCGATGGCACCCTGCATGAATTCAGTGGAATTGGTGCTCAGCATCGGCGGTTGGTCCTGACCCGCGACGATTTCCGTCTGGGTCGCCAGCTTGCCGGATGCCTTGGGCGGAACCGTCTTTGCAGGCGTTGCGGTGGTGAGCGAGCTTGTGAACACCGGTTCTTCCGCCGATGCGGCAGACCCCATGGCTACAAGGCTGACCATGGCAAGCAGATTCCGGTTGAAAGCGCGGCGCGACTGCACGGATGTAACCCCTGACTTAACCTGCCCAAACTGGGCGAGACTGGTGAATGGTGTCTTAATTAAGGGAAGTCTAGCGCCCACCTGCGACCGGAATGAGGCAGACCCCCCGGCTCATGTAAGGCCTGTTACCTCGCGCCGGAATGGAATTTCAAGGAAATCGGGTGCCGGGCGACCGAAGGATTCGGCAAAATTGCGGCCAGCATGGACGGCGGCGGCAATGGTGCCCGGCCCGAAACAGTCTCCTGCGCGGCTGCTTGCCACGCCCCGGGCCATGAGATGCTGCCACAAACCGTCCAGCGGTTGCCGGGCTGTCACCAGCACGGCGCTGTCGGTCGCGAGGGGTGAAGCCTGGCCGGTGAACACGCATTCGAGCGTTACATGGTCGGCGGCAATCGCGGTGACGGCCTGATTGGCGATGATGCGCACGCCAAGTCCGATCAGGCGGGACTGGATGGCCTTCTGTTCGAGTGAGGCCTTGGTGAAGGACGAGGCAACGGCGGCGGGGGTCACGAGGTTGACCGTGTAGTCCTCCTTCACCAGAAGCTCCGCCAGAACGCCGCCCATATAGTAGTGGTCGTCGTCATAAAGGGTGACGGTCCGTCCGGTTGGGCGGCGGCCGGCCATCAGGTCATCGGGAGTGAGTACTGCCGCGCCGTCGGCCATGGCGGCGGGCGTCACTAGGTGGCGGCCCGTACCATCCCGTCGCCACGCCGCGCCGGCCGCCACGAGCACATGGTCGGCACCCAGTTCGGCCACCGTGTCAGCCGTCATTTCGCTTTCGAGATAGAGCGCCACATTGGGCATCTTGTTGATCTGGAGGAGGCGCCAGTCTCGCACCCGGCCCCAGGCCGAAAGGCCGGGCAGGCGGCATTCCCGGGCCACTCGCCCACCGGCTTCGGCCGCCGTGTCGGCAATCGTCACCTGAAAGCCGCGCTGGCCGAGTGCGCGGCCTGCCTCGAGCCCGGCAGGCCCCGCGCCGACGACGAGGATGTGCTTGTCCTCCTCCTTGGGGCGGATCAGTTCCGGGTGCCAGCCGCGCCGCCATTCCTCGCCCATCGAGGGGTTCTGAGTGCAGCGCAGCGGCGTCATCGTATAGTCATGCGTGACGCAGATGTTGCAACCGATGCATTCGCGGATGTCGTCGAGGCGTCCCTCTTCGATCTTCTTCGGCAGGAAGGGATCGGCAATGGAGGGCCGCGCCGCGCCGATCATGTCCATGATGCCCTGGCGGATCACCCGCACCATCGTGTCAGGCGAAGTATAGCGGCCAACGCCGACCACGGGTTTCGAGGTCAGCTTCTTGACGCCCCTGATATAGGGCTCCTGGAAACCTTCTTCGGCAAAGCGCGAGGTTTGCGAATCCTTCGACCAGTCGGAGAGCGACAGGTCCCAGAGGTCCGGCAATTCGGCCATCATGGCGATGGCGTCCTCCACTTCGGCAGGCTCAAGCCCGGCTGCACCCTGAAACTCATGCATTGCGATGCGCACGGGCACGGCACAGCTGCCGCCCACCGCATCCTTGGTATCCTCGATCACCTCGCGCAGCAGCCTCACGCGGTTTTCGAGCGAGCCGCCATATTCGTCGCTGCGGAAATTGGTGGCGCGCGACATGAAGTGCTGGAAGATGCCGAGCCCGTGTCCGGCATAGACATAGACGAGGTCAAAGCCAGCCTCCCTGGACCTGAGCGCTGCCTTGCGGTGGGCGCGCCTCAGATTGCGGATATCGTCCTTGTCCATGCCGCGCGCCTGCACGGGATCATAGTTGTAACTCGCCGTTGGCATGGGGCTGGCGGCCATCGGCACCTCGCGGGACCACAGGTTGCTGGCCGTATAGCCTGAATGGCACAGTTCGATACCTGCCAGCGAGGCGTGGTCGTGGATCTTCTCGGCGATGCGCGCCAGCATGGGAATGTCATGGTCGCTCCACAGGCGCAGTTCGACGAAGGGCGCCACATCCGCCGTGTGGTGGATTTCCACCATCTCGGTGCAGACAACAGCCCAGCCGCCCTCGGCCTTCATGCCGCGCATGGCCGCAAGGGCGGATGCATCGCGGTAGCCCATGCCATTGCAGTGCGGCACCTGATAGAAGCGGTTACGCGCCACATGCGGTCCGATGCGGACGGGCTCGAAGAGAATGTCGTAGCGCGGATCACGTGTCATGGCAGGTCCCGGGTGAAGCGATGGGCAAATCCTAGCAAAGCACAGGGGGCTTCGGCTATGCTTCGCTGGCGGGGATGTATGCGGGGCTTGCCATGCTGCCAAACTTTCATGACATCGAAACAGCGGCGCGGCGGCTGAAGGGCTTCGCCGTGCTGACGCCGGTGGTTGAATCACCCACGCTCAACGAGATGACGGGCGGGCGCATCCTCATCAAGGCGGAATGCCTGCAGCGGACCGGCTCCTTCAAGTTCCGCGGCGCGTGGAACCGCATCTCGCAACTCGACGCGGCATCAGCACCCGGGGGCGTCGTGGCCTATTCCTCCGGCAATCACGCGCAGGGCGTAGCGGCGGCAGCCGCCATCAAGGGCCTGCCCGCACTGATCGTGATGCCGGCGGACACGCCGCTCATCAAGCAGAACAACACGAAGAGCTATGGCGCGGAGGTCGTGACCTATGACCGGGCAAGCCGGTCGCGCGAGGAGATCGCGGCGCATTACATGGCGGCGCGCGGTGCGGTGATGGTGCCGCCCTTCGAGCATCCGGACATCATATCAGGACAGGGTACGGCAGGCCTGGAACTTGCCGATGAAGCGGTAGCGCGCGGTGTTGCGCTCGATGATGTGCTGGTGTGCTGTTCGGGCGGCGGGCTGACGGCCGGGGTTGCCCTCGCCATGGAGGCCAAATCTCCCGCGACGCGCGTTCACACGGTGGAGCCTGCCGGGTTCGATGATTATGCGCGTTCGCTCAGGAGCGGGCGGATCGAGCGCAATGCCAGACCGTCCGGCTCGATCTGCGATGCGTTGATGTCGCCCTCGCCGGGCGAAATGACCTTCGCCATCAACCGGCGCCTGCTGGGCGAGGGCTATGCGGTGAGTGATGCGGAAGCCGCCGAAGCGGTGCGCTTCGCGTTCGGAGTTCTCAAGCTGGTGCTGGAGCCGGGGGGCGCTGTAGCCCTTGCCGCCGTACTCTCCGGCCGGATCGAGACGAGGGGCCGCGCCATCGGCATCATCGCCTCGGGCGGCAACAGCGACCCGGAAACCTATGCGCGGATACTGCAGCGCGAGCTGTGATCAGGACGCCTTGGCGAAATCATCGGCCATGAGCGGCACGTCGATCGGCTCGTCGGCCTTATGGCGGATGATGACGATGCGCTGCCTCTGCGGCGGCGTGTCGCGTGTTTCCGGCTCCACCAGCACCGGGCGCATGGGCTCCGGCACCGCGGCGATCATGGCATGCGGGGCAGGTTCGAAGATATCTTCATCGCTGCGGTAGAATTTCATGTGGCGCGGGGCGAGTTCGGTGGCCGGCTCTTCCGCGCAGAGCGGCTGCGGTTCGTCCAGCGCAAGGTCCTCGTCATCGCAGAGCAGCGCATCGGCAAGCCGCGCCATCATCGCGTCATGGTTGGCGGCAACGGCGTTCTCCAGCCGCTTCAGGCCGTCGAGCAGGCCGGCGGTTTCCGCTGTCCGGAGCCTTGCCGCATATTCATCAAGGAACCAACGCCCACGGGCCGTTTCCATCACCGCATCGCGGATCGCGTCGAAGTCTTCCGGGCTGAGATCGGAGGAGGAGGAAGGCCTCACCCTCGACGGCATTGCTCTCGTCATACGCACAACTCCACTCACCAGCAGGCCAACCAGCCCGGTCCTGCATGACAGGCAGGACGATCAAGGCGGCATCATCGTGGCGAGTGGTGAATCTTTCGTTTAAGGCAATATGCGCTTGGCTGACGCAAGGTCCGGATTCTGCTCAATCTCTCGCACCGGCCGCTGTGGAACTCAGCCCCACAGGCTTGGTGGTGGCGGGTGGATCACCGAGCCCTCGTACCGGATGCCGGGTGTACGGTCCTTCCGGAGCAACAGCGGGCCATCGAGGTCGATGACCGCCGCCAATGGCGAGAGCAGCATGGCAGGCGCCATGGCCAGCGACGTCGCCAGCATGCACCCCACCATGATCTTCAGGCCCTGTGCCTGCGCGGCGCCTGCAAGTGCGAGGGCAGGGGTGAGGCCGCCGGTCTTGTCCAGCTTGATATTGATCGCGTCATATTTGCCGATGAGCTGGCCGAGGCTTGCCACGCCATGGGCAGATTCATCGGCACACACCGGCACGCGGCGCGCCGCCTGAAGCAGCGCGCCGTCTGCCGCGGCGGGCAGCGGCTGTTCGACGAGTTCCACCCCATAATCGGCGCAGGCTGAGAGCATGTCGTGGAGCGTATCATCCGACCAGCCTTCATTGGCATCGACGATGAGACGGCAGTCGGGCGCGTTGCGGCGCACCGCCCTGAGGCGCTCCGCGTCGCCCTCGCGGCCGAGCTTCAGCTTGAGCAGCAGGCGGTGGCGGGCTTGCGCGGCGGCTTCGCCCATGGCTTGAGGAGTATCGAGGCTCAGCGTGTAGGCGGTAATCGCGGGCTTGGGTTCGGGAAGCCCCGCCACCTGCCACGCAGGCTGGCCACGCTGTTTCGCTTCGAGGTCCCACAGCGCGCAATCGAGCGCATTCCGCGCCGCATGAGGGCCGAGGAGGGCGGGCACATCGGCGCGCGTTATGCCGCTTTCAATCTGCTGCCGGGCGTCTTCCAGCGCCGCCATCACCTGCGGCACGCTTTCCCCGTAGCGTGGATAGGGCACACATTCGCCCTGTCCCGCATGGCCGCCATCTTCCAGGTGCACCGTCACCACATCGGCTTCGGTCTTGCTGCCGCGTGCGATGGTGAAATTGCCGGCAACCGGCCAGCGTTCGTTGGCGATCGTGAGCTTCACCATGTCCGCGCTGCTGCGGTGCGTGTCAGTTCTTGGCCGGTTCCCTGCGGCCGCGCGTGACGGCTGTGGCGGGGCCCGACAGATCGAGCGCGCCGGCCTGACGTTTCACCACATCGGCCAGCGCCGAAAGTGCCCCGATCTGGTCGGCCACCACGCGGCGCATCGCATCAGCATTGGTGCGGGTTTCCTCCGGCAGTTCGACAAGCGCGCGGCGCAGCTCGCCGCGGGCGGTTTCGATGTCCTTCACCACCTGCTGGGCGGTGATGCGCATGTCATGCGCGGTCTGCTGGAAGTCGGTAGCGGTGGAGGACAGCATTTCGTTCATTGCGGCCATGGCGCGCTCATGCTGTTCGCGCAGGATCATGGCAGCCTGGTTGATCTGCCCGCCGGATGTCTGTTCCAGCTTGGCGATCTCTTCCTCGAGATTGCGGTTCGCCAGTGCTGACTGCTCGGCGATGACCCGGCTGATGTCCTTTGCCTTGTTCTCGGAAGCGGCCAGCGACTCCTCGATCAGGTTCATGTAGCTGCCCAGTACCTGGTCGATCTCCGCCGTGCGCTTGGCGGTGTCGGCGACGAGTTCGTCGAGTGCGTCCTTCTTGGCGGTCAGAACGCGCTCGATCTCATTGTTGAACTTCTCGACCGACCGTTCGACGAGGATCGATGCATCGTCCATGCGTTCCGAGACGCGGGCCGACGTGACTTCGAGCCGGCCGGCGAGTTCGGAAGAAATCGCCTCGATGCGTTCGTCCATGGCGCTTGCGGCGGTCGCCAGTTGGTCCGCCAGGAAGGTATTGGCGGTTTCGACGTGCTTGGAGAACTTTCGGTTCGCCTCCTCGAGGCGGAGTGCAGTGTTGATCGACACCTGCTCCAGATCGCGGCTGACCTTCTCCACCCGCTCGGCCAGTGAACCGGCATCCTCGGTGATGCGGCCGGTGATCTGGGCCGTGGTTTCGTTCAGGCTCTGGTTCAGCGCCTCGGTGGCCTTGCCGAGATCGGAGATGATTTCGGAAGACGCTTCGTTGAGCAGGCTGGCGAAGCGCTGGCCGGTCCCATCGAGCTTGCCGGTGATGTCGCCCGACACGCTCTCGAGCAGGTTCGTCGACTGGTCGAAGCGCTGGCTGAGGATATCCGCCGTCTGTTCGATGCGCGACAAAAGCGAAGTGCCTGCCGTATCGAGCTGCGAGGTGACCTCGGAGGAGGCCTGTTCGAGGCGCTGCGCCATGATCTCGTTGACCTCGCTCACCTGGCGGGTGACGCGCACCGCCGTATCGGCGAAGGAGTCGGTCATGTCGTTGGCGGTCTTGTCGATCTGGTCCGCCATGATCTTGGTGTTCGCGGCGAACAGGGCGGAGATGTCGGCGGTGGTGCGGTCGAGCTGCTCCGTGAGTGTTCTCGTCTTGTCGGTGAACAGGCCGGAGAGGCTGTTCCAGGTGATATCGAGCGTTTCCGACAGGAGCTGGGCATTGGTTGAGAACAGGCCGGAGATGCGCTCCGAAGTCTGTTCGAACTCGCCTGCCACCTTGCTGGTGTTGGTGGTGAACACGTCCGACAGCTTGAGCGACGTCTGTTCGAGCTGGCTGTTGAGGCGCTCGGTGTTGGTGGTGAAGATGTCGGACAGGTGGGTCGATGTATCGTCGAGCCGCTTGGTGAGCGTCTCGGTCGATGTGCCGAACAGGGTGGACAACTCCGTTGCTGCCAGTTCCAGCTGGCTGCCGAGCCGGTCGGAGGTCTGGTTCATCAGGCTGCCCAGATGCTGCGAAGACTGGTCAAGCTGCAGCGTGAGGCGGTCGGTGACGGAGGCCACCTTGGCCACGGTGTCGCCGGTGGTGTTGCTGATGTAGTCGGTGATGCGCTGTGCCGTCTGCTCCAGTTCGCCGCTCATGTGGGCGGATACCTGGTCGAGGCGGGTGTAGAGCTTGCTCGCCGTCTGCTCCAGCTGGCCGGTCATGGAGGAGGTGGTGCCGTCGAGCTTGCTGTAGAGTTGCAGCGTCGTGTCCTCGAGGCGCTTGGTGACCTCTTCGGACGAGGTGTTGATCATCGCGACCAGTTCAGTGCGGGCCTTGTCGACATTGTGGACAAAGCTGTCCGACACGCTGATCAGCTTATCCGTCACGTTGCCGCCCGACTTCTCGACACGCTCAGTGACGGCGATGCCGGTCTCGGCCATCTCGCGGCTGACGATCTCGGCCGTTTCCTTGAGGTGCGCGGCGATCGTGCCGCTGGTGCTGACGATCAGGTCATTGAGTGTGCCGGACACCGTCTGCAGCCGGTTGATGACGCCGTCCGAGGTCTCCTCGATACGCGAAGCGAGCCCGGTGCTCACGGTGTCGAGGCGGCCGGTGACCAGCGAATGCATGTCCTGAAGGCGTGTGGTGACGGCGGAATTGGCCTCGTCAATCCGGCTGGTGACGGTGTTCACCGTCACATTCATGTTATCGTAGAACCGCTCGGCTGCGGAATCAATCTTTGTCTCGAGGCCTTCGGAAGCCTTGCCGATCAAGTCCTGGAAGAGGCGCGTCGTCTCGTCGAGGCGCGTGGTGGCGGCCGTCATGGCGCGTGCCACTTCATCCTGCAAGAGGGTACCTGTCGAGCCGATGCGGGCTTCGATGCCGCCGGTCGCCTGCTCCAGCAGGCTGTGGAACAGCGTCGAGGCATCATCGATGCGGCTGCGGGCGTTTTCGACCGAGGACGACAGTATGGCATTGAGCGTCTCAGCGGACACGCCGATGCGGTCCTCAAGGTTGTCGCTGGTGGTGCGGATGAGCGTCTGGAAGCTGCTCGCGGTTTCGCTCAGGCGGCTGTTCGCCGTCCCCATGACCTGCTCGACCTGAACCAGAACATCACGCGCGCGGGCGTCGAGAAGGCCCATCACGTCACCGCTGGTGTCGCTCATCAGGCTGCGCAGTTCCGCCGCGGTCTGCTCCAGGCGCGACAGTGCGGTGGCAACCGAACCATCAACCTGGCCGACGATGCTGGTGGAGGAGGTGGCGATCCTGCCGGTGAATTCCTCCGTCGCACGCGCGATGGCCATTTCCACGCGCGCGGCGGAATCGCCGATGCGCTGGGCGGCGTCGAGGTTCTGCTGGTCGAGTGCGGACAGAATGTGCTGCGAGACTTCGCCGACGCGGGAGGTTGCGGCCGCCGAGCGGTCCTCGATTGTGTAGAGGATGCGGTTTGCGGTTTCCTCCACCCGGGTTCCGACCATGTTGGTCTGCTCGTCAAGGCGGGCGAACACGCCACCCGCTGAATCGTCGAGCTTGGCGAAGATGTGCTCGGCCCGCGTGCCGATCTCGACGATGAGCCGGCCGGTGGTCTCCTCGATGCGGCCTGACATGCCGGTGCTCATCGAGCCCAGTTCGGCAAGCAACGCATTCGCGGTCTGATCGATGCCGGCGAGGAATTGCGTGCCTGCCGCATTGAGGCGGCCTGCGACATTGTCCGTTGCGTCATTGATGGCGCCCGCGACGCCGACGGCGGACTGGTCGAGATAGTTGATGAGTTCGCCGCGGGCCTCGGCCACACGGCTGACATAGTCACTGGCAACCGTCTGCAGGCCCTCGGTGACGAGGTTGCGGCTCTGCTCGATCATCTGGGAGGCGTCAATGCTGGTGCGTTCCAGATTGCCCGTCACTTCCTCGGCGATCGACTTGAGGTGGAAGCTCAGGTTGCTGCCGGTGTTCTGCAGGAGATCGGTCAGGTCGGCGAGCTGCTGGCGCAGCTGCTCGGAGGAGCTGAGGCTGGCGCGCTCGACCGTGCGGGTCACGTCGTCATGCAGGGCGCTGAGGTTGTCGATCGAGTCACGCACCGTTTGGGTGACGTTGGCTTCGAGGTCGTGCACGGTACGGCCGAAGCCGCCGGTCTCCGCGCTGAGCGCCGCGGTGGTCATCTTCATCTGTTCGATCTGGCCGCCCAGTATGCGGGAGAATTCGCGCAGCTGGCCCAGCATCTGGGTGGTGATGTCCTCCATCTGGGACGTTTGCAGGCCAATTTCGGAGCCCGCCGCATTGGCGCGCTCGGCGACATCGTCCATGGCGCGCACGATGTTGCCGGACACATCGCGCAGGCCGCCTTCGAGGCGGGCCAGCGTATCCTGCGCGGTGGCTACGATGCCGTCGAGATACTTGGTGTTGTTCTCGAGACGCACCACGAGCGGGTTGGTATCGTTGCCGATGAGCAGGGTGGCCTGGTGCAGGGCAGCGCGCTGATTTTCGATGCCCGTCACCAGGCTGCGGATGCGCTCTTCGTTTCCGCCGAAGGCGCGCTCGACGGCGGCGATCTCCTTGTGCACGATTTCTTCAAGCACCGCGGCGCGCTGCACGGCGTGCTCGACACCGCCCACCAGCATGTCGACTTCTGTACGCACGGCCTGCGCAATGGTTGTCAGGCCTTCGGTTGCGATGTCCTGCGGGCGGATCAGCCGCATGGCGGACTGGAACAGCGCTTCGGACACCTGCCGCATGTCGGCGGCCCGCCACAGCACATAGGCGGACAGCCAGACGACCGAGACGGGAATAAGCAGCAGCGCCATGGCCAGCAGCAGGCCATTGGCGGGCGCGGAACCGCTGAGCAGGTCCGAATTGGCGAAGAACCACCCGCCGGACCACAGGGCGGTGAGGATGATGGACACCAGCGCATAGGGCGTGAAGGAGGGCCTGCGACGCAGCCTTGCGAGCATCATGGCGGTACCGGGATCGTTCTCACCCGTGGGGCGGTTCTTGCCGATGGCCGGTTCCGCCGCAGCCCGCGGCGGTTCGCGCCGCTGGGCTTCGGTGTCAGCCTGGCGACGGTCGGAACGGCGCTGCTCGGTGATATTGGCCATTGTCTCTGGTTCCCGCACAATTACTCAACATACAGGCCCGGAAGGGCGCAGTATTGCATAACACTGCCGACGCACCGGCCAGCCGGATCTTTTATGTCCGGAACATTGGCGCGGAGCCTGCGGCAACCCTTTTGCAAATTTCACCATATCCTAATGGTAAAGTCCATTGAACAGGCCAGAACCGCCGCAGTGCCGAATATTTAATATTTGGTTAAAACTGGCCTCTGCCACCCGGTTGATGCCTCAAATGGGCTGAAGGGGAATTTACCGCCTGCTCAGGTCTTGCCGCTAGACTGCCCGACATGTGGGGAGTTCGGGTGATGCAGGCGGGCAACATGATATCTGACCAGAACCGGGCAGCGGCCTTCGACCGCGCCCATCTTGATCATTATACCATGCAAAATCAAGACCTTGCAGCAGAAGTCCTGGGGCTTTTCCTGGCCCAGCTTCCGGTGACGCTG
The DNA here is from genome assembly GCA_964392525.1 of uncultured Aestuariivirga sp. Classification (GTDB taxonomy): domain Bacteria; phylum Pseudomonadota; class Alphaproteobacteria; order Rhizobiales; family Aestuariivirgaceae; genus Aestuariivirga. Next base: position 65,600 of record CAYMQH010000003.1, read on the forward strand.
CAGATGATCGAGACAGCCGGGGCCGCGGCGGAGTGGACATTTGCCACCCATGCGCTCAAGGGTTCGGCGGCTGCAGTCGGCGCGCGGAGGTTGCACCAGCTGGCGGCCGGGCTCGAAAAGATGGCCTTCCCCGGCGATGAGAATGTGCGGCTTCTGCGCATCGAGGCGCTGAAAGCGGCGGCCAGCGAGTTTCGTGACCTGGTGCGCGGCGCTTATCCCCGGCTCGGGTGAGGCCACGGTTCCCGCGTGCGGCCGCAGTTGTGTTTCTCCGGCCGATCCCCTAGATACCCGTTCGACAAAACGAACGCCCAGCGGTGGATAGAGTCATGGCCAAGATCACCTTCATTCAGCACAACGGCACCGAACAGACGGTGGAGGGCCTCCCCGGCATGTCCGTCATGGAAACGGCGGTCAAGAACATGGTGCCCGGCATCGATGCTGATTGCGGCGGGGCCTGCGCCTGCGCGACCTGCCATGTCTATGTGGAGCCGGATTGGGTGGAGAAGACCGGCGCGCGCAACGCCATGGAAGAGGACATGCTGGATTTTGCTTTCGACGTCCGCGACAACAGCCGCCTGTCCTGCCAGATCAAGGTGTCGGATGCGCTGGACGGCTTGCGGGTGAAAGTGCCTGAAAAGCAGTTCTGACCTGATCACACCTAAGGAGGCGCCGATGTCCGAGGTTATCACCACAGATGCCGTGATCATCGGCGCGGGCCCGTGCGGCCTGTTCGCGGTGTTCGAACTTGGCCTGCTCGACATCCGCTGCCATGTGGTTGACATTCTGGACAGGCCGGGCGGTCAGTGCGCCGAACTCTACCCCGAAAAGCCGATCTATGACATTCCGGCCCTGCCGGTGGTGACGGGGGCCGAGTTGACCTCGCGCCTCATGGAGCAGATCAAGCCCTTCAACCCCAGCTTCCACTTCAACCACATGGTCACGGGGGTGACGAAACTGGGGGATGCCGATTTCCAGGTGGAAACCGATGGCGGCCTGCGCTTCCGCTCGAAGGTGGTGGTGATCGCGGCGGGCGGCGGCTCGTTCCAGCCCAAGAAGCCGCCCATCCCCGGCATCGAGGATTATGAGACGTCTTCCGTCTTCTATTCGGTGAAGAAGATGGAGGCGTTGCGCGGCAAGGACATCCTGATCGTCGGCGGGGGCGATTCCGCGCTGGACTGGACGCTGAACCTTCAGCCGCTGGCAAAAAGCCTGACGCTGCTGCATCGCCGTGACGACTTCCGCGCCGCGCCCGATTCCGTGAAGAAGATGCGCGAACTGGCGGCCGAGGGCAAAATCAGTTTCAGACTCGGCCAGGTCACAGGGCTCAAGGGCGAAGGTGGCGTTCTCTCCGCCGCGACCGTCAAGGGCAATGACGGCGCCTCCTTCGACATCGCCTGCAACGCCATGCTGCCGTTCTTCGGGCTCACCATGAAGCTGGGGCCGGTGGCCGAGTGGGGCCTCAACCTTCACGAAAACCTCATCCCCGTCGATACCGAGAAGTTCGAGACCTCGGTGGAAGGCATCTTCGCCATCGGCGATATCAATACCTATCCGGGCAAGCTGAAGCTTATCCTCTCCGGATTCCATGAAGCCGCTCTGATGGCGCAGAAGGTTTTCAAGCTGAAGAATCCGGGAGAGCGGCTGATGTTCCAGTACACGACGTCAAGCTCCAACCTGCAGAAGAAGCTGGGCGTTTCGTAGTATTCCGTCACCCTGGCGAAATGCTCGGGGGGCAGACGTTCCGATTCCATCTCACCGCACTCTGCCCTAGTTGAGCCCGGCGTCGCGGCTCGTCCGCTTGCGGGCCAGTTCCAGTTCTACCTTGCGGTTGGGCCGGCCGAGAAGCTTCCGGAAGCTGTCTCGGCGCTCGTGAACCGTGGCAATGGCTAGCCCCACCGGAACACCGGTTTCGACCAGCAGCGCTTCGCCGAGTTGAAGGCTCGATTCGACGGTTTCGGGAACCGCTTCTGTCACCCCGGCGGCATAGAGCTTCTGGGCGTGGCGTTCATCGCGCGCCCGCACGATGATCTTGAGATCGGCGCGTTCGGCGCGCGCGGCGCGCACCACTTCGTCAACCCGCATCGCATTGTCCATCGTGACGGCCAGCGCGCGGGCCTCGGCAAGCCCGCAATGCCTGAGAAACTCGGCATTGCCCGCATCGCCGTAAAAGACCGACTTGCTGGCGACCCGCTCGCGCGACACAAGTTCTGCATCGCTGTCCACCGCGATCCACGGAATCCGGTGCTCGTCCAGCATCGAGGCGATGAGGCGGCCCACGCGCCCGAAGCCCGCGATGATGACGTGCTGCTTGTTGTCCTCGGGCAGCGGTGTCTGCAGCCCTTCCGCCTTCGCCCGCTGCCGCATGCCATAGGTGATCTTGGCGCCGCCGCGGGCCAGCAGGGGCAGGGCGATCATGGTCAGTGTCACGATCAGCACGATGTTGCGGCTTTCGGGGTCCGTGATGAGGCCAGTGCTGAGGGCCGCCGCTGCAATGACGAAGCCGAACTCCCCGCATGGGCCCAACAGCATGGCGGTTTCGAGCGACACACCGTGCGCAACGCGGAAGGCGCGCGCCAGCGCGTAAACGATCACGCCCTTAAGCAGCACCAGCCCTGCTGCAACGCCCAGCGTATAGGCCGGTGCGGAGAACAGCGTATCGAGATCGAGCTTGAGGCCGATGACGAGGAAGAATGTACCGAGCAGCAGACCCTTGAACGGCTCGATCACCGCCTCGATGGCGCGGCGGTACTCGGTTTCCGCCAGCATGAGACCGGCGATGAAGGCGCCGAGTGTCATCGACATGCCGGCGAAGCTTGCTTCCACCCCGGTGCCGACCACGATGAGAAGGGTAGCCGCCATGAACAGATCGGGGCTGCCCGATCGCGCCACCATGCGCAGGAGCGGCCTGAGCAGGAAGCGGCCGACAAGAATGATCACCGCAAGCGCAATGCTGGCCTGACCCAGTGCCAGAAGCAGGCTGACGCCGATGTGGCCTTCAACCCGCTGCCCCAGGATGGGAACCAGAAGCAGCAAGGGGATCACCGCGAGGTCCTGCATCAGCAGGATGGCGAAGCTGGTGCGCCCGGTCCGGGAGCCGAGGCGTTTCGCATCCGACAGGAGCTGCACAACAATGGCGGTGGAGGAGAGCGAAAGTGCGGCCCCGGCAATCAGCGCGGCGGGTGCTGAAAACCCCATGGCCAGGGCTGCGGCGGAAATGGCCGTGAAGCTGATCGCCACCTGCAGCCCGCCCAGCCCCAGCACCAGGCGGCGCATGGTGTTGAGCCGCTCGAAGGACAGTTCAAGCCCGATCAGGAACAGCAGGAAGACGACGCCCAGCTCGGCGATCTCACTCAGCGCTTCAGGCTGGTCGATGGTCAGGTATTCGAGGATCGGAACCGACTGCACGAACTGGCCCATCACATCGGGCGACAGCAGAATGCCCACCAGCAGGAAGGCCAGCACGGAATTCAGGCCGATGCGCAGGAACAGCGGTACGACCAGCCCCGCAACCCCGAGGATGATCAGGAATTCCTTGTAATGAAAAGCAGTATCCGCTGGCATCACGTGCTGCTTCTCAGCATCGGCTTGGACAGCATGTGCGCGTGGGGTGGAAAGGCCTGTGGCCGGGCATGACCATCAAGGCACCGCCGAGAGCACGATGAACATGATGAAGATACCAAGATGCACGAAGCCCTGCATGACCGAGGTTCGCCCGGGAAGCAGCGTGATGACGCTCACGAACATCGCCAGAACCAGCAGCGCGGTGCGCTGCGGCTCGAGACCGAGGATGAGGTCCACATGCGAAGAGGCTGCAATGAGGGTGATGACCGGAATGGTCAGGGCTACCGACGCAAGCGCCGAACCGAGCGCCAGGTTGATGGCCGTCTGCGGGCGGTTCGCAAGGGAGGCCCGGATCGCCGCGATGCATTCCGGCGCGAGGACCAGCGCGGCGATGACAACGCCGGTGAACTCGTCTGGAAGCCCAGCGGCATCGATGCCGGAGTGCAACACTGGCGATAACATCTTCGCCTGTATGATCACACCGAATAGGGCGATGATCAGAAACCCGAGGCTTGTGCCGGCTACCATTGCGGAAGGTGGTTCCGCCTTGAAACTGGCCGCCTCCGTATCGTCGGTGGCGGAGAGGAAGTAATCACGGTGGCGCATGGTCTGGACAAAGAGGAATGCGCCATAGAGCAGGATCGACACAATGGCGACAGCCGCGAGTTGCGCCACCGAATAAGTCGGACCCACGGTTGTCGTCGTGTAGTTCGGAATGATCAGAGCCAGCGCGGCCAGCGTTCCGAGCAAGGCGAGATATGAGGAGGTGCCGCTCACCTGATGCGTCTGCTCATAGTGTTTGCGTCCACCGAGCAGCAACACCATGCCAAGAACGCCGGTCAGCACCAGCATGACCGCCGAGTAAACGGTGTCGCGGGCGATGGATGGGCCACCATCGTCAGATGACAGCATCAGCGTGACGATGAGTCCGACCTCGATGATCGTCACCGCCACGGCGAGAATAATGGCACCGAAGGGCTCGCCCACGCGGGCCGCCACGATTTCGGCATGGTGAACGCCCGCGAAAATCGTGCCGCAGAGAATGACCGCTTCGGCGATCAACAGGGCCACACCGTCGCCGGGCAGCATACCGGAAAAATAGAGTGCGATGAGGACGGCCGACAGGATCGGGAAAACGATCGTCCAGCGAGGGTTTGTCGGTTGGGAATGTCCTGCCACGTGCCGTTTCCTGCCTTGAAAGCCGGACATAAAAACGGGAAACAGGAAACCCGCAAGTGATTTTGCCATTGGCCGCAGGGCCGGGAAGGAAACTGACATGGCGCAACGCATGAGGGGGCGGCAGCTAGGGCTGCCATTTCCGGGCCAGCCGGGGCTTTTCAACGCCATAACCGACGTGCCTGGAGTTGAAGTCGGCACGGTAACCCTGATTTCCGGCGATGGTCCCCTCCGGGTGGGCCAAGGCCCGGTGCGTACCGGCGTCACCGCGATTCTGCCGCGTGGAAAGTCGAAGGTGCAGGTTCCCTGCGCGGCGGGCTATTACTCGCTGAACGGCAATGGCGAGATGACGGGCACAGTGTGGATTGAGGAATGCGGCGAATTGCAGACGCCCATCACCATCACCAACACACATTCCTGCGGGGTTACGCGTGATGCGACGATTCGCTGGCTCGTATCTCAGGGTGTCGGCACAGGGCAGGATTGGGGCCTGCCGGTCGCGGCGGAGACCTATGACGGCGATCTCAACGACATCAACGGCTTTCATGTGACGGCGGAGCATACGGCGCTGGCGCTCGACAGGGCGTGTTCAGGCCCCATCGAAATGGGCAGTGTGGGCGGCGGCACGGGCATGCTGACCTATGACTTCAAGGCCGGTAACGGCTCGGCCTCCCGCATCTTGGACATCGATGGCCACCGCTTCACGCTCGGCGTCTTCGTGCAGTCCAATTTCGGGCGGCGCGAGGATTTCACCGTGCTGGGCGTACCGGTGGGGCGGCATATCCTCAATGGCAAGCTCCGGGGGCGGGAACAGGGCTCCGTCATCGCCATCGTGGCGACCGACGCGCCGCTGATGGCGCATCAGCTGAAGCGGCTGGCACGGCGCGTGCCGCTGGGCCTCGCCCGCACCGGCACGGTTGGCAACAATTCCTCCGGCGATATCTTCCTCGCCTTCTCGACAGCCAATGAAGCGGCCTTCGCGCAGCGCACGGGTGTCAGCCGGATGGAGGCTCTGGCCAATGGCGACCTCGATCGCCTGTTCCTCGCCACGGTGGAGGCCACCGAGGAAGCCGTTATCGACGCGATGCTTGCCGCCGAAACCATGGTGGGGCGGGATGGCAACACCGCCATCGCGCTGCCTCCCGATGACGTGCTTTCCCTCATGCGGCAGTATGGCCGGATGTGACCGGCCGTGCCCGGCCATTTCCGTTGCGGGCCAAGTGGTGTAACATTGAAGTCTGAAACAGGAGAAAGCGCGCCATGACCAACAATGTCGGAAGGTTCGACCGTGTCATCCGGATCGTCTTTGGCCTCGCGCTGCTGTGGTTTGCGCTGTTCGCGGCGCAAACCGGCTACAACTGGATTGGCTGGATCGGCATTGTGCCGCTGTTCACCGCCCTCATGGGCTATTGCCCGCTCTATTCGCTGATCGGCGTCAACACCTGCGGCGCATTGCGCGATTAGCCATCGGCGCGTTGGTCCTGCTGGGTGCGCGTCAGGAAACCGCGCATCACGAGCATGCCTACCGCCATGGCCGCCACGAACAGCACGGACGGCCAGAAGCCGAAGACCAGTGAGGCGATGGCGGGGCCCGGGCAGAAGCCGGTGAGGCCCCAGCCGATCCCGAACAGGGCCGCGCCCGCGAGAAGCCTGCCATCGATGAAGCAGGCCTCGGGCAGTTGGAAGCTTTCGGCAAACAGCGGCTGCTGCCTTTTCATCGCGGCCCGGTAGCCGAAGAAGGTGACGGCAAGCCCCGCTCCCATGACGAAGATCAGCGTCGGATCCCATGTTCCGAAGATGTCGAGGAAGTTCTGCACCTTCATCGGGTTCACCATGCCCGACAGAGCAAGGCCCACACCGAAGACGATGCCGGAGAGAATGGCGGAGAGGCGGTCCATCATCAGCCTCCGATCACATGGCGCATCAGATAGACAGTGACCACGGCCACCACCATGAACATCAGCGTTGACGAGATGCTGCGCGGCGAAAGCCGCGAAATGCCGCATATGCCGTGACCTGACGTGCAGCCCGAACCAAGGACGGTCCCAGCCCCGACGAGCAGGCCGCCGATGATGGTCGTCACCGGATTACCGGGGAAGACGATGCTGCCGGGATCAAATCCGCCCAGCAGCGCGGTGAGTGCGGTGCCGATCAGAAGCCCCGCAAGGAACAGGAGCCGCCAGCCATTCTCGCTGAGTGCCTGGCCCGAAATGACGGAGGCGAAGATCCCGGACACGCCGGCGATTCGGCCAAGCCCGGCCATCAGTATTACGGCGGACAGGCCGATCAGCGCACCGCCAAGCGCGCCCGAAACTGGTGTGAAATCTGTCATGCCCGGCTGTCCCCCGTAAGATGCGTTCCTTGCGCTATCCTACAGCCAGCCTGTGGGCTGCCTCAATGCCGGAATTACCGGGGGAAAAGACCCGGGCGGCAGCCCGGGCCCGGTCCTGATGCGTCAAGGTGTGGTCTCGCCTTCGGCCGGGGCCTCTCCGGCGTCCGGTTCAGCGTCCGCTGCGTCATCGCTTGAGTTGCCCCAGCCCTGCCGCATGCGCTGGCCCATGCCCTGACCCATGCCGTGACCCATGCCCTGACCCATGCATTGGCCGTCACCCCTGTGGAGGCGCTTCATCCGCTGGTCTTCGGGCCCCAGCGCGCCGTCATTGTTGGTATCGCGCCGCTGCACCATGTCAGACATGGGCGCCAGATATTCCTCAATCGTCATCTGGGCGTTGCCGTCTCTGTCGAAGAACTGGAACTCGCGTACCATCATCTGGTTGCGGCTCTTGAGCCACAGCTGCTTGAATTCCTCGAGGGACAGCGTACCGTTCTTGTCGGCGTCGAATTCGGCAAGCCATTGCTGGCGGTTCTGGTCGATCTCGGCCTGCGTGACCTTGCCATCCTTGTCGGCGTCATAACGTTCCGTCATCTGCTGGCCCATCATTCCATGGCCGCGGCCCTTGCCGCCCTGGCAGCCACCACCCATGCCGCCGCCCATCATGCCATATCCATGTCCCATGTCGGCACTGGCAAGCCCGGCGAGACCGCCCAGCGTCAACAGGCCTGCTGCCGCTGCGGCAGCAATGATCTTGGTCTTTCTCTGCATCGTGGATGCTCCTTTGTTAAGCGTCGATGCGGATAAGACGGGCCGTGCGGCCGGGTTCCGTCGCGCCCCGGCATGAAATTCCTGCAGCCTAGCGGATCAGCTCACGCATGGCCCGGTCGATGCCATCGAGTGTCAGCGGGAACATGCGGCCATCGAGGGTGCGCGACACGAGGCTGATCGAGGGCGAATAGCCCCAGTATCTTTCCGTGGACGGATTGATCCATACCGCCTTCGGATAGGTTGCCGCGATGCGCTGAAGCCAGGTGATGCCGGTCTCGTCATTCCAGTGCTCGACGGAGCCGCCCTCATGCGTCAGCTCGAACGGGCTCATAGACGCATCGCCAACAAAGATAACCTTGTAGTCATGCGGATAGGTGTGGAGAAGCTGCCAGGTGTCTATCCGCTCGGCGCTGCGGCGGCGGTTGTTCTTCCACACGCTTTCATAGACGCAGTTGTGGAAGTAGAAATACTCAAGATGCCTGAATTCGCTGCGCGCCGCCGAGAACAGCTCCTCGCACACCCGGATGTGCGGGTCCATCGAGCCGCCGACATCGAAGAAGATCAGCACCTTCACCGTGTTGCGCCGCTCCGGCACCATCTTCACATCGAGAAAGCCCTGCCGCGCGGTGGAGCGGATCGTCCCGGGAAGGTCGAGCTCCTCGGCAGCGCCGGAGCGCGCAAATCTGCGCAGGCGGCGCAAGGCCACCTTGATGTTGCGGGTACCCAGTTCCACCGTGTCGTCGAGATCCTTGAACTCGCGCTTGTCCCACACTTTCACGGCTGAGTTGTTGCGGTTCCTGTCCTGCCCGATGCGCACGCCTTGCGGGTTGTAGCCATAGGCGCCGAAGGGCGAGGTGCCGGCCGTGCCGATCCATTTGTTGCCGCCCTGGTGGCGGCCTTTCTGCTCCTCGAGGCGCTTCTTCAGCTCCTCCATGATCCGGTCGAGACCGCCGAGCGCCTTGACGAGCTTCTTCTCTTCCTCGGTAAGATGTTTCTCGGCCATCCGGCGCAGCCATTCCTCTGGGATTTCCGCGAGCAGCCCGTCGCCGGGTGCCGAAAGCCCCTTGAACACATGGGCGAAGATGCGGTCGAAGCGGTCAAGGTTGCGTTCGTCCTTCACCAGCGCGGCGCGGGCCAGAAAATAGAACTCCTCGGTCTGGTATCCGGCCAGGCCTTCTCCCAGCGCCTCGATGAGGGTCAGATATTCCTTGAGCGACACCGGAACGCCGCCGCCGCGCAATTCGGTGAAGAAGCGGAGAAACATCAGGGCTCCCCCGCGGTGATGACGGGATAGCCGGTGGCCTCTGCTTCTTCCGGCGCCTTGCTGCAGAAGGCCTCGCGGTCCTTCTTCGCCTCGAAGGAGAAGTCCTCGTAGAAGCTGTTGAGTGGCTGCGAGAGGAGAGAGGCGAGGCCCGCGATGTCATATTCGTGGAAGTGTTCGAACAGAACCTTCTTCACATAGGCATTCACCTGGAAGCGGCCGGCGCAATGGTCCTCTGCCACGTCGAGCAGGGCCACGGCCATGGCAATGCGCGTGCCGCGGTTTGTGGCTTCGGCCGGCTGCGGCACAAGCAGCAGCAGCATCAGCACGGCGAGAAGCCGCCTCATGGCGCGGCCTCGCCGGGAGCGGCGGAGACGAGTTCCTTCAGGAGGCTGCCGAGCGTGTCCTTGGCGGAGGCCTCCTGCGGAATGGGGCGGCAGACATCGCGCGCCGCAAGGCCGACGCGCGCGGTGAGAATGCCGTTCACCGTGCCTTCGCCGAAGCGCGCCGACAGGCGGCCCAGAAGCCCCTTGCCGACCACATGCTGGATCAGGTTGTCGGAAAGCGCGATGCCGCCCGTGACGGCAAGATGGCTGACGACCATGCGCGCCAGCCTCAGTGTCGAGAGGGTGGAGGGCCGCCCGCCATAGAGCGTCGCCAGTTCGCGGATCATGCGCAGGTTCTGGGCAGCGACCATCACGATGTCGAGCATGGCCGTCGGGGCGACCGTGGTGAGCAGCGTGATGCGCCGCGCGGCATGGGCGATGATTCGGTGGGCCTCGGCATCGCGCCAGCTGACGAGATGGCGCTCGGCAAGTTTCATGCGGTCGCGCCCGTCCATGATGTCGTTCTCGTGGCGGCCGAGTTCACGCAGGCCGAGTTGCGCGTCGGGGCGGGAGGCATAGAGGGATTTGAGTTCGCCGATGGCGCGCTTGGCGGCGGTGGCATCATCGGCGTTGATGGCATGGGCCGCGTCCGTCTGGATGTGCTCGATCTTGCGCAGCCGCGCCAGCGCCCAGAGTTCGCGTGCCGCGATGGCGAGTGCGGCGACGCCGGCGATCACAGCAACCCCCAGCGCCGCCCAGCCGAGCAGCGGCGAGCGGGCGAAGAAATCCTCGATCAATTGGGTGGCGGCAAGCCCGGCCCACATGGCGATGAGCACCGACAGCGCGCTCATCAGGATGGCGCCCCAGCGCATCCGACGCGGCGCAGGCAAAGGTGCGGGCGGCACCACGATCATGTCGCCGCTGTCAAAGTCCGGTTCGAAGGTGATGCCGGTGATGGCGCGCGGCGGCCGCTGGGCCTCACCATCCGCTTCATGGCGCGCCGGCTCATCGATCACGAAGGCCTTGGGGCCGCGTTGGTGCTCCATCATGTGAAGCGGTCTCCCAGCAGGAAGTCCATGCTGCGGTCGAGGCGGATGTGCGGCCACTGTCCGTCCTTCTGCGGCGGCGGGCGGAAGCGCACGAATTTCAGCGCACCCTCGAGCGAGCCGTCGAGCGCCTTCTCCGCCTCGCGCGGCAGGTCTCCGGGGAAGATCGCCGCCTCTGTGTTGCCGTCGAATGCCGTGTTGCCCAGAGTTTCACCGGCGAGCGGCGTGCCGACGATGCATTCGAGCGTCTCGCCCTTCTGCCTGACGCTTGCCTCACGCGTGGCGCGGATGGCGGCCAGCGCCGCCACCTCGATGCCCGCGCCGGAATACTCGGCCCGCGTCATCGCAGCCTGCACGATGAGCTTCAGGATGTTTTCCAGCTTGTCATGGCTGGTATGGTGCAGGAGATCTGCCTTGGTGGCCGCGAACAGCACCTTGTCGATGCGGCGGCCGAACAGAGCCGATACCATTGAGTTCGATCCCTGCCGGAAGCAGGTGAGGATATCGGTAAGCGCCTGCTGCAGGTCCTTCACCGCGCTGGCTCCGGCATTGAGGGCTGTCAGGGCATCGACCAGAACGATCTGCCGGTCCAGACGTGCGAAGTGGCCGTGGAAGAAAGGCTTCACGATCGAGGACACATAGGACTGGTAGCGCCGTTCCATCAGCGCGCCGAGCGATCCCTTGGGAAGATCCGTATCCGGAGCGATGTCGAGCGGTGCGAAGGCGAGCAGCGGGGAACCCTTGTAATCGCCCGGCATCAGGAAGCGGCCGGGGGGAAGGGTCGAGAGAGAGACGTCCTCCCTGCGGCAGCGGGCGAGATAGGCGGTGAAGACCTCCGCTGCGTTGATGGCGAGGAGCTCGTCCGCCGGCAGGCCTGGGTCGAGAGTTGCCAGCAGCGCATGCCAGTCCGTGGCGTGGTCAAGGCGCGGGGCCGTGCGGCTGGCCGCTACCGTGGCCTTGCTCCATTCGGCATAGCTCATGCGCATCAGGGGCAGGTCGAGCAGCCACTCGCCCGGATAGTCCACGATGTCGATATGGAGTCGGCCCGAGCCCAAGTTGCGGGCGATCAGGCCGCGCGGCGTGTATTCCGCCGTGATGCGCAACTGGCTGATGCTGCTGGTGCCCTGCGGCCAATGGCGCTGCTCGCCCGACAGCGCCTTCACATGGGATTCATAGGCAAAGCGCGGCAGCGCATCGTCGGGCTGCGGCTCGAGGTAGCAGCGGGTGATGCGCCCGCTGCTCATCGCTTCGAAGGCTGGAAGCCGCCCGCCCTTGAGCAGAGCGTTGACAAGCGCGGTGATGAACACGGTCTTTCCCGCTCGCGACAGGCCTGTCACCCCGATGCGCACCGAGGGGTTGACGAGCCCCGTGGCAAAATCGGCGAGGCCGCCCGCCGCGATGCGCGTCCCGTCCAGAATGTTTGAAAGCCTGGCGATCTCGATTACCCCCGGATGCCGCCATAAGTGGTATGATTGACCGGCAAAGGCAAGGGGCGGCTTCAGTCGCTGAGGTCACGCGGCCGGACGAAGGCCTCGAGCCGGCCGCTGCCTGCCTGTGTTGCGGCCCAGTCGCCGGTGTCGAAGGAGATGATGGCGAGGCCCGCCGTTGGGTATTTCTCGATCATCTGGCGGCGCTGCGCCGGATCACCGCTGCTGGCGAGCATCGACGCCAGCCCGGCAGTGGCGGGATTGTGCGTCACCAGCATCAACCGTCCGGCGGCGGCACCATGCCGGTGAATGGCTGACAGCAGGGCCTCGCCGCTGCCGAAATCATACAGCTCATCGAGGAATGTCACTTCCGGTGGTGTCTCGAACTGGGAGGCGACAAGCCCCCATGTTTCGCGGGTGCGGCGGGCGGGAGAGACAAGCACCCGGTCAGGCACCAGGCCATGGCTGGCGAGAAGCCGGCCGATCCGGGCGGCGTCCTTCAGGCCGCGCTCGGCCAGAGGCCGTGCAAAATCATCCATGCCCGCCTCGGCCATCACGGCCTTGGCATGGCGGAGCAGGAGAAGCTGGCGTTCTGGCATGGCGGCTCCATCGGTTAGGCGCATCGGCGCTCGATCCCCGTGTTCAGTCCGGGGATCCTTTTGCTGTGTCGGCAAAAAGGATGCGCGGGTCAAGCCCGCGCATGATGGGATTGGACACGTGAAGCGCGCTCAAGCGCCGATCTTGGAGAGATCGAAGGGCGTGGTCTGGTAGACTTCATTGATCCAGTTGCCGAACAGCAGATGCGCGTGGCTGCGCCAGCGATTCTCGGGCGGCAGTTCCGGATCGTTCTTGGGGAAGTAATTGGCTGGAAGTTCGATGGGCTTTCCCGCCGACCGGTCGCGCCAGTATTCATCCGAGAGCGAGGTGGTGTCATATTCGATGTGGTTGAACATGTAGAGCGAGCGCTTGCCCGGATCATTGATGAGGCAGAGGCCCGCCTCATCCGACTCCATCAGGATCTCGAGGTCCTTGTCCGTAGGCAGGTCAGCGCGGTGGTTCTCCGTCCAGCGTGAGACGGGTACCGAGAAGTCATCCGAGAAGCCGCGCAGATATGGCGAGTTGGGCTTCAGGTTGCGATGGCGGTAAACGCCGAAGGCCTTCTTCGGCAGCGTGTGCTTCGGAACCCCGTGGAAGTGGTGCAGTGCCGCCTGTGCGCCCCAACAGATGTTGAAGGTGGACTGCACGTTGGACTGCGTCCAGTCATAGATGCGCGACAGCTCGTCCCAGTAGTTCACATCCTTGAACTCAAGCAGTTCGACGGGAGCGCCGGTGACGATGAAGCCATCGAACTTGCGGTGCTTCACATCCTCCCAGTCTTCGTAGAAGGCGAGCATGTGCTCGGCGGGCGTGTTCTTCGGCGTGTGGCTGGTGATCTTGACGAGCGTCAGTTCCACCTGCAGCGGCGTTGCGCCGATGAGGCGGGCGAACTGCGTCTCCGTCTTGATCTTGTTCGGCATCAGGTTGAGAAGGCCGATGTGCAGGGGCCGGATGTCCTGGCGGGCGGCGGAGGCTTCCGTCATCACCATGACGCCCTCGGACTCGAGCGTGTGGCGGGCGGGCAGATCGTTCGGAATGCGGATGGGCATCTTGCTTACGGGGCCTGATCGATGGTGTTGGCGACGAGTGCGGTGAAGTCCTCCTCGGACTGGACGGTTGGAACGTCCCGCATTCGGACCGTGTAGCCGAAGTTATCTGCAATCGCCTTGTAGAGCGGTATGCGGTGGTGCAGCAGCTGCTCGAAGCCCCATACGGCGAAACCGTCGGGGTCCACCTCGTCATCCTGGGTGATGCCGTTCAGCGCCTTGTACTCGGCCCATTTCCGGTCAAGGAACTGCGGCTGGTAATACATGGGCTTCGGCGCCTTGCGGAAGCGCTCCACCAGCATTCTGGTATGCTCCGGCGTGCCCTCGATGTACAGCAGCAGCGTATTCTCCGCGAGGCAGGAGAGCACAGGGTCGAGCGGGTTTGCGGGGTCTACCACCTCACACAGCGATCCGCCCGAGTCGCAGACAAAGTTACCGTACTGGTAAATCTCGTGCGCCTTGCCGATGAAGCCTGGCACGTCGAGGAGGGCGGCAATTTCGGCCTCGCGGTGCTGCTTCTGGCGGCGCTTGTATTCGGCGAATGATATGCCGCCCTTGTCCGGATTGCCGGGCTTGCCGAGATAGGTGGACAGCGGCTTCAGGTGATCGAAGGTGATGTTCGACTGGATGTGGATCGAGTCCGACAGCAAAAGATCGCGCAGGAAAGGGACGCGCATCGCCTCACGCTTGAAGTTGTCGACGATATGCTCGCCCATGTAGCGGGTGCCGATGCGGTAATCGACCGAGTAGTGATACCAGCCGGAATCCTGCAGCAAGTTGGAGAGCGTCGTCTTGCCCACCCCCGACATGCCGAATATGGTGATAGCCTTCTGTGGCTGGTTCGCGAAGTTTTTGCCTGATGTGAAGCGCATGATTGCTCCATAGCGGAAGGCATGGGGCCGGAGCAACTGGCGCGATTCGGGATTAGGACATGATTGACGCGAATTTTTCCGAACGGACCTGGTATGAAGACACCGCCACGCGCGGAAACCCTTCGGGGCCCCTGACCGGCCGTGCTGAGGCGGAGGTCTGTGTGATCGGCGGCGGGCTGGCGGGGCTCACCACCGCGTTGGAACTGGCCCGCCGGGGTGTTTCCGTGATGCTGCTGGAGGCCCGGCGGATCGCCTGGGGCGCGTCCGGGCGCAATGGCGGCTTCGTGTCCAATGGGTTCGCGCTCGGCATGGATGAGATCGCCGCCCGGGTTGGCCTCGACGGTGCCCGGGCGCTGTTCCAGCTCTCCCGCTTCGGCACGGAATATGTGCGCCGCGAGATCGCGGAAACCGATCCGTCGATCGCCATGGGCGAAGGCTGGCAATCCTGCATCCGCTATTCCAATGCTGCCGGGAAGCGCCAGTCGGTCGCGGCCATGCAGCAGGTCTATGGCCAGGAGATGCAATTCCTCGACGTGGCCGAAACCCGCGCCCGGGTGAATTCCGTGCGCTATTTCCAGTCATCCCATGATCCCACGGCGTTCCACATGCACCCGTTGCGCTATGCGCTGATGATCGCCGCCAAGGCGGAGGCGGCAGGCGCGCGCCTTTACGAGAACGCGCCGGCACTTTCGGTCCGCCGCGAAGGGGCTGTCAGTGTGGTGCGCACGGCGCTGGGCGAAGTGCGCGCGCGGCATGTTGTCTACTGCGTGTCGTCGCTGGACCGCGCCATACACCCGCAGACAGGCCGGGCGGTTTTGCCGGTCGCCACCTATATCGCCGTTACGGAACCGCTAAAGCAGGATTTGATCCGCACACGGAGCGCCATTTCGGATTCGCGCCGGGCCGGCAACTATTACCGGCTGGTGGATGAGGGGCGCATCCTGTGGGGCGGGGCGATCACCACCCGCGTGTCGGAACCTTCCCGCCTCGGCGAACGCATGAAGGCCGACATGCTCTCGGTGTTTCCGGGGCTTGGCAATCCGCGGATCGACTATGCCTGGGCGGGCCTCATGGGCTATGCGCGCCACTTCATGCCGGTCATCGGTACGGATGGTGCGGGGCAATGGTGGGCCACGGCCTTCGGCGGCCATGGCATGAACACCACCGCCATGGGCGGCATCCTGATGGCCCGCGCCATTGCCGCAAAGGATGATGAGTACCGCCGCTTCAGTGCCTTCGGTCCGGACTGGGCCGGTGGGCCGTTTGGCCGCGCCGGGGTTCAGGCGGGCTACTGGTACATGAAACTCAAGGACAAGCTCGACGAGCGGCGTTCCGGAAAGGCGGCCTGAGCCCATGGCATTCGGCAGCAACGCGTTGAGCCCCGCCGCGTCCTTCGACCCCTATTGGTGGCGGGCAGCGCCGCATGCGGAGAGGGCCACGCCCGGTGTTCCGCCGCGCCATACCGATGTGGCAATCGTCGGCTCCGGCATCACCGGCCTCAATGCCGCGATTCATCTGGCGCGCGGCGGCCGCCAGGTGACGGTGTTCGAGGCAAAGGAGCCGGGCCATGGCGCTTCCACCCGCAATGCGGGCTATGTGGGCCGCACGCTCAAGCATTCCTTCGGCGAGATCATGGACGTTGAGGGGCTGGACAAGGCGAAGGCCACCTATGGCGAGTTGATGGAGGCCTTCCTCTCCGTGCGAGATACGGTGGTGCAGGAGGACATTGCCTGTCACTACCACCAGCAGGGCCGCCTGCTGCTTGCCACATCGCCCGCCATGTATGACCAGATGGCGCGGGAGTTTGGCTTGCGCGAGAAACATCTGGGCGAAGCCTTTGCGACCGTGAGCCGAGCCGAACAGCATGCGGAAATCGCTACCGATCATTATTTCGGCGGCGTCAGGATTGCTGATCATGCAGGGCTTCACCCGGGACTTTATCATCAGGGCCTTGTCGATGCGGCGTGTGCAGCGGGTGTCACCATCTGTGCCTTCACGCCGGTTCTGGGCTTCCGCAGGGAAGGGCAAGGCTTCACGGTCTTCCTGCGCGGCGCCAAGGTGGCGGCGCGCGATCTCGTCTTTGCCACCAATGGCTATGGCGGGCGCGAATGGCCGTGGCTTCGCCGCCGCATCATGCCGTTTCATGCCTATCAGGCAGTTTCCGCACCGCTGAGCGAGAGCCGCATCAGGGCGCTCCTGCCCGGAGACCGCACCTTCATCGACTGGAACTTCAACGTAGACTGGATGCGCATCGCGCCGGGCGATCCATCCCGCATCGTGTTCGGCGGCCAGACGGGCGAGATCGATGCTGACCTCCGCATCATGGGCGAGCGGCTGCGGCACCGCCTGCTGCGGGTCTTTCCTGAAATCGGCGATTTGCAGTTCGACCATGTGTGGACCGGAAAATGCGGCGGCACCTTTGACATCACCCCTCGCATCGGTTGCCACGAGGGCGTGCACTATGGCAGCGGTTACTGCTTTGCCGGCGTGCCCATGGGAACCCTGTTCGGGCAGAAGATCGCGCGGCGCATTCTGGGTCAGCCGGGCGGCGAGAGCGTATTCGATACGCCGCCACCCACGAAGTTCTGGTATCACGGCAATGCGTGGTTCGTGCCCTATGCCCTGAAGTGGATGAGCCGGAACGACCGGTAGGCCGTCGTGGCCCTCATCCGGCGCTTCGCGCAACCTTTTTCCACCTTCTGCGGGAGAAGGAGGAGAGGCTGCAGGCCCCTCTCCCGCACCCTGCGTGTGCCGAGGACGCCCGAAGGACGGGCGAGGGCTCCTTAGCGCCCTTCGCGCCGGGCCATGAAGGCGAGGCGCTCGAACAGCATTACGTCCTGTTCGTTTTTCAGCAGTGCCCCGTGCAGCGGCGGGATGACCTTGCGCGGGTCGCGCTCGGCCAGCATTTCGGGCGCCATGTCTTCGTTCAGCAGCAGCTTCAGCCAGTCGAGCAGTTCGGAGGTCGATGGCTTCTTCTTGAGGCCCGGCACGTCACGCAGTTCGAAGAAGATGTTGAGCGCCTCCGACACCAGCCGCTTCTTGATACCGGGGAAATGCACATCCACGATGGCCTGCATCGTCTCGGGATCGGGGAATTTGATGTAGTGGAAGAAGCAGCGGCGCAGGAAGGCGTCCGGCAGTTCCTTCTCGTTGTTGGAGGTGATGATGAGGATGGGGCGGCGCGTGGCCTTCACCGTTTCGCCGGTCTCGTAGACGAAGAACTCCATGCGGTCGAGTTCCTGGAGCAGGTCGTTGGGGAACTCGATGTCGGCCTTGTCGATCTCGTCGATCAGCAGCACCGGGCGCTGCTCGGCCGTGAAGGCTTCCCACACCTTGCCGCGGCGGATGTAGTTTGAAATGTCGTGGACCTTCTTCTCACCCAACTGCGAATCGCGCAGCCGCGCCACGGCGTCATACTCATAGAGGCCCTGCTGCGCCTTGGTGGTGGATTTGATGTGCCACTCGATCATCGGCGCATCCAGCGCCCGGGCGATCTCGCGGGCCAGCACGGTCTTGCCGGTGCCGGGCTCGCCCTTCACCAGCAGCGGGCGCTCAAGCACGATGGCGGCATTCACCGCTGTCTTGAGGTCGTCGGTTGCAACGTAGCCGGCTGTTCCTTCGAACCGCATGGGGCAATGTCCTTTCAGCTCCTGGGGAACTGTCTGCCACATTCTCCGGGGATTCTGAAAGCTGTCAAGAAAATGTCGTAAAATCAGTGTGATAGGGACGCTGTGGATGGCCTCGCCGCAGCGGCAATGGGGCTATTGTGGAAGGTGCCGCCTGCCGCTATAAGCCGCCGCCACAGGGGGCTCAGAGAGAGTTCAAAATGGCTGTAGGCGTCGACGAAGATTACAAACCCGGTGACAGCGAGCCGTTCATGAATGATCGGCAGCGCGAGTATTTCCGCGCCAAGCTCGTGGCGTGGAAGGAAGAGATCCTCCGCGAGAGCAAGGAAACCATCGCGCATCTTCAGGATGAAAATCACATCCTGCCCGATCTCGCTGACCGCGCCTCCTCCGAGACGGACCGTTCGCTGGAACTGCGCACCCGTGACCGGCAGCGCAAGCTGATCTCCAAGATCGAGGCGGCCCTCAAGCGCATCGAGGACGGGTCATACGGTTACTGCGAGGAAACCGGTGAGCCCATCAGCCTCAAGCGGCTGGATGCCCGCCCGATCGCGACGCTGTCGATCGAGGCGCAGGAGCGGCACGAACGCCGCGAACGCGTCTACCGCGACGACTGAGGCACAAAGGCCGCGCGAGCGGCCTTTTCTTTTGCAGTTGCTTGTGAAAGTTGCGTGTTTAACTTTTGCCTGGAGTCAGATAAGCAGGCCGGGCATTCGAAAAAGGAGACTCCCGATATGCGTATTCTGACCGCTGTTTGCCTTCTCGGGCTGAGCGCCGCACCTGCCTTTGCTGGCCAGGCGGAGGCCCAGAGCTGCGCAAGCAGCCTCGATGCGAACGGCCAGGCAATCTTCAACGCCGTTCTGCCGCAGGTGACGCCGACCGTCGATCTCAAGGCTGCCGTGACAACCGCCACCAAGGCGATGGTCGAATCCGGCCAGATGTCGAAGAGCACGGCCCGTCCCGCCGCGATGGCGGCTGGCGAGTGCCTCAAGCTGGCGATGCAGTAAGCAGAACCGTCCTCACGCATGATAGGCGGCGTGAAACCGCCTATCTCCTTCACTTTTGACGCAATGGCCGGGGCGCGCCTCCGGCCATCATTGTTTTGAGGCGCCTAGACGAACAGATCGACCTTCTCGAAGGTCCTGACATCGACAAGGCCCACATCCGAGATCCGCAATTCAGGGATCACCACCAGCGCCAGCAGCGAGTGCTGCATGTAGGCGTTGTTGAGGGTGCAGCCGCAGGCCTTCATGGCGTTCACCAGCCGCTCTGCCTTACCGGCCACCACCTCCGCCCGTTCATCCGACATCAGCCCCGCGATGGGGAGTTCGACGAGCGCCAGCACTTCGCCCTTGCTCACCACCACCGCGCCGCCGCCCACCTTGCGCAGGGTGTTGGCGGCCAGCGCCATGTCGGCGCGATGGGTGCCCACCACGATCATGTGGTGGCTGTCATGCGCCACGGTTGACGCCACGGCGCAATCCACATTGTAGCCGAAGCCCGATACGAAGGCGTTGGTGATGCCGCCTGTCGCCTTGTGGCGCTCCACCAAGGCGATCTGACATACGCCGGAAGCGATGCCGGCATCGACCAGCCCCGAGGCGACGCTCAGCCGCTTTTCGAGCGCGCGCGTCGGTGCCTGGTTCTCGATCACGCCGATCACCCGCGCCGTCACCTCATTGGCGCCTGCCGGGGCCTTTATGGCGAAGTCATCGGCGCTCAGGTCCCGCGCCATGTTCACGGTGTTCTTCGCGGAGTCCGGATAGGCGAAGGCGGGGATGTCGGCGGTGAGCTTCCCATGCTCCGCCAGCACCACGCCCCGCGCGATGACGCATTCGATCGGCAGGCTCACCAGATCGGAGGTGAGGATCATATCCGCCCGGCGGCCCGGCGTGATGGAACCGAGTTCCCGCTCCAGGCCGAAATGTTGCGCGGTGTTGAGGGTGGCCATCTGGATCGCGGTGATGGGCTTCAGCCCCTGGGAAATGGCGTGGCACACCACGCGGTTCATGTGCCCGTCGTTCACCAGTGTGCCCGAGTGTGAATCATCTGTACACAGAATGAAATTCCGGGAATCCAGCCCCATCTCCGTCACGGCCTTGATCTGGGAGGCCACGTCATACCACGCGGAGCCCAAGCGCAGCATGGCGCGCATGCCCTGGCGGATGCGCGCCACCGCATCCTCCACCCGGGTTCCTTCGTGGTCATCGGCGGGGCCACCGGCCGCATAGGCATGGAAGGGAAGCCCAAGATCGGGCGCGGCATAGTGCCCGCCCACTGTCTTGCCGGCCATTTGCGTGGCGGCGATTTCGGCAAGCATCTTTCCATCGCCGGCGATCACGCCGGGGAAGTTCATCATTTCGCCAAGGCCGATGATGTTGGGCCAGCCCATCGCCTCGCGCACCTCTTCGGGGCCCAGTTCGGCGCCAGGGTTTTCAAGGCCAGGCGCGCTCGGCACGCAGGAGGGCATCTGCACGAAGACATTGACGGGCAGCCCCATCGCCTCGTCATGCATCAGCCTGACGCCGGGAAGGCCCAGCACATTGGCGATCTCGTGCGGGTCGATGAACATGGAGGTCGTGCCATGCGGAATGACGGCGCGGGCGAATTCCGTGACCGTCACCATGCCGCTTTCGACATGCATGTGCCCGTCGCAGAGGCCCGGCACCATGAAGCGGCCATGGGCCTCGATGACTTTGGTGTCAGGCCCGATGGTGTGTGACGCATCGGGCCCCACATAGGCGAAGCGCCCGGCTGTGATGGCGATGTCCGTGGTGGGAATGATTTCGCCGGAATGGACATTCACCCAACGCCCGTTGCGGATCACCATGTCAGCCTTGTTGCGGCCCATGGCCGTGCCGATCAGGCGGGGGGCGGTTTCGGCCCAGCTTTTAAAGGCAGTCATGGTGGGGCTCCCGTCAGGATGACATGATGGCAAGGGCTTCGTCGAGCAGTTCGGCGGAACCGGCAGTCAGCACATTGCCGCCCCGCGAGAGGTCGCCCCCTGTCCACTCCGCCGCCAGGCCGCCAGCGCCGGTGATGATGGGCAGGAGGGGCGTGATGTCATAGGGCTGCAACCCGCAATCCATCGCGATGTCGAGATGGCCTGCCGCCATCATGCAGAAGAAATAGGAATCGCCGCCATAGCGGGTGAGTTGCGCAAGCCCGCGCAGCGCCTGGAAGCGGCGCTGGTTATCTGCACTGCGGTAGAGTTCGGGGGCCGTGGTGCCGATGGTGGCGCGGCGCAGCGGAACGCCCTTCCGCGTGGATATGGGGGTGGCCGTGCCCCGGTAGTCATGCCAGGCACCCTCCGGGTTGCCATAGAACATCTCGCCCACCACGGGCTGGTTCATCAGGCCCAGCACCGGCCGGCCCTCATGGCTGAGGCCAATGAGCGTGGCCCAGGTCGGCATGCCGCAGACGAAGGCGCGGGTGCCATCCACCGGGTCCAGTACCCAGGTGAAGGGCGAGCGGGCTTCCTTTACCCCATATTCCTCGCCGTGGATGCCGTGATCGGGATAATGGCGCTCGATCAATGCCCGGATGGCGCGCTCACCCGCCCGGTCACCTTCGGTCACCGGGTCCCAGACGGGCCCGTCTTTTGTGTCTACTGCGGTGTTCCGCCGGAAATAGGGCAGGATCGCTGCGGCGGAGGCTTCTGCCAGCGCCATGGCGAAGCGGGTGAGTTCGGCCCAGTCCGGGTGTCGCATGGCGTGTCCTCCGATCATCCCAACCTTCCTAGGAGAGCCCGTGAGGCCACTCAAGCCTTGCCGATATTGCGATGCAGCAAAACTCATGAATTCATGCGTTTTTTGCATGAGTAGCCGAGGTCCCGGGCCAGACCCGCTAAGTATCTGATTTGAAAGGTAGTCAGAGCGTGGCGCCGGTGATGTGCCGGGTATTTTCTTTGGTTGGTGAATAAAATCATCCTATCGGCCCTCTTGATAAAGAACAGGACCACTGCCATATCCGGCGTCGCGGGGCAGAGATGTCCTGCATGCCCTTCCTGGGCGTTTCCTCCCTAGACTTGGGCCGCAGGTACACCTCGCGGCCCTTTTTTTTGGGCC
>CAYMQH010000004.1:0-4744 GCA_964392525.1 uncultured Aestuariivirga sp.
TCGCGGCATTCCGGCGTGGCTTCACTTCTCTGTCGACGTGGGCAGAAGAAGTGTCGTGGCAAAGCAGGCGGTGAGCATGAGCGCCGACCCGGCGAGGCACGCGGTGAGGCCGCCCCACTGGTAGAGCATGCCCGACAGAAGCGTGCCGGAAAACCGGCCCGCCGCATTGGCCGCGTAGTAGAAGCCCACGTCCTCTGCCGCCTTTTCTGAGCCAGCGTAGGCCAGGATCAGATAGGAATGGACTGAGGAGTTTATGGCGAAGGCCGCGCCAAAGACTGCCAACCCGATGACGAGAATGACATCTGGCCGCACATCAAGATTGGCAGCAAGCCCAGCGATGATGAGGGCCGGCACGAGCGCGAGCAGGGCGCTCCACAGCCGCGCGGCCGGCACTTCGCGGGAGAGCCCATCCGGGCTCCGGCGGATGACAGCGGGAGCGGCCGCCTGCACAAGGCCGTAGAAGATCGTCCATACCGCCATGAAGGCGCCAACCATGGTGAAGGTCCAGCCATTGGCATAGAGAAAGACCGGAACACCAACGACAAACCAGATATCGCGTGCGCCGAACAGAAAGATGCGCGCCGCTGCCAAGAGATTGACGCCCCTCGACTTTCCGAAAAGCTCCCGCGCGGAGGAACTGGCCTTGCTCTTTCCCATCATCGGCGGAAGCGCGAAGAGCACCCCCATCAGAATGACTGCCAGCGCTGCTGCCATCACCCAGAGCGACAGGCTGAAGCCCAGGAATTGCAGCAGCACGCCTCCGAGGAAGAAACCGAAGCCCTTCATCGCGTTCTTGGAACCCGTGAACCAGGCGACCCACCTGAACAGCCGGCCTTCCGCGTCCTCGGCCCTGGCTTCTTTCTCAGCCACCTTGATGGCCGATTTCGAGGCCGTCTTCGTCAGGTCCTTCGCAACGCCGCATATGCCTTGCGCAGCCACGACCCACGCGACGGAAAAGGCTGCCGCCCAGTCCGGCGAGAGTGCTGAGAGTACGAGGAACCCGATGATCTGCGTGGTGAGGCCGACCGTGAGCATGCGGGTGATGCCGAATCGGGTGGCAAGCCAGCCGCCGATGAAATTCGCGGCGATCCCCGCCGCCTCATAGAGCAGGAACAGGAATGACAGAACGAAAGGCGAGTATCCGAGCTGGAAAAAGTGCAGCAGCACCAGCATGCGCAGCGCGCCATCCGTGAGGGTGAAACCCCAGTAGGCGGCGGTGACGATCGTGTAGTTGCGCGCACCCGGCGTCATCAGATGCCTGCGTCCTGCAGAATGCAGGCAAGGTCGACCATGCGGCAGGCATAGCCCATTTCGTTGTCATACCAGGCGTAAACCTTCAGCAATGTCCCATCGGTGACGAGCGTCGAGAGGCCATCGATGATCGAGGAGCGCGTGTCACGGGCGTAATCGATGGAGACCAGCGGGCGCGGCTCATAGCCGAGAATGCCGGCGAGCGGGCCTGCCGCAGCATTGGCAAACAGCGCGTTGACCTCGTCTCGCGTGGTGGGGCGCTGAAGCTCGAAAACGCAGTCGGTGAGCGAGGCATTCAGAACAGGCGCGCGAACGGCATGGCCGTCGAGCTTGCCCTTGAGTTCAGGGTAGATCAGCGCAATGGCCGTTGCGCTGCCTGTCGTTGTCGGTTGCAGGGAGAGCATGGCTGATCGGGCCCGGCGAAGATCCTTGTGCGGAGCGTCGGTCACGACATTCGTGTTGGTCGGATCGTGGATGGTGGTGATCTGGCCATGGCGGATTCCCAGCGCCTCATGAACGACCTTGACCACCGGTGCCAGGCAATTGGTGGTGCAGGAAGCAGCTGTGATGATCGGGTGTTGCGCGGGCTCGTAGAGATGATGGTTGATGCCGACGACGACATTGAGAACGTCAGGCTCCTTCACGGGCGCGGCAACAACGACGCGCTTGGCGCCCCGCTTCAGGTGGCCGTCGAGCGTGGCATGGGTCAGGAACTTGCCGGTGCATTCGAGCACCACATCCACGCCTAGCTCGCCCCATGGGATGTCGTCAGCTGTGGCATACGCCGAAAAGCCGATGCTGCGTTCGCCAATCCGGATGGCATGATCGCCCTCGGCGCTGATGTTGCCCCGCCAGCGGCCCTGCACCGAGTCGAATTCAAGCAGATGAGCGGTTGCCGCAGCGCCGCCCTTGATCTCGTTCACATGCACGATGTCGAGGCGGTTGTTCCGCCGTGGATCATCCTCGCCGCGCTCCGCCGCTCCCAGAGCAGCCCTCAGTGCCAGACGGCCGATGCGCCCCATTCCATTGATGCCGACACGCATGACATGCTCCTCCTTCTGTTATCCGGCTTTCACCTGGCGCGCCGGATGGTGCCGTCGAGCTTGGTGGCTTTGGCCACGGTGTTCGAGATCGTGCCGTACTTGCGGATGTTGGTATGAAGGAGCTCGAGACGGCGATCGTCCTCCGCGGTCTCGACGATTATCTCGTAACGGACTTCCACCATCATCGGCGGCGCATCCTGGCGGATACCGTGGAGCTTTACTTCCACCTTGTCGAACTGGAAGTGGATCATCGGTGCCACGCGTTCGACGCCCTTGATCATGCAGGCTGCGATGGCAGCCAGAAAAAGTTCGGCGGGGTTGAATGCATCAGGGCGACCCTGAATGTCGGTGTCGAGGGTAAGGACCGCCTGCTTGGTGGTGGCTTCACTGCCGTGGGCATCGAGCCGTCGTGCGGAGACGTGGTATTCAAGCATGGTTCTTCAATCCCTTCTCATACCAGCCCTTGGAGGTGTTCACGATCCAGACCACCGACAGCATGACAGGCACTTCGATGAGCACGCCGACGACGGTGGCAAGTGCTGCACCCGAATTGATGCCGAACAGGCTGATGGCGGCCGCCACCGCGAGTTCGAAGAAGTTCGACGCCCCGATCAGTGCTGAAGGTCCGGCGACGCAGTGCTGCTCGCCCGCCCAGCGGTTGAGCAGATAGGCTAATCCCGAATTGAAATAGACCTGGATGAGGATTGGAACCGCAAGCAGCGCGATGACCGCTGGCTGGGCGAGGATCTGTTGCCCCTGGAAGGCGAAGAGCAGGACGAGCGTGGCGAGCAGAGCCAGAAGTGACAGGGGCTGAAGGGTTCTGAGCAGTCTCTGAAGGCTTGCTTCGCCGCCTGAAGAAACCTTCATCCGGCGGATGACCTGAGCGGCAATGACCGGCACAACGATGTAGAGCGCCACCGACAAAAGCAGCGTCTCCCATGGCACCGTGATGGCGGACAGGCCGAGCAGCAGCGCCACGAGAGGCGCGAAAGCGGCGATCATGATCGCATCGTTCAGGGCGACCTGGCTCAGGGTGAAATGCGGCTCGCCGCGAGTCAGATTGCTCCAGACGAACACCATCGCGGTGCAGGGGGCGGCCGCCAGCAGGATGAGGCCGGCGATGTAACTGTCGATCTGGTCGGCTGGCAGCCACGGCCTGAACAGGTAGCCAATGAAGAACCAGCCGAGGAGCGCCATGGAAAATGGCTTCACCGCCCAGTTGATGAAGAGCGTGACGCCGATGCCGCGCCAATGCTTCGCCACCTGACCAAGTGCGCTGAAGTCGATCTTCACCAGCATCGGAATGATCATCATCCAGATCAGCACGGCAACGGGCAGGTTCACCTTCGCCACTTCCATGGCGCTGATGGCGGCGAAGAGCCCGGGCATGAGCTGGCCCAGCAGAATGCCAACAACAATGCACAGGAAAACCCAGATGGTGAGGTAGCGTTCAAAAAGCGACATGGATGGTTTCCAGTGATGATCAGAGCTTGCCGATGGCGTCGAGCCGGTTCTTGAGGCTCAGGCGGTCGAGTGATGCAATGGGAAGGCTGGTGAAGGCCGCGATGCGGTTGTTCAGCATCCGGTAGGCCTCGGCGAAGGCGAGCCGCCGTTCGGCCTCTGTGCCCCCGGCGGTGACCGGGTCGGGGATGCCCCAGTGAGCCGACATTGGCTGGCCGGGCCACGCCGGGCAGGCCTCGTTGGCTGCATCGTCACAGACGGTGAAGACGAAATCGAGTTCGGGCGCACCAGTGACGGCATATTCGTCCCAGCTCTTGGAGCGGAGGGCGGCCGTTGGATAATCAAGCTTGGCGAGCAAGTCCACGGCATAGGGGTGAACCTCGCCGCGCGGCTGGCTGCCGGCGCTGTAGGCCTTGAACCGGCCTGCGCCCGCGCGGTTGAGGATCGTCTCGCCAAAGATCGAGCGCGCCGAATTGCCGGTGCACAGGAAGAGGACGTTATAGATGCGTTCAGCCACAGCAGGCTCCCGATGTTGAGCATGATTTAGAGATGTCTTCGATGAGGGGCGCACACAGGTCTGGCTGGCCGTTGCAACAGTCCTTCAGCAGGAAGAGCACCAGCTGGCGTACGGTGCTGAGTTCAACCCGGTAGATCATGCTGCGGCTGTGCCGCGAGACGGTGACGAGTCCTGCGCGGGTCAGGATCGCCAGGTGGGATGACATGGTGTTGTGTGGCACTTCAAGCCTGCGGGCGATTTCACCAGCAGGCAGGCCATCGGGCTCCTGTTTCACGAGAAGCCTGAAGGCCTCGAGCCGCGTGGGCTGGGACAGAGCCGAAAGGGCATCTATGGCGAGGTTCTGTTTCATATGTCGAGAGTTATCGACATGTTTTGTGACGGTCAAGTGACGGTACCAAAAACTGCAACCCTGTACCGGATCGCCGTACGCCAAAATCCGCCACGCACCGCTGCAGCGAGCGCAACCTGTTAC
>CAYMQH010000004.1:4844-36833 GCA_964392525.1 uncultured Aestuariivirga sp.
TGTCCTATTCGCGCGGGTTTAAAGCGTAGCAAAGGGTATCGGTGGCAAGACACCCCCAATCTGTTACCGCGTTACACTGGTCGGCCCAACGATGCTGGTGATTGAGTCGTCGTTCGGGAAGGTGCGCATGACCTCCGTGTGGTGCTTGATCTCGCAGTCGAGGCGCTCAATGGGGTTGGTGCTGTGAAGCTTGGCGCGGTGTTCCTTCGGCAATGTCATGGAGGCCAAAACGTAGGAGTCTGACGCATCCTTGATGGCGACGAGTTTTAGTAGCTTGGGCCGGATCTGGTCGGCAACGCTGCGCCACTGGGCGCTCGCGGGTCCCGGGGGCATGATCGCAAGTCCCAAGACCTTGCGTCGGCCATCGCTCCAGGAGTGCGGAAAGCTCTCTGGCCACGCGAGGACCGGACATCGAGGTGTCCGGGATGGAGGCCGAGCACGCGTCCTTATCGTCATCGACGACGTTCAGGATCCTGACCCACCGGCGCGTGGTCATCTGATCATGCACGAAGTCGAGTGGCCAGCGGGCATTGGGCCTCGCCTCCACGAGGATGGGTGTCTTGACGAGATTCGCCCGCTTGCAGCCCCTGAACTGACGCTCGCCCAGCCGTTCCTGATGGCTTGTGCCGGAAGGTGCGGTTGATGCCTGAAACCTCGCCCTACCGCCGCAGCAGCCCAGACCTCATGGCGCCTTCACTCTAAAGCACCTACCTTAAGCTCTCAGAGAAAAGCTGAAACCAGTCACGGATCCTCCGGCAAGATCGTGCTTATGGCAGTTTCTGATGTCACGGTCAGTTCCCAAATCGGTGGCATCTCACTGGAATCGGCAAACCATCTGACCCCTTCATGCACGACATCGAATTGAATCACGTATTGCCCAGGCGCTGTCGGGGCAGTGAACGCGAGTTCACAGTCAACTTGCCCGCCAGGCTCAATGAACGCGATGCTCCTCTCGCGCAGCACAGCAGGTCGCAGGAAATGCCTGGGATGATCCCACTCAATGATTGCGCCATCGCGGCCAAAGACATGCCAGGACAAGCCAAAGATGAATGGAAAATGAGCCGACACCTGCCATGGATGAGTGGATGTGTTGGTGACGCGTATACTAATGCGCAGTCGCTCCCCCTGTCGCATTGCTGCTGGCAGCGCGGAAAACACGCAGATCTCGCGCTGATAAGACTCAGGCGCCGGAGTTGGGCTCCACCGCTGAATCTGGCCGGGAATCAATTCAAGAACTCCTTCTCCCGTGGACGGCGAACGGCCACAGATCGTCTCCCAGCTTCCGAAGTCAGAGATACAAAAGAAATTCTTCAAGAAGGGCAGATAACGCCATCGAAGATAAAGAGCCTTGATCTCGCCGTGATCCGTTTCAAGCACCCGGATGGATCCAAACCCTCCAGGCTTATTGGTAAAGTCTGCCCATTGGTCCTGAGGAACCTCCTCCGCTGTGACTGAAGTCTGCGCGATAATGCGGTTGATGGCTCCGCGCTGACTCGCGGGAAGGCCGTAGGTGGATCCTGTGGCGACCGCCTCACGAAGATATTCACGCTCGAATTCAGGTGTGCCTGCGATCTGCTCTGCCAAGACGTCATGCAACCATTCAAGACCTCGGACTTGACCCGCGATCTGCAAGGCGTGAAAAACCGGCTCGGCGATTCCGAAAGCTGTCGCATTCTGCCAGACACCGCGCCAGTCAAATCGCGGAGATGCCGCGATGATGCGTGCGAGATCAAGTATCCAGAGCAAGCGCACCGCCCCTAGTTCACGCATGGCACTGACCATGCCGATCAGCGCTTCGTCCTCGGGTGAGGGAATGCGTACCTCCATGCCGCGCCAGTTGAAGGACTGCGCGCGTCTGAAGACACCATCATCGAATGCCGGATTGCGCACTTCCAACAATGTGCGGACGTGCAAATCAATTGCCTGTCCCGTTGCGTTGATGTAGTCGCAAGAATGTTCTGTCAGGAGACGCGCATCGTCTTCGTACCGATATCGCCAACCGATTTCCTGCAGGATGGCGTTGGCGCGTTCATAATCATGCGCCGGCACGATGATGTCGACATCTCCCATCGGGCGCAGAGCCGGGCGCTGATAAAATGCCAGCGCCAGTGATGCGCCCTTGAATATCATCACCTCGACGCCATGCTCCTGCAGGCGGGCGGCGGTGTGCCATGCTGCGTCAAGCGACAGGCCATTTCGCAAATGATTGAGACGAAATACGCCGCGCATTCGCGGGTAATGAGGGAGACGGTCATTGGCGTGTGCATAGCTCGCGAAAAGCGCGGGAACGAGCTGCGTGGCTGCGGCTCTGATGTTTTCGAAGTCGACACAATCAGCCCAATGACGGAACGCCACGCGACCCGGCCGGCCCGTCAGGACGAGCGCTTCCAGCGCCAGTAACTCGGACCTCGTGAACTGATAGAGTGGATCAAGTTCAAGAAGAATGCTCACTGCAAGCCTCCTCATCCATCGTTCGGCTGGGCGCTACCCCCAAGGCAATTGCCGCGTCGAATTCGGCGCGGGCCTTCGCGAGGTTCTTGGCCTGTCGGAAAATCAGACCGGCCCAGAGGCGAAGCAGTGCGTCATCCGGATAGGTGTTGCGGTAGTGGATGACGCCACCTTCGCCCTGCGCCAGCACTGCCGACGACATTCCGATCTCCAGGTCTGCGGTCTTCACGGCTTCGGGCGTGTGGCGTGGCGTCCCTGAGAGGCTCAGCGCGAAGGGACCTGCCTTTTCGCCAAGGCTGGCAACAAAGCGCGCGGCCGCTGAGAGAGTTCTGCCCGGCAGTGGAGCGCGACTCCGCTTCGGCAGGCGCGCGGTTTCTGTGAAATGAAACCACAAGTCGGCTGCATTCCGCGCCGGGTCGAAATGATTGCGGGCGTGAGCTCTTGCTGCGTCTCCAAGCTGCCGGCGCAACGCGTGATCGTTGGCCAGCCTGTCGATGGCGGCCGGGTATTCGTCCTCGTTCCTGCAAACAAGGCCCGTGCGCTCATGTGAAATCAGCTCGCTGACCCCGGTTCCGGCGAGTACGACAGGCGGGATGCCGGCCCACATCGCCTCCTGTATGGTCTTGTCGCTTGATGCGTAGGTGTCGGGCGCTAGCGGATAGCCAAAAATGTCGATCTCCGCGAAAGCCTCGCATAGATCTTCCGCATGACCGTGAAAGGTGATGCGATGCCGGGCTCCCAGTTCTGCGAATTGCAAGGCAAGAGCGTCGCCCCATGAGCCGTCACCGAATACATGGAAGCTGACATGGTCACCCTTGACCTTCGAGCAGAGAGCGGCGAAGCGCGGATGCATTTTCGTGGGTTCGACGAGGCCAAGATAGCCGACACGAATGCCCGGGTGTTGACGGGGGCTGAAACCTGCCAGCCGCGACATGTCGGCGAGCGACGGACTGACAATGACAGGACGGCCGGCTTCGCGTGCGCGTCTCGCCGCTGCGCTGTCTGCGCTCGAAGCCGTGATTCGCATCGAATCCGCGAAGTGACCGAGTTCGGCCGGAAGAATTTGGGGCGGACTGAGGCCCGAGACCACCGCGCTGACCATGGCGCGCATGGGCGGAAGTTCCTCGCGCAGCAACTCGTAGAGTTGCGGATGATTCCAGAACTGGATGGCGACGATATCAGCAGCCTCGATCGCGGCAAGAAGCGGATCCAGCCCGCGCTCCCGAAGAATGGAGACGCCCGCCTTGCGCGCTTTCAGGACGAAGGGAGCAGACAACGGCGGCTCGAGCACGGCCAGCGTGTGTTGCGTGGCGTGTCCGGCTTGGCGCCACAATTCAGCGAGGGCCAGTACGTGTCGTTCGGGACCTCCGCCGATGAAGCGCGGGAGAATGTGAAGAACTTTCATGCGCTCTCATCACCCCGATGCCGCTTTATGTACCGACGCGCAACGGTGAGAAGATCACGACGGTAGGCGGTGACGTCTGCCGAGAGACTTGCGTTCCGGGCGCCTTTACGCAACACGACATCATCGAGAATGCGAAGTTGCGTTTCAGACTGCATCAACCGCACAAACCAGTCGCTGTCGCAGCCGATACGCAGCGTCTCATCGAAGCGGCCCACACGCTCGAAGACTTCACGCCGCAGGACCATGGCGCCGGGTGTAAAGCCTGGCCGCGCCATGCCGATCAGCGATTGCTGAGCAGCGCTCGGTAACTCGCCGATGACAGGCTCAAGGATGATGTGTCCGATGGCGGCCCCGACTTGCGGATTTGTAGCGACGGCGCACAGACGTATAGCCAGCGCGTTGTCGGTCCAGCAGTCATCAGCGTCACAGAATGCGATGAATGGTGCCGTTGTGGCGAGGATAGCTTCATTGCGCGCGGCGGCAAGCCCGGTACCCGTCTGACGCAACAGGCGAACACCGGCACGGCCCGCCGCAAGCTCGGCGCTTCCATCGGTAGAAGAACCGTCGATGACGATCACCTCCATTGGGCCGAAGCCCGTCGGGATTTCTTGCGCGACTACACTGTCGAGCGTGCGGGACAGCGTGCCGACGGCGTTTCTCACGCAAATGATGGTGCAGACGGCGCTTTCGCTCATGATGCGACATTCCCGTGAACAGCGGCGCGCAGCACGGCTGCAATTTCTTCAGCCTGACCCGAGCGCAAGCCATTTGCCTTGAGATGCTCCAGCAGAGCTGCGGATTCTTCTGGCATCCTAAACGGCGACAAGTGGTGACGCAGACGCGGCTCGACCGGTAATCGCGCTGTAACCGCAGGATCGCCTGGCAGTGCCCGTGCAAGTCGAAGTGCCACGGCTGGGTTCGCGCAGCGGCTCATGAGCTCTACAAGCACCGATGCGCGATCGAATGAAGCGTCACCCTGAACGAGTAGGGGCGAGTGCTCTGCGGTTTGGCGCGCAGCGAAGACGGGTATGGAGGATGAGAAGTCGTTCGGGCTCGTTAGGTGCGTCGCATCTGCCTGTGCGCCACAATGCCGGACGAGGTTCGCTGGCGATACGATCGCCCAGTCTCCGTTGATCGCCCGCTTCACGGACATTGTCAGGTCCCAAGGCGAGAGGCGCCCTTGTCGCCAGGCCGTCAGATAGATGGCGAGATGCTCGGACAAGAGTGGGTCGAGCCCGAGGCGGTTGATCTCGTCGCGAGCGGCTTCCGGGTCACCGGCGAGGCATGTGGCGTTGATCCGCCTCCAGGCCCCAGCCCAGGTCGCCCAGCCCCAGACGCTTCCCCTTTTCGCCAGAATGCCATCGGCCCTCGGATCGCCCCACACAGCCAGTGGATTGTGGCCGCAAACCATCGCAATACGGTCGTCACCGTCATGCCGCACGAGCATGCGCTCCGCCCACCGAAAGAAATCCGGTGTTGGCAGAATATCGTCTTCGAGGATGATGGCGCGGTCAACCAGGCCGAACGCCCAGTCGAGTCCCGTCATGATGCGTTGGTCACAACCCATATTCTGCGAAGCCTCGTTCCGATCGATCCTGCAGGGCCAGTCGACGCTGGCGATTATCTGGCGCGCGGCATGACAGAGCTCGACATCGGCGGGACGATCGTGGCGCGGCCCATCGGCGATGACCAGCAAGTGAGATGGCTTCACGTCGCGTAGCCTCTTGATGAGTGCATGCAACAGGTTCGGTCGGTTGAACAGGATTACCACGACCGGGGTGTTGCAAAGCGCTGTCACGGTGAGCCTGCTGACCTGAAGGTGGCGGCAAGAGCGTCGAGCCGCTCCGAACGACAGCCGGAGTCGTGCAGGTGACGCAAGGCGTCCAGCGTATCGGCGTCTTGCGCGAAGGGACGCAGATGGTGACGCGTGTTGGGGTCCGTCACAAGAGTTAGGCTGCGTGCGAGAAGGCGCGCCACATGCGGGTTGCGGCATGTCTCCATGAGCTGGAGAAACAGGCCCCAGCGGTCAAGACGATGGTCCACTGCGGGCATGGCACCGCCGATGGCTGGCCGTGGTGCAGCCACTGGCTGCATGGCGCGCAGGTTGTCGCCGCGACGCGCGTGCGTGGCGTCCTCATCGAAGCCACCATGCGCGACGAGATTGACGGTCGAAACCGCAGAAAGGCCGCCGAGCAATGCCCGCTGCAGCTCCCATCTTGTGTCCCACCCGTGCTCGAACCCATCCGCGGATAACTGACGCAGCCATTCAAAATGACCTGCGACCTGAGGATCAATCATCCCGTCGGCGAGAAGGCCAGCGATCTGTGTATCCGGACCTGGCAGGCTAACACCACGGGCAGCGCGCCATGCTCGCCGCCATGTCCCGAAGCCAAGATTGCTGCCGCGATGAACCAGGACGTGGTCGGTGCCGCCGTCACCCCAGAGGACAAGATCGTTACGGCCCGAAACACAGTGAATGGAAGCCTGCGAGTGATAGCGGTCGAGCAGGCGGGAGCACCAACCGAAGAATTCAGGATGCGGTATCAGATCGTCTTCAAGCACGATGGACTGTTCGACTTGCTCGAAGACCCAATCCAGCCCAGAGGTGATGCGCGCGTCGCATCCAAGGTTTGTATCGGAGATGTTGCGGCGGATCTCGCACGGCCACGGAACATGATCCAGAAGGCGCAAGACCTCATGGCGCCGGCTGGCGTCATCGGGGTGATCAGACCTTGCGCCATCGACCACGACAAACAGCGCTGCAGGCCGCGCAGTTGCAACAAGTGAGAGCAACCGGCGGAGCTTGTCTGGCCGATTAAAGGCGAATATCACAACTGGCGTTTGGCATCCCGTCATCCGAGCAGCGCGTGCGGACGGTTTGGGTCTCGATGTTCCGAGCAAAGCCCCGAAATCACAGCGACCAGCCTCCGCAGATCCCACCCAAGCCCGAGTCTGAATGTCGGCACATCGCGCGCGAGGCGAGACAGACCTGCCAGCCACGGCCTTGAAGGGCCAAAAGAACCTATGCCTGGCGACGAGGCCCCAGCAAGCTGTCTTACCGCGTCCGTGCGCGACAGGAGCTGCGGTTCATAGTCCGTAGCAGCCTCCGGCAGCAAGCAGACGCATGCCACGAGACGGCAGGAGCGCGCGAAACCGAACTCCGGCGGAAGCATCACCACCGTTTTGCCCTTGGGCGTCACGCCCAGTGCCTGCCAATGCTGCGCGCCGAGCCGCGCAATGCTGTCGGCATTGAGCTTTGCCGTTCCATAGAGCCCATGCAGCCTGTGCCGCGCATTGCCAGACATATCAGGAGCGGCGATGCATAGATCATCACCCAGAAATGAAAGCCCACCCGCCGCGCAGGCCAGCGCAGTCGTCGTCTTGCCCCGCCCGCCGGCACCGAGCAGCAGGACCCCTCGGTCGCCAAGCGCAACGCCTGCTGCATGCATGAGGTACTGGCCGCGCGCACCGATCCAGGCTCCGATCGACAGATGTGCTGGCTGGGCGAGCCTGTCTCCGGAATCGAGAGCTTGCGGCGAGAGGTGAAGCATCAGTTGCGGGTGTTCGCGGGGTCGCCAGGCCTCGACGGCGGAAGGAGATCTGGCCACGACGACAAATGAGCCGTCGGCGTCCCGATTGAGACCGGTCGCAACCTGATCGAATGGCGGCATCGCAGCGGGATCAACTGACAGGCGCACACACAAGGTCGCATCGGCAGGGCCGGCATCTTCGACGCGTGCAAAGGCAGGGCGTAACCGCGTCAGCGCATCGTCGCCAACGACACTGAGCTTATGTCCTCCAATGTCGATAACCATTGGCGCCGCTGAGAGCATTCCTGCACTCAGACTGATGGTTTGTCAGGCGGCCGATGCGGCCAGCCCTTGCTGGGCTCGATGTCGTGGATCGGGTCCATCGCAATGATATCGGCGATATCGTCGTACTTCTCGATCAACGGCGCCGCAAATAAATCAGGCAGTGCGGGCGCATCGATAACGGTCGATGCAGCGCCAGGAGAGGACCCCAGGAGACCAAATTCTTTGAGTGATAGCAGAAAATCAAGCGTCGGGGATGCGGCTTCCGGACCATACTGTACAGTCATGTCGTCAACCAGCGCTTCAAAGGAAGCACCCGACGTGAGTTTGCTCCAGAGCCACGGCCCCACGCCCGTCGCCAGGAAGAGACGGCCGGTTTCCGCATCTATGATGACAGTTTCACCGTCGATCGTTTCATAAGGAAACCGTTGCGGATCAGCGAAAAACAAACAAGTCATGTTGCGTCTAGCAAGTCCAGTTGAACGCTTTCATGTGAGCAGCCATGGCTTGATTGGTTATGCGACATCCTTTGCACAGTCAACTGGCTAGACTACCCTCCGGCCCACGGTAAGGCCTATGCGTAGCGTCTTTAGCCACTAACTCCCTTTTGATTGGCATCAGTGTTTAGTCAATGAGGTCTACGCGCGGTGTTTCTCAGGGTAGTGATCCATCAGTCTAGCTCCTGACTGGGGCCATGAGGCGGGCGGCCTGGAGGAAGAAGGCGTGGCGTATTCATTGAAACGCAAGGATCACGTGCTGGCGAAGATGTTGCCGCCAAACGAATATCCTCCGAACCAACGCATGCAGGAAGAGGGCGGAGCGAAGAGTACGCTCGGTCTGCGGCAGACGCCGACTGAAGACAAACAACAGTATCATCATGTGTTTCCGATGCCGTCCGCAAGCCAGCCCTCGTATGTCTCTTGTAGTCCTCGGGCCAGCGGGCGAGCGCGGTTCCATCCCAGCTTCTGGAGGCGGCGGGTATCGGCTAGCTTCCGCGGTGAGCCATCGGGCCTTGTCGGATCAAACAGGAGTTGACCCTCGTAACCAACCGTGCGGCAAATCAGGCGGGAAAGTGCGGCAATCGAGACTTCCTCGCCGGAGCCAACGTTTATCGCGGTCTCGCCATCGTAGTTCTTGATAAGGAAGACAGCGGCGTCTGCCAGGTCGTCAACGTGAAGAAACTCCCGGAGCGGCTTTCCTGAGCCCCAGACCGTCATATGGGGGGATCGCGCTGTCTTCGCCTCGTGGGCCTTCCTCAGCAGGGCGGGGAGAACATGTGATGTCTCCAGATCGTAATTGTCGCCCGGACCGTAGAGGTTTGTTGGTTGGCATGAGATATAGCTCGCGCCGTACTGACGACGATAGGCTTGCGTAAGCTTGAGGCCAGCGATTTTTGCGATAGCATACCACTCGTTTGTCTCCTCAAGCGGCCCGGTCAGGAGCGCCTCTTCCGGAATGGGCTGCGGGGCCAGTTTTGGATAGATGCATGTCGACCCAATGAAGATCAGTCGTTCGACGCCGGCCTCGTGCGCACCGTGTATGATATTTGCCGCGATCATCAGATTGTCATAGAGGAAGCATGCTGGGCTTGCTGCATTGGCGGCTATGCCCCCGACCTTCGCAGCCGAAAGAAAGACCACCTCTGGACGATTTGCTTTCAGCCAGTCGGCTGTTGAGGTCTGGTTTCGAAAGTCGATTTCATCCCGAGGAAGGCGAAGGAGTTTGCAATTCTCGGAACCGAGACGGCGGATAATCGCCGAGCCGACCATTCCATGCTCTCCAGCCACCCAGACGCGTTTATCAGAGAGAGAGTAAGGGAGGATTTCCGTCAACGGGCTACTCCGTTAATTCGTACAAACTTCGCGAACTTCGAGTCGGACTCGTTAACGAAAAGCGTACCGGCTATGACTGCGCAAAGCCAATCCTAGCTGGGCAGCCAAAGCAGTGGAGGTTCTTTGCAATCTACGAGGGAAACGCTGCGTACGGCGGCTCTTGTATCGGGCCCTGAAGGCTACGGCCAAGACCGGCTACCCGTTCGGTCCGGACGCGCTATTCGAGGGATGGTAAGTAAGAGTCTTCGGTTGCAGCATTTGACGCTTTGAAGCGCACTCCGCTAACAGAGTTTGTCTTTTTCAGGGGTAAATTCTGTCGGGCGGATGTTTTTCTTGCCCTGATTATTGCAGACTGATAGGCATCGCGGGATATTGTAATCGATTCCGGAGCTTAAAGTGTACGATAACGCCGCATTCGGTCGCCACGCCGTCCACAATGAATCGACATGCTATGCCACGCTCCGCCGCAGGCTTCTATCCGGCGTTTCGCTGGCGGGTACGGCTCTGGCAGCCGCCGCGATTGTCGTGAGCGTCGACTTTGGGCTAGTTGATAATGCACAGGCGGCCTCCAACACCACGATTTCGGTTTCGCCCGGTAGCGAAAACTTGGTGTTGAACGGCAATGGGTCAACTGCGTCGAATGACCCGAATAATGGTGATTATTTCGATGTCGGAAACGTCACTATTGAATCAGGCGTGATTGTTCAGCCGACCGATACAAGTACTTCGGGCGTTCTCTTCAGGAACTTCAATGGCGGTTATGGCCACGCAGCCGTCAACAACGGCAGTATCACAGTTTCGGGCTACTATGCCTATGGCGTGAGGTTCCGCAGGAGTGGTGACAGCATCGCGATTGCCGAAGGGGGCTCGTTTACCAACGCGGCCTTGCCGGACAGCAACAACGAAGATGACGGCAAGATTTTTGTCAACTTCTCCACCGACAAGAATGTTGGCATCCTTGCCAGCGGCGATGTCGATGGAACCATCACAAACAGTTCAACCGGCGTCATCCGGGTGCACGCACTCTCAGCCAGCGCCGGTGGCACCGGCATTGGTATTTTTGTTGATGGCACTCTCTCGGCGACGGGCAGTGTCGAGAATGCCGGCACAATCAGTGTTGGGAAGGTCAACCCAGGGAGTTGGACCGGCGAATGGGTGGCCGATGGTGTATACTACGGAGTTAGTGTCTCCTCTTTGGCAGGCAACATCTCAAATTCCGGGCAGATAGAGATAAATATTGAGAATGCTAAAAGCGCCACTGCCGTAGGTATTTTCGTCGACGGCAACATGGATGCGACCGGTTCAATCACCAATAGTGGTACGATTGACATCAACATGACCGCGCCTGCTTTTGGGTCTCCCAGCAGCATTTCTGCTGCTGGCATCTGGGTCGACGGCAGTGTCAGCGGCTCCATCACCAACACAGCCACAGGAACGATCGATGTGCGGTTAAGCCGCGCCACCCCTCTGACCGAGAGCGCGGGGGGGTACTCATCCGCAGCCCTCTTCGGGATCTCTGCCAACAGCGTCACTTCGACGGGCGTGATCACGAATGCAGGTGCCATCAATGTATCCGTCGATGACTTCTCGGAATACTACGCGACCGCCATCGGAATTTATGTGGAGAGCACGATGGCTGGAGCCATCGAGAACTCTGGCAGCATTGCGGTCGCCGCGTCTGCTGTCGGGGCAACCCAGTATCTCTATACCTTCGCTGGCGTTTATGTGGGCAACGTAGCCGCCAGTGGCGCCGTCACCAATGCGAGTTCGGGCACCATCCTTGTTTCGCTCGATTACTCGGCGAGCACTCCTGAGTTCGTGGGGGGAATATATGTCGCCGGTGCAAATGCGGGAACGATCACCAATGCCGGTTCTATCAACATATCCTCAATCGCGCGTGTAAATGACATCGAGGGGGCTTATCCATCGCTAGTCGAGGCCCATGGCGTCGCTGTCGATGGAAACTCCGCGTCCCTTGTCAACTCGGGGGCAATCGGAGTCAGCGCTATCAATGATTACGCGTCAAAGTCCGCAGTGGCTTACGGCCTCTGGATTAGTGAAACAGCAACTGGAAGCCTGGTGAACTCGTCCGGTGGAAGGATTACTGTTCAGAGCATTGCCAACGGGGAGTCAGCTACAGCAACGGCCTATGGTATCTCGGCCAGTTCAATCGAAGCAGGCGCCAACTTCGCAAATGCAGGCGAGATCAATGTGGATGCCTACGCACCCGCTGGCGTTGCGAATGCCTATGGTGTCAAGGTGGATGGGATCGTCGGTGCCAGCTTCACAAATACCGGCGACATCCGCGCTACGATAAACGAGCAACTATCAGCCAACGCCTATTCGATTGCGTTCGCAATGTCTGAGCCAGATTTGACGTTAATCCAGATCGCGCCGAACGCCAATGTGGT
Organism: uncultured Aestuariivirga sp.; assembly: GCA_964392525.1. Taxonomy (GTDB): domain Bacteria; phylum Pseudomonadota; class Alphaproteobacteria; order Rhizobiales; family Aestuariivirgaceae; genus Aestuariivirga. The sequence goes on from CAYMQH010000004.1 coordinate 16,753, forward strand.
GAACTCTGCCGGTGCCTTGCTGTCTGGCAATCTTTATCTGTCTGGCGGAGCAGGACTTTCGAATGCGGGCACGATCTCGCTGCCGGAGAACGCCAACAGTGATCTCGCGGCTTATGTGAGCGGTGATTACTCGCAGGTGGCCTCTGGCGTACTCGTGGTCAAGGTGTATGGAGCCGACCCCGATCAGCATAGCCAGTTGAAAGTTGGCGGAACGGTTGCACTTGATGGCGAGATCTACGTGGATGTTCGCCAGGGTGGTCCTCTGGCCATCGGCCAGACTGTTGAGGACGTCGTAATCACCACTACAGCCGGCGGCATCAGCGGGAACTTCTCGCGCGTGGCCGACAACAGCGCGCTCTTCAATTTCATAAGCCTGATCGACGGTGACACAGTTGATCTCGTTGTCGAGGAAGGCCGCACTGTCACCGATGCCGTAAAGGCGGTAGGCCTGCGCCCGGCACTCGGCGCTGCGCGCGTAATAGATGAGTTGATCGACGAGAATTCCGTGCCGATGGCAGGGCTGATCAGTGCTCTCGGCAGCCTCGCGACCGACAAGGAAGTAGCCGACGCGGTCTACCAAACGCTCCCTCTGCTAACTGGTGGCGCAGCGCGCCTTGTACGGGACACTGTCGTTACGACAACGGGCGTCATAGATGACCGCATGACGGGTCTCTCCGGGGGGCTCTCCAGCGTCACGGGCGTTAACCGCAACTTCTGGATTACGGGCGTTGGCACCTGGAACCATCAAGACGAGATGGACAAGTCGTCGGGTTACAACTCCTCACTCTACGGTGTCGTGGCGGGCATCGACGGAGAAATCACAAGTAATTACAGCATTGGTGCTGCCTTTGCATATGTCAACACGCAAGCCGATTCCGATTCAGACATCATCAATGACACGGCCAGCCTGAACAGTTATCAGGGTATCATCTACGGATTGTATGAGTTCAATGGCAGCTCGCTGCTGCGCTACCAACTCGATGCCGGCCGTCACATGACCGAAGGAAGACGCCACATGGCGTTTGGCGAAGGAGATGCTGCGCTCAACGAGACGGCCAAGTCTGATTACGGCAATACAAGCGTCCATGCCGGCGTTTCTGTTGAGCACAGCTTTGCGCTGTCGGATTCCACCACGTTCACGCCGCGTATCAGGGGTGACTATATTTCGGTTTGGTCGGAAAGCTATGACGAAACCGGGGCCGGCCCGCTGAACCTTGCGGTTGACAGCGAACTGTATCAGACCCTTGTCCTCGCGGTTGACGCAAACCTGGAACACGCGCTGAGTGACGCGGTGAGATTGCAGGTCAATGCGGGTGCTGGCTATGATGTCATGAATCAGCGCTCGGAAGTGACGGCAGCCTATGCTGGCGCGCCAGACTTGTCCTTCAATGTTTCCGGCATGCAGACTGGGCCGTGGCTTGGCAACGCAGGTGTTACGCTTGCCTACCAGCCAGCAGAGAACATCGAGCTCAAGGCTGGTTACGACTTGCTGCTGCGCGATAACTTCATCGGCAACGCGGTAGCGCTCGACGCGAGCTGGAAATTCTGACTTCCGCTGATGAACTGAGCGGCCGCCTTACAAACATAAACGCCAGCAGAAACCCTGCTGGCGTTCGGCATTCAGCGCAGAGGTGAGAAGACCATGGTTGCGGGAAAATCGGCACGGCCAACGGCCGGACAGCGCGTGAACATGACGCTTCCTCAGGCCACGGAAGCCGCGACGTCGGCATACTCGCAGGGCGATTTCAAGCGGGCCGAGACCATTCTGCGTGCAATTCTGTCCATGCTTCCGGCCCATGCGCCATCGCTTCACCTGCTGGGAATCATCAAGTTCGAAAGCGGTGAGATCGAGAGCGGTATCGAACTTGTCCGCAGCGCCTCCGACTCCGTACCCGCCAACGGCCAGTTTGCCGCAAACCTGGCTGAACTCTGCCGCCGCGCAGGCCGGCTTGAAGAGGCTGTGGCAGCAGGGCAGAGGGCTGTTGCAGCCGCACCTGGACTTGCTGTTGCACATTCCAATCTTGGCATTGCCTATTATGACCTTGGTGACTTCGACCGCGCGGAAGCCTGCCAGCGCACGGCCTTGACGCTCGAGCCGAACCTGGCGACGGCCCTCAACAACTTGGGCAGCATCCACCGGGAGCACAACCGGCTTTCTGAAGCAATTGTCTGCTATCGTCAGGTGTTCGCCAAGCATCCCGACTATCTTGAGGCCGCTTCGAACCTCGGTAGTTGCCTGCTTGAGAACGAGCAACCTGACGAAGCAATCTCTGTGCTGGAGCCCCTCGCAGCTCAAAACCCGAACTATGCCGATGCGCTGAGCAATCTTGCCAATGCCTACGCGGCTGTTCACAAGCCCGAAAAAGCCATCCCGCTTTTTGAGCGGGCGCTCAAGATCCGCCCTGGTTATTTCGAGGCCAATCTTGGAATGGCCCGTGTTCTGCATGAGTTGCGACGTGTCACGGAAGCTCTGAGATACGCTGAGCGTGCGCTTGCCCTGAAGCCGCAGAAGTCGGAGGCGCATGCGGTTATGGGAGGGGTCTTGTCCGAGGCCGGATATCCGGTGAAGGCGGAAGCAGCTTACCTGCGCGCTCTTGAGCTGGATCCAAGTTCAGTGGGCGCGCATATGGGATACGGTCACCTCTTGATGGAGTTGGGGCGTATGGAGGCGGCCGAGAAGAGCTTCCGGGCTGCCTTGGCGCTCGCGCCTGACCGACTTGGTCCGCTCTTGCCGCTTGTGCAGATGACGCGCATCAAGTCGGATGACGCGATATTATCCGCCATTCTGAAGGAGGCTGAGAACGTTGCTGCAATGCCCGCGGAGAAAGCTATCCCGCTGCATTTTGCAGCGGGCAAGTGCCACGAAGACCTCGGCAACGCTGACCGCGCTTTCAGCCACTACAGCGCCGGCTGCCGCTTGAAGCGGCATACTCTCAGCTACAGTGCTGACGAGACTGACCTGACCGTTGACAACATTATCCGCATTTTCACGCCAGAAGCCATTTCGAGATTGCAAGGCGGCGGCTGCGACAGCGAACTACCGGTCTTCGTACTCGGCATGCCGCGGTCAGGAACGACGCTGACCGAGACTATTCTGGGAAGCCATCCTAAGGTGTTTGCGGCTGGCGAGTTGCCGGACCTGCTTCAGATTGCAGCGACACCTCGTATGGTGGGTGGGCCGGGATATCCGCTATCAGTTGAAGGTGTTACAAAAGCGGAACTGCGGGTGATGGGCCAGCGCTATGTCGACGGCTTGAAGGAACGGTGCCCCGATGCTCATCGGATTACCGACAAGATGCCCGCTAATTTCAATGCTCTCGGTCTCGTGCATCTGATGTTGCCCAGAGCCCGCGTCGTGCATGTCAAGCGTGACCCCGTTGACACCTGCCTCTCAAATTTCACCCGCTTGTTCGGCCGCAGTCAGTTCCATAGTTATGATCTTATTGAACTCGGCCGATACTACCGTGCCTATGCGCGTCTGATGGATCACTGGCGGGCCGTGCTGCCGGCCGGCTCCTTCTACGAAATACAGTATGAGGCGTTGGTGGCTGAACCCGAACTGGAGGTGCGAAAACTGCTTGCGGCCTGCCGTCTTGACTGGGACGATGCCTGTTTGAATTTCCATGAAGCTGAGCGCAGTGTGAAAACCGCGTCCATTATGCAGGTGCGCCGACCGATGTATAACACCTCCGTTCAGAAATGGCGGCAATATGAGAGGCATTTGGGTCCGCTGCTCGATGTACTTGGGGATTTGGTAGCGAATTGAGAGGACGAGACGTGATGACATTCAGAGCTTTGTTGGTGGCTGCGCTCGCTGTTGTCGCATTCGCTACGCCAGGACGCACTGAGGGGCCACGGGCCGGTCAGGCGTTTGGGGATTGGGTCTTTCAGTGCACCGCCATTGCCGAGGGGAAGACCAACTGCACCCTGCAGCAAACCTTGATCTCACAGGAGACAAAGAAGCCTGTGACGATCTTCACCATCAGGAAGGGTGGCAAGCCCGGTGAGCATCGCCTCATGGCTTTGCTTCCCTTGGGGCTTGACCTTCGCCGCGGCGTCAAGGGCAAGATCAGCACGGGTACGGAATTCAATTATGAACTCGAGACCTGTGTTTCGCAGGGGTGCCTCGCTTCGGTGAAACTGAATGGTCCTCTGCTTGCGGCGATCAGCGCTGGGAAATCCTTCAGCACCACCTTTCAGTTAAGGAATGCCAAGGAGTCGACATCGGTAACGGGTTCATTGTCAGGGATTTCCGAGGGCCTGAGGGCTATAGGGATCGATTAGAAACTACACCGGCCATCCCATACGCAGAAGGCGAAGCGGCAGGAAGAAAGTCCGCATCTTTGCGCTTGGGGAAGTGTGGTCGCATTCACCGCGAGGCTGCACGGCGGCCATCCGTCGGCCTTGCAGCAATCACCCGAACCTTGCTTGAACCCGAAAACCGACAGAGCAGGGAAGACCTGCCCGGCCGCGGGCCTGCCGTTCATCCTTGCTTTTCTGCTCTGGGGTCGCAGCTTTCTCCCTTCCGGCGACTGCGTGCGATCAGACTGTTGATTTGCGCTGAGAGTTGCCCCGGGATTTTCATCGATACGTGACCCGAGTTTATAGTTTGTTCGGTCTCACAGGTGGCGGATCAAGTGTTCTGTTTCTCCCGTCTTGTTTTCGGTTTTGTCCATCTGCCCTTGAAGCAGAAGCCGTCGTTGCCGATGTCATGGATGTGGCAGTGGTGAGTAAGGCGGTTGAGGAGTGCTGCCGTCATCTTGGCAACGCCGAACACACCAGCCCATTGGCTGAAGCTGAGGTTGATGGTGATGACGACGCCGGTGTGCTCCTAAAGCCTGGGGAGCAGGTGGAACAGCAGCGCTCCGCCTGAGGCGCTGAACGGCAGGTAGCGGAGCTCGTTGATGACCACATTGTGGGCGCCCGCCATGAATTCTCCGGCATGTAGCTAGCGAACCAGGGCTTCAGCGACCTCGCTGGAGGCGGAGTCGAAGGCCTGTCAGATCCTTGTAGGCCGGGAACCGGGCGGCCTTGATCTGGTATCCCGCATGGGAGATGCTATGGGTTATGGCGATGACCTCGAGGCGCGCTGTCGCGCCCTTGGCACTGGTCCAGCGGTCGCTACAATTAGGCTGGGTGATGCCGCTCGCCCCTGCGTGTCTGGCAGGAGTAAATCAAGCCCTGAGGTACAAGTGCCCGTCTCACGTTAACCGCAAGCCGGATGAATTTTGGCAAGGTCAGCTGTTTTTGTCGGCCAAGAGCTTTGTGAGGTTCGCTTCCGTTGTTGAGGATCAGGGGAGCATTTGGCGCAGGTCTGATCGGCCGCATGCTTCGTTCAGTGCCACTGATTCTACTCGCAGAAGCGCACAGATCGGTGCGGCTTGGCAGGGTGTTCGACGCCAACGCCGATTGCGATCAAACAAGATACCACCCCTGCATCGGGCAGAACTGGATCATGCTGACCTCAGAAATTGGGAAAGCTGGCTCCCCGACCTGGACTCGAACCAGGGACCATTCGATTAACAGTCGAATGCTCTACCAACTGAGCTATCGGGGAATGCGTGCGGGGCTATAGCAGAGCGTTCTGATGTGGAAAAGCACTTTCTCGCCTTTTTGTGAAATTACCCGAAAACTGTGCAAAAGCGGGGTGTTGCTGGGAGCAGGAGCGGCGCGGTTTCAGCGGGTCTGCCGCCGCCAGTCCCACGGCATGTCGAACCGGCCTGCCCAGATGCCGCGGCGATGTGTCCGGGCCTTGTCCTCATGCGGGGCGTAATCGTTTCCATACCGGCGAAATGCGACAGCCCAGCCTTGATCCACCATCCAGCCATTGAGATTGGTACCGGCCTGGAAGCAGGTGGCGATGATCCGCCCATACCGATCACGGCCCTTTGCCACGCACTTGACCGGAGCGCGGCCAATCTTGTCCGCCAGAGCGAAGGCCGCACGCCTGCCGCAAGGGTAGGGCGTGCCATCTGCCTCAAGGCAGCGTTGGCGGCTCTCTGGGGCGTCGATGGCGTCGAGGCGGATGCGCTGGCCGTGAATCGCGACGGTGTCGCCATCGATAACGGTTGCAGTCCCCTCAAGCACGGTCGCGGCGGCGGCGGCTGCCTGCGTGCCGCCGGGGCTGGCCGAAAGGATCACTGCAATGCCGAGAGCGATAAGCCGGAATGCCACCAGGGCCCTCATGGGCCAGACCGGGATCAATGCGAAGAGCCCGCTGGCAACGCCGGGAAAAGCGGCGGATTTTCAGGATATTGGAGGCCTCGGAGGGAATCGAACCCCCGTGCAAGGATTTGCAGTCCTCTGCGTAACCACTCCGCCACGAGGCCCTCGGGCGCGGCTTATAGTGGAAGGCCTTGGGTGAAACAACCTCTTCTTCCGGCTCGTAGCTCAACCCGGCCCTGCGTTAAGCATGTTCGAAGGTGTTTAGGTGGACTTGTGCGTGATCCTTCGCTAACAGAAAGGTGTAAATTGTGTTAACGGACCCGTGCCAGGACGATCATGACCGATTTTGCCGCCGCCCGACTGAATATGATCGAATCGCAGGTCCGTCCGAATGGGATCACCGATCGGCGGATCATCGCCGCGATGGAGGCGTTGCCGCGCGAAAAATTCGTTCCGGGAAGCCGCAGCGCGCTGGCCTACATCGATGAGGATGTGCCGCTCGAACCAGCGGATGGCGCGTCGGGTCCGCGTGCCCTGATCGAAGCCATGGCCTTCTCCCGTATGCTGCAGCATGCGCTGATCCGCCCCGGCGACAAGGCGCTGGTGGTGGGCGCGGGAACAGGATACGGCGCGGCAGTGATCGCTGCGCTCGCGGAGAGGGTTGTGGCGCTCGAATGCGATCCAGCACTTGCCGTCGCGGCGCGTGCCAATCTCGCGGGCCTTGCCAATGTCACACTGGTGGAAGGACCGCTCGAGGCCGGCGTCAGCGCCGAACAGCCCTTTGATGTCATCGTGCTTGAAGGCCGTGTGGAGGAGGTGCCGCAGACGCTGCTTGATCAGTTGGCCGAAGGCGGACGACTGGTGGCGGTCATCGGCACGAATGCCGTTGGGAAGGCGACGGTGTTCACGCGGGCGGAGGCGGTGATGGCCCAGCGCGAGGTGTTCGACGCATCGATTACCGCACTGCCGGGTTTCCGAAAGAAGACGCCGGCATTTGTGTTTTGAGCTGGCGGGCCATGCGCCGGTTTGCCGTGAGACTGCCTCGGGCGCGCAAGAGCCCGAAATGGATGGTGAGGGTAATGAAAGTTCGTTTGGTCAGACTGTTTCTTGGTTCCGCGCTGTTTTCGGCTGCGGCGTTGCTGAACACCCAGAGCACTCTTGCCGATACCCTGTTTGGCGCCATGGAAAAGGCCTACGTCACCAACCCGACGCTTGATGCCGCCCGCGCCGGCCAGCGCGCCACCGATGAACTGGTGCCGCAGGCACTCTCCGGCTGGCGCCCGACCGTGGCGGTGCAGGGCAATCTCGAAGGGTTCGCCACTTCACAGAAGGGCGAGATCGTCGACAACACGGGCGAGATCGAGGACTTCCTCGCTACCGATAACGGAACGTCGGGTGACATCGCCATCCAGCTCAATCAGCCGGTGTTCCGCGGTTTCGGAACGGTGGAGCGCACCAAGAGCGCCGAAGCCCGGGTTGATGCCGGCCGCCAGAACCTGCTGGAGACGGAACAGCAGGTGTTGTTCAATGTGGTGCAAGCCTATATGCGGGTCTATGCCGGCCGCCAGTTCGTGGCGCTGCGCAAGCAGGATGTGGCGGCCCTCGAGGCGCAGGTGCGGGCCTCGCAGGAGCGCTTTGCCGTGGGTGAGATCACCCGCACCGATGTTGCGCAGTCCGAGGCCCGGCTGGCCGAGTCCCAGAGCGCGCTGGTCGATGCCCAGACGCAACTCGCGCAGGACGTTGCCTACTATGTGTCCGTCGTCGGCAATGAGCCAGGCAAGCTGAGCTACCCGAAGGTGGTGAAAATCCCGCCGTCCCTGAAGGCGGCGCTCGACAAGGCGAGCGAGATCAATCCTCGCCTGCTCGCCCAATCCTTTGTGGAACTGGCCGCCAACAGCGATATTGGCGTAGCCTTCTCGGGGTTGCTGCCCAGCGCCGACCTGACTGCAACGGGCTTCGCAGCGGATGGCAATTTCACCGAAGACAATAACGAAAGCAGCTCGGCCTCGATCGCTGCGTCGCTCACGGTGCCGCTCTATGAGGCGGGCCTTGTCTATTCGCAAGTGCGTGAAGCAAAGCAGCGCGCCAGCCAGAGCCGCATCCAGGTGATCGAGATCGCCCGTGATATCCGCCGGGCTGTGGCCTCCTCCTGGAATTCCTATGTTGGCCTCGCTCAAATCATCAAGAACACCAAGACGCAGGTCAATGCGGCACGGTTGGCGCTGAACGGCGTACAGCAGGAATACCAGGCCGGCACGCGTACCACGCTCGACGTGCTGAACGCCCAGCGCGAACTCGTGTTCTCGCAGGTGTTGCAGGTGAGGGCGGAACGCGACCGGGTGATCGCCGGTTATCAGCTTCTGGCCTCCATTGGCCATCTGACAGCCCGGGACATCGGCCTCGGGGTCGCCATCTACAACCCAGAGGCGAATTATCGCCAGGTGCGCGACAAGTGGATCGGCACGGATGTGAAAACCGTCGAGTAATTCGCGGGGATATCGACAAGGCCACCGGGCCGTCGTAAGTTTGAACGAGGGGCCGTGCAGAGCCTCGACAGGGTGGGCATCGTGACGGCTGAACCGCGTTTGGAAGATCTCCTTGCATCGATCCGCAAGGCCATCAACGAGGACATCGGGGATGTGCCCGTTCCCATGGCACCGGCCGAGAACCTTGATGCCCGCACGGCCGAGGGCGTGAAACCCGCCGAGGACGCCGTCGGCTCGACCAGCGAAATCCAGCAGCTTCGCGCCAAGATCACCCGCGCCCGGTCGGGCGAGACAGTCACGCCGCCGGAACCGGCTCAGCGTGCTGCAAGCCTGTCGGCGGCGCTGCAGAAAGACACGCCACGCCGCTCGTGGCGGGAGATCGAGCCAAGCCTGCCGCCGTCGCGCCTGCGCGGTTCGACCAGCGAGGCAGACCCCGTCCGGACGCTGAAGCGCGCTGACCTCTCAGCGCGTGGGCTGACCCGCTTCGAGCCGATCCCCCATCGTCCCGCCCCGGATGCGCCGCGCGCCGAGGCATCTGCCATTTTGTCCGGCAGTTCGGCGCAATCGGTTCAGTCGGCCTTCAGCCGCCTCGCGGACACGGTTTTGTCGCGCGCCACGGGCGACCGCTCGATTGAGGACATGACGCGCGAATTGCTGCGCGGCATGCTCAAGCAGTGGCTCGATGAGAATCTTCCCGCCATGGTGGAACGCATGGTGCGTGAGGAAATCGAACGGGTTGCCCGAACGGGCCGCTGAGGCCGCCGCCCACCGTCTTTGTCCGGCCTTCCTTTACGTAAGCTGCGCGCCAGTTTGCGGTCGTTAAGCTTTTGCGTCACCGCTGGTTGGAGCCGGGTGGGCGAGAGGATGAACCAAGCCGAGACTGTCCGACCGGAGCGCCGCATGTCGGCGCGCGTGCGCGTGCTGAAGCGCGGCAAGGCGGTATATCTCAGCAAACTCTCGGTCATCGACTGTACGGTGCGGGACATGTCGGATGGCGGCGCGCGGCTTGCCTGCCACCACGCCGGCTTTCTGCCCGAGGAGTTTCTGCTGGTTCTGATGCTGGACCGCACCATGCGGCGCGTGCGGGTGAAATGGCGGCGGCTGAACGAGGTGGGCGTTCAGTACCACTCCGAAGCGGTGGATGCTTCGCAACTGAAATTCCTGTGGCCCACGCGGCCGCCCTTTCTGCTGCGGATCGCCGACATGCGACACGTTGAGATCGTTCTGTGCCGTTAGGCGGCTGCGGCACACTGGCCTTGCTTGATGATCGGCGCGCCGGGAAGCCTTCCTGCGCGGCTTGCATGGGCCGTTCCGCTGGTGTTTAAGGCGCTCCCAGAACAGCTCAGATTTATGCGGATTTTCCCATGCTCGAGAAGACCTTTACCCCCGCTGAAATGGAAGCCCGGCTTTACGCCGAATGGGAGGCGCGCGGGTTTTTCAAGCCGGGCGGCAAGCCGGGGGCGGAACCCTTCACCATCGTCATTCCGCCGCCCAATGTCACGGGCTCGCTGCATATGGGACACGCGCTGAACAACACGATTCAGGACATCCTGATCCGCTTCGAGCGGATGCGCGGCAAGGACGTGCTCTGGCAGCCGGGTACCGACCACGCGGGCATCGCCACCCAGATGGTGGTGGAGCGCCTGCTGCAAAAGGAAAACAAGACCGACCGCCGCGCCATGGGGCGTGAGGCCTTCCTTGAACGCGTGTGGGCATGGAAGGAAGAATCAGGCGGCACGATTTCACGCCAGTTGCGCCGCCTTGGCGCATCCTGTGACTGGTCGCGTGAGCGCTTCACCATGGATGAGGGCCTCTCCAAGGCCGTGCTCAAGGTCTTCGTGCAGCTCTACAAGCAAGGGCTGATCTACAAGGACAAGCGTCTTGTGAACTGGGACCCGAAGCTGCTGACCGCCATTTCCGACCTTGAAGTGGTGCAGAAGGAAGTGAAGGGCAATCTCTGGCATCTTCGCTATCCCATCCACGGCACGGATGAGGTGATCGTCGTTGCCACGACGCGGCCCGAAACGATGCTGGGTGACTCAGGTGTTGCCGTTCACCCCGAAAACGAGAAGCTGAAGCACCTCATCGGCAAGATGGTGCGCCTGCCGCTTGTGGGCCGCATGATCCCGATCGTCGGCGATGACTATGCCGACCCCGAGAAGGGCACGGGGGCCGTCAAGATCACGCCCGCGCATGACTTCAACGATTTCGACGTGGGCAAGCGCCACGGCCTGAAGCAAATCAATGTTCTGGACCAGTTCGGCAAAGTTCTGCTGGACGGCAATGCCGATTTCCTCGATGGCGCGGCTGTGCCGCCGGAGACCATGGCGCTCCATGGGCTGGACCGTTTCGAGGCAAGGAAGCGCATCGTCGAAGCCTTCGAGGCGCAGGGCCTGCTCGACAAGATCGAGCCGCATACGCATCAGGTTCCGCATGGCGACCGTTCGGATGTTGTGATCGAGCCGTGGCTCACCGAGCAGTGGTATGTGAATGCCGGTGAACTTGCCAAGCCTGCCATCGCTGCGGTGGAAAAGGGTGAGACCAGCTTCGTGCCGAAGAACTGGGAGAAGACCTATTACGAATGGATGCGCAACATCCAGCCGTGGTGCATCTCGCGCCAGCTGTGGTGGGGGCATCAGATTCCGGCGTGGTATGGGCCGGATGGCACGGTGTTCGTGGAGGAAACCGAGGCGGAGGCGCAGGCCGCCGCCAGGCGTCACTATGGTGTTCCGGCGCATGCCGAAGCGCGTGCGCTGGGCTCGGGTGAGGTCATGCTGACGCGCGACGAGGATGTGCTCGACACGTGGTTCTCCTCCGCCCTCTGGCCGTTCTCGACGCTGGGCTGGCCGGACGAAACGCCGGAGCTGAAGCGGCACTACAAGACGGACGTGCTCGTCACCGGTTTCGACATCATCTTCTTCTGGGTGGCCCGCATGATGATGATGGGCTTGCACTTCATGAAGGAGGTGCCGTTCCACACGGTCTATATCCATGCGCTGGTCCGCGACGAGAAGGGCCAGAAGATGTCGAAGTCCAAGGGCAATGTCATCGACCCGCTGGACCTGATCGACGCTTACGGCGCTGACGCGCTGCGCTTCACGCTGGCCGCCATGGCGGCACAGGGGCGTGACATCAAGCTCTCCAAGCAGCGGGTGGAAGGATACCGCAACTTCGGTACCAAACTTTGGAACGCCGCGCGCTTTGCCGAGATGAATGGCGTGGCGCATGATTCCGCATACGATCCTCACGCCGCCCGTGTCACCGTGAACCGCTGGATCGCGGGCGAAACCGCCCGCACCGAAGCGCGGGTTCGCCAGGCCCTCGGGGAGTACAAGTTCAACGAAGCCGCCGGGGCCATGTACCAGTTTGTCTGGAATGTGTTCTGCGATTGGTATCTTGAACTCATCAAGCCGATCCTCAATGGCACGGATGAAGCGGCGAAGGCCGAGACCCGGGCGACCGCAGCCTGGGTTATGGACCAGATCCTGCTGCTGCTCCATCCCTTCATGCCCTTCGTCACGGAAGAGCTGTGGCAGAACACGGGCAAACGCAGGCAGTGGCTGATCGAGTCCGCATGGCCCTCCTACAAGGGGCTGGGCGATGCCGCATCCGACGCTGAGATGGAATGGGTGATCCGCTTCATTTCCGAAGTGCGCTCGGTGCGTGCCGAGATGAATGTGCCGGCTGGCGCGAAAATCGCCTGTGTGCTGGTCAGCGCCAATGCCGAAACCCGCCGCCGCGCCGCAGCATGGGAGAATGAGATCATGCGCCTTGCGCGCCTCTCCTCCATCGGCTTCGAGGATCAGGTGCCGAAGGCCTCCGCCCAGATCGTGCTGGATGAAGCAACCGTTGCGCTGCCCCTGGAAGGCGTGATCGACTTCGGCGCGGAAAAGGCCCGGCTTGCCAAGGAACTGGAAAAAATTGCCAAGGACATGGCCGGGATCGACAGCCGCCTGAACAACCCCGGTTTCGTTGCCAAGGCGCCGCCGGAAGTGCTCGATGAATCCCGCGAGCGCAAGGCCGAACTTGAGGCCCGCAAGGCCAAGATCGACGAGGCGCTGGCCCGCTTGGGATAGGTGGCACTCCATGATCCTGCGCAGCCGGATCGAAACACCCATCGGCCCTCTCGTGCTGCTCGCGCGGGAGGGCATTTTGTTGATGCTCGAGTTTGAAGACGCCGGACCGCGCCTGGAGCGCGAGATGAAGGCGCGCTTCGGCGGTGAGGAACATCAGCCTGCGGATGATCCGTTTGGCTTGTCCTCTCGGGTGAGAGCCTACTTCGCGGGTGAGTTGGGCGCCATCGATGCAATCGAGACGGATGGCGGCGGCACTGACTTCCAGAAGCGGGTCTGGGCTGAATTGAAGCGCATTCCCTGCGGCGTCACCATCTCCTATGGCGAGTTGGCGCGGCGGCTGGGGGATGTGAAGGCTGTGCGGGCGGTCGGTCTCGCGAATGGCCGCAATCCCATTTCGATTGCCGTACCCTGCCACCGGGTGATTGGGGCGGATGGCTCTCTCACCGGTTATGGCGGCGGCGTGGACCGCAAGCGCTGGCTCTTGGTGCATGAGCGTGCGCTGTTGGATGTGTGAGGTTCAACTCCCTACTGCCGTCATTACGGCCTTCGCTGGAATGATGGCGCTCGAGGCGGCGGCTCACGGCACCAGTTCGAAATCCCCCGGTTTCCAGCTCTTGTCGAACCACGGTTCCAGCGGGCCATAGAGGCGGAAGAGGACGTTCCAGCCCTTGCCGGGCATGGTCTCTACCCAATTGCCTTCGTGGCCTTGCGGCGGCTTCGGGCCGAACCACACGGTCGCGGAGCCATCCGCATTTGTCGTGAGGTCCTTTGACAGGCTGTCGACCCCGGCGAGTTTCTGATCCGTCTCAAGGAGCGAGCGCGTCTGGTTGTCATAGACGGTGAAGGACCAGAAGTTATTCATTGGGATCGGACCGGGGAGGGTGATCTTGTAGGTCTTCGATCCGTCGAGATAATTTCCGTCCTTGTCGCGGAAGGCACCGGCGTAGGCCGAACCGGTGCCTGGTTTTGCATCGGCCATCGCGGGTGTGATGCCTGTCGCGTAGTAGAAGAAGGTTGAGCGCACATCCAGCATCAGTTCAGCGCCATCGCGGAACAGGTAACTGCCGCCCACGAAGGGCGTGATCCACTGGCGATCCGGATAGATGAACACCCGCTTGTCGCGTGGTGCCCAAAGGAAGGAGCGCGCCGCCGCATTGCCCAGGGCCACGGCATCCGTGAGAATCTTCACCATGCGGGCATCGGGCTGGAAGGGCTGGCCCTTGCGGATTCCGATGGCCGCAAAGAGGCCCACGGTTTCCGGTTCCACGAAGTCGGCTGGCTCGTTCTGCACAACTGCGTTGAGCTCGTGGTAAAATTCAAACGTATTGGCGCTGATTGTGTTGAACTGCTTTCCTGAGGTATTGACAAAGGTGGCCGCGGGCGGATTGGCGGCTGCCGCGAGTGGATAGAGCTTTGTGTTCGCCTTGACGTTATCGACTGCCGCCTTGATGTCGCCGTCCTTCACGAAGGCGCGGAAGAACATCAGAAGCCGGTTGGTGGGTGACCTTATGAGGTGGAAGCCCATGCTCGGCACTGGCCCTGCATAGCCCGCTGGGAGGAAAAGATAGCGGCCGCCGCGCCCCTGGTCCGGGCCGGTCAGGCCCAAGTCCACAACCCAGCGGAAATAGGCGTCATCCACGAGGCCAAGGATACCAGCGGGAATCTCCAACACCATCGGGCCTGCCTTGAGATTGAGACAGGTAAAGCCATAGACCGTCGTCGTGTTGGGCGTGAGGAAGAGCGAGCGCGCGTCCATCAGCTCCTCGGTGATGCCGACGCCTTCATTTTCCTTGATGCCGGCCGTTGAGAGGCCATGGCACCCCGCATGGACCGACGTGGCGGGCATTCCCTTCATGAAGGCTTCGATGCCGCGGCCAAGGTCGAGCTGGTCGAAGGCGAGTTGCGTGGTTTTCCCGTCTGGTGCGCCGTCCTTGAAATGAAGCGTGCCGACGCTGGTCTGGACCTCATCGGGCGTCAGGATCGAGGGCGGCGGGTTGGCCTTGAATTCCGGAGACCGGGCAGAGGCGGGCAAATGATAAAGTCCGGCCAAGGCAACCACGGCAAGCAGGGAGAGAAACCTGTTTTTCATCGGGCATCTCCTGATTAAATGATCAGGATAACATGGGAATACCCGATCGACTGCTCATTTGCCGACAGAAGGGCAGATTTATTTGATCAGCCTACTGGCTTTACCGTCTTCCGATTGCGGAGCACATGCTCATGCGCGCCATCGTAGAGGGCAGAGTCACGGAAATCATGTGCATCGAGCACACGCCCCACGAGGATCAGTGCCGTGCGAGTAAGCTTGGCCTCTCGCACCTTCTTCGCAATGGTTGAGAGTGTGCCATGGATGATCAGCTGGTCCGGCCAGGTGATGCGGTAGGCCACGACGACGGGGCAATCCGGCCCATAGTGCGGCGTCAGCGCGCGCTCAATATAGCCGAGGTTGCGGATCGACAGGTGGATGGCAAGCGTTGCGCCGGAACGTCCGAGTTCCTCCAGCATCTCGCCCGGTGGCATGGATGATGACTGCATGGCGGTGCGGGTCAGGATCACCGTCTGGGCGATTTCCGGCAGCGTGAACTCGGTCTTGAGTTCGGCAGCAGCCGCTGCGAAGGCGGGAACGCCGGGCGTCACGTCATAGGGAATGCCCACCTTGTTGAGGCGGCGGATCTGTTCGGCAATCGCGCCATAGAGCGATGGGTCGCCTGAGTGTACGCGCGCCACATCCTGTCCCCTGGCGTGGGCGGCTTCGATCTCGACCATGATCTCATCCAGCGTCATCGGTGCGGTGTCGATGACGCGCGCATCCGAGGGCGCGGCCTTGACGATGTCCTCCGGCACCAGCGAACCGGCATAGAGGCACACCGGGCATGACTGGATGATCTTCAGCCCACGGACGGTGATGAGGTCTGGCGCGCCGGGTCCGGCGCCGATGAAGTGAACAGTCATTCCGCTGCATCTCTCTTCTTGGCATAGCCGCGTGGCGTGTAGGCATAGGTCTGCCCGTCGCCCCGCGCGAAGCTCTTGGATTGGGAGGAGCCCACCATCACGAGGGTGAGCATGTCGACATCGTCCGGGTTGAAATCGGCAAAGCGCACGATCTTCACCTGTTCTTCCGGGCGCCCGAGGTTGGAGGCGATGATGACCGGCGTATCGGCGGGGCGGTGGCGGGCCAGAATGGCGAAGGCCCGCTCCAGCTGGTCGCGCCGCTTCAGCGAACGGGGATTGTAGAAGGAGATGACGAAATCACCTTCAGCCGCTGCCTTGACGCGCTTTTCGATTGCGTCCCACGGGGTGAGAAGGTCGGAGAGCGAGATGCAGCAGAAATCATGCCCGATCATGGCGCCCGCCTTGGCCGCCGCCGCCTGGAAGGCCGAAATGCCGGGGATGACATTCACCGCGATGCGCGAGGGTTCGAGGTCAATGACCTCATAGACCAGTGCCGCCATGGCGTAGATGCCCGCGTCACCGGAGCAGATGAGCGAGACTTCCCTGCCTTGTCTTGCCAGCATTATGGCGTGGCGTACGCGGTCTTCCTCACCGCCCAGCGGGAAACGGTGCTCCTGCTGGCCATGCTGCACATCCGCGACGAGGTCCAGATAAAGGCCGTAACCCACCCAGTCGGTCGAGGCTTCAAGTGCGGCACGGGCGGCGGGTGCGCGCCAGTCGGGCGTGCCGGGGCCGATCCCCACCACATGCACGATGCCGCGCGCCTCGCCCGGAGGCGACAGCACGGGCTCGGGCGCGCGGGCGATGGCGCAGGTGCCGCGGGCTGAACGGGTCTTCTCCACGACGAGGGCGGAGGACGGCCCCGCGCAGGCAAGCGCGGCTGCTTCCGAGACGCCGGGAACGCCCACCTCCTTCGCGACGATCTCCGACGGGTTCCTGAGGCGCGGCGTCTCGCGGTTCAACTCCTCAGCTGTGAAGAACCGGGCGGGAACGCCGAAATGGGCTGCCACGGCATGGATGGCCGCCTCATCCGCCTTGAGGTCAATCGAGGCAACGGCAGCGAGCGCATGGGGCGACAGCTTCGCTTCACCCAGAACCTGTTCCGCTAGGGCAATCAACTCGGCGGCAGCGGCGTTGCGCTCGCAGCCAAGGCCCATGACCAGCGTCTTCGGATGATAGATGAGTTCGCTGGCTGTGCCTTCGGCCGGTGCCTCCGTGGCATTCAGCGTTACGCCGCTGAAGCCGTGTGTCCAGGCTGGAATGGAATGCGCAGGGAAGGGATTGCTGCCCTTCAGCGCAAGTTCGGCGCCGTTCAAAACAGCGGCAGTCGCGGGCTTCAAGTGGTGCGGATTGGCAAGAACATAACCTGAAGCGGGTTCATCCAGCGCCATGCCGAAGCGCACTTCGCTGGCCGTGGTGACAGCCGCGTGACCTTTGCAAAGTTCTGCCAGCCTGCGGGCCAGCGCATTTGCGCCATGGTGGCCACCGAGCAGCGGCACGGCAGAGGAGCCGTCTTCGGCGAGAGCAACGACGGGCGGCTCGCTGTGCTTGTCCCTGAGACGCGGCGCGATGGCGCGGATCAGGATGCCCGCCGCGCAAATGCCAATGATGCTGCGGCCATCGGCAAACAATTGGCCGAGATGCGCCGTCGCCTTGTCATAAGTGATGTCGCCGCCCGACACGCAATGCGGCGTGTGGACTTCCGCGCCGAGCGGTTCCTTCAGTCTGTGCGCGAGCGGCAGGGCGGAGGCACCCAACACGAAGAGGACGGGCTTCACCATGCTTCGGCCCCCGTATAGACGAGGATGGTCGAGAAATAGGGCAATGTATCTTCCGTGACGTTGAGGAGGGGGATGATGACCTCGTCCTTGTGGGTGGCCTTGATGATGACATGGGCACGGGCGCTCAGATCCAGCATGCCGAGGATGTTGCGGAGCTTCGGAAGGTGGCGGCCGACCTTGATGATCGCAGCGCTTTCGGCACCGAGCAGTTCTTCGCGCAGGCGGTCTTCCGGCAGGGTGGCCGGCAGGACCTTGACCACCTCGTTTCTGGCCGAGAGCGGACGGCGGAGCGAGGCGGCCGCCGCTGTGATCGAGGTCACGCCCGGCACGATGTGGCAGGGATATCTGGGCTGCAGCCTGGCGAAGACATACATGAAGCTGCCGTAGAAGAACGGATCGCCCTCGCACAGCATCACCACGTCGCGGCCCGCTTCGAGATGCTCCGCGATGGCGGCGGCACCGGCATCATAGGCCTTTTCGCCCGGCTCACGCTCAACGCGCATCGGCATGTCGATGACGAGATGGATGCAACTCCCGGGCAGGAAAGGTCTTGCGATGTCGCGCGCGGTCGAGTCTTTTCCATTGGCCGCCAGATAGGCGATGACAGGTGCCGTGGCGATCAGACGTGCCGCCTTCACCGTCATGAGTTCCGGATCGCCGGGGCCGACACCGACGCCATGAAGTGTTCCGAGTTTCGTCACCATGGCTTTTGTGTCCGCCATTGGGTGACCGCCATGCGCGGGCGCAAGGCCCGCAGGCGGCCGACAGAGGTCAGGTTGGAAACATCCATGCGCACGATGTCGCCGCCGTGCTTTTCGTGAAGGTCATACAGGTGCAGCTCGCCCTCGATGGTGACGACATTGGCGACGAGAGTCCCGCCGGGTTTCAGGGCCGCCCATGCAGTGTCGAAGACGCCGGGAACCCAGATGCCGCCGCCGATGAAGACTGCATCGGGCACGGGCTGGCCTGCGAGCGTTCCCGGTGCGTGACCCGCAACCACCTTGAGGCGCGGTGTGCCGAGCGCATCGGCATTGGTAGCAATCATCGCAAGGCGTTCCGCATCATGCTCGAAGGCGATCGCCTCGCAGCCCCGCGCGCCACGCATCCACTCAATCGAGATCGAGCCGCAGCCTGCG
Source organism: uncultured Aestuariivirga sp. (assembly GCA_964392525.1). GTDB lineage: Bacteria > Pseudomonadota > Alphaproteobacteria > Rhizobiales > Aestuariivirgaceae > Aestuariivirga. The sequence continues at coordinate 35,349 of CAYMQH010000004.1, forward strand.
CCCACATCCCACAGCAGCTTGTCCGGGGTGGGGGCAAGGGCGGCGAGGGTGGCAGCGCGCACTTCGCGCTTGGTGAGTTGCCCGTCATGCACGAAGGCATCATCGGGCAGGCCGCCAAGGCGGCTCTGGATCTTGGCAGCAGGCCCGGCAATACAGTGGATCGCCAGCGTGTTAAGGTCGGAATAAGCTGTGGCTGGCGGATCGGCCGCACTGAAGCTGGACTGCCGCTCGCGTGCGCCGCCCATGTTCTCAAGCACCGTGATGCTGCTCTGGCCGAAGCCCCGCGCGGTGAGGCGGCGGGCCACTTCACCAATGGTCGAGGCATCCGCTGTCAGCACGAGAAGCCGCACGCCGGGCTGAATGAAGGCTTCGATGTTCGCCGCGTGGCGGCCATGGAGCGTGAGCGTGTCGCAATCGGGAAGCGACCATCCGACGCGCGCCGCGGCAAGCGAGAAGGCCGACAGATGGGGGATGATCTCCATCTCGCTGAAGGGGATGAACTCCATCAGCTTGCGCGCCACGCCGTAATTCATGGGGTCGCCCGTGGCGAGGATCACCGTCCGGCGTCCGGCAAGAGGCTTGATGCGCTCGACCACCGTGGAGAAAGGTTGCGGCCACTCATGTCTTTCCGCCGATGACGCGGGCAGGAAGGACAGCAGCCGCTCAGAGCCGACAACGACATCCGCGGTTTCGAGGGCATGACGCGCACGGGCGGAGAGGCCTTCCCAGCCATCTTCGCCCATGCCGGCGATGGTCAGCCACCGGCTCATGCGGCACCCCGCGTAAGGGCATTGATGACCGAGGCCGCCATGGCCGAACCACCGCGCCGGCCCAGTACTGTCGCATAGGCAATGCCGCGCGGATTGGCGTGAAGCTCATCCTTGGATTCGGCGGCGCCCACGAAGCCCACCGGAAAGCCAACGATGGCGGCAGGCCTGGGTCCGCCTGCATCGATCATTTCAAGCAACGCGAAGAGGGCGGTCGGCGCATTGCCGATCACCGCGATGGCCCCCTCAAGATGCTCCCGCCAGAGTTCGACCGCGGCGGCCGAACGGGTATTGCCGGTGGCGAGGCTGATCTCACGGGCGCGCGGATCATTCAGGGTACAGATGATGTGGTCCTTGTTGTCGATGATGCCATGGCGGACCATTTCCACATCGACCAGAATGGGTTTGCCCGCCCCGAGGGCCGATTTGCCCGCCGCAACGAAATCGGGCGAGATCCGGAGGTCTGCAACAATCTCCGGCATGCCACAGGCATGGATGATGCGCGTGGCGATAGGCTCCGCATCAACAGGAAGGGAGGAGAAATCCGCTTCTGCCCGGATAATCTCAAAGGAGCGCTGGTAGATCTGCGCCGGGTCGCGGAGGTAGGGGGTCACTTCTTCGCCATGCTGCGCGGGCCAAGAGGATGATCGGCATGGGGATAGGGCGCGTGGGTGTGCCCGTGATCATGCCCGTGATCGTGGCCGTGGTCATGCCCATG
>CAYMQH010000004.1:36933-86270 GCA_964392525.1 uncultured Aestuariivirga sp.
GCGCGTGGGTGTGCCCGTGATCATGCCCGTGATCGTGGCCGTGGTCATGCCCATGATCATGCCCATGGTGGTGGCCGTCATCGCCATGGTGATGGTGCGGCACGGCGCCTGAGAGGATCTTGTCGGCATCGACCGCGAGAACGGGGTCCTTCTTCTTGCGCGGCATGGTCTTGCACATCTGGTTGCAGACGCCGTCACAGTATTCGCAGTCCTCCGACGTGCCGATACCTTCCACATGGTGGTGGTGGCTCTCCTGAACGGCGCCGGCTTCCGCCTCGAAGCCCAGCACCTGGGTGCGGTACTTGCACATCTGGCAGTTCATGGCGATGTCGCCCGTCAGGATCTGCTCAATGCGCTCCACGAAGGTTTCGATCACCTGCGGGTGGTCGTTGAGATAGGGGGCCTTGATGAACTGGATCTCCGGGTGGCGGGCGGCCACAGCATCGGTCGCGGCGTAGATACGGTCCACCAGAATGCCAGTGAACAGGAAATAGGGAAACACGATGATACGGCGGTAGCCGAGCCGTGCCGCATGTTCGAGACCCGGTTCGACGAGCGGGAAGGTGACGCCGGAATAGGCGGTTTCGGCCCAGCCGAAGCCGAAGCCCTCCCACAGGATGCGCATGACCTTCGAGACATTGGAATTGGCATCGGGGTCGGAGGCGCCACGGCCGACGACGAGGAGCAGTGTCTCGTGCTTTGGAACATCGTTAGCGACCTGGTCGATGGCCTGCTGGATACGGTCCGCCGCGGCGCGCATCATCTTGGGGTCGATGCCGAGTTCCTTGCCATAGTCGATCCGCAGATCATTCGCCGCGGCATAGGTGTTGAGAACCGACGGGATGTCGTTCTTGGCGTGGCCCGCCGCGAACAGCATGCCGGGAACGGCCAGCACACGGGTGACGCCTTGCGACTTCAGGCTGTCGAGCCCGGTGCGGATGATGGGGGTGGCGAATTCGAGATAGCCGTATTCGACCGGATGCTGCGGCATGCGGGTCTTGAGGTGCTGGGCCAGCACGGCGAATTCCTTCACCGCATCCTTGTCGCGGCTGCCGTGGCCGCACAGCATCACACCGAGTTTTTCCGCCATTGTCCTGCCTTCCATGCCGAGCGCGCCCCCGGGGCGAGGCCCGGTCCGGAAGGCAGCTCCGGTCTTGGCCCCGCAACTGGGTCGGCCGCACCGGAATATGCTTTCAGTCCCGTCTCAGGGGACGCTGCGAAAGTGCCTTCTAGCCCCGCCGGGAAAGCCTCACAAGCCCGTTTGCGGCAGCTTAGAACTCGATCCCGGCCTGGGCCTTCACACCGGAACGGAAGGGGTGCTTCACCTGCTCCATCTCGGTGACGAGATCAGCAATCTCGATCAGCTCGTCCTTGGCGTTGCGGCCCGTCACGATCACATGCTTGCCGGCGGGCTTGTTCCTCAGAACCTCCAGCACCTCCTCAAGCGGCAGATAGTCATAGCGCAGCACGATGTTCAGTTCATCGAGCAGCACCATCTTGTATTCGGGGTCGGCGATCATCTTCTTGGCCTCTTCCCAGGCGGCGCGGGAATGCGCGATGTCGCGCTCGCGGTCCTGGGTTTCCCAGGTGAAACCCTCGCCCATGGCCTTGATGGTGACGAGTTCAGGGTAGTTCTCGAGCACCGTGCGCTCGCCCGTGGACCAAGCGCCCTTCACGAACTGGATGACGCCTGATTTCATGCCATGGCCCACGCAGCGGAACACCATGCCGAAGGCGGCCGTGGACTTGCCCTTGCCCTTGCCGGTGTGAACGATCAGCAGGCCCTTCTCGATGGTCTTGCCCGCCATGATCTTGGCGCGGGCCGCCTTCTTCTTCGCCATCTTTTCATGGTGGCGGGCATTGTCGTGGTCGGGTGTGTCTTCGGTCATCTGACAAGCTCCTCGAGGAGATGATGGGCGGAATTGAGCCGGGGTGTCCAGAGGCCGCGCTGGGCCGCTTCGCGGAAGCGCTCGGCGATGTCTTTCAGGGCGGCGGGGTTATTGGCGCGGATGAAATCCAGCGTCTCGTCATCGGCGATGAAGGCATCGAAGGCGAGGTCGAAATGATGGGTGCGGACGGCACCGGTTGTTGCGGCAAAGGCGAACATGTAGTCCACCGTGGCCGCGATTTCAAAAGCACCCTTGTAACCGTGGCGCTTCACGCCATTGATCCATTTGGGGTTGACGACGCGGGCGCGCATGACGCGGCCAACTTCTTCCTCCAGTGTGCGGATCACCGGGCGCTCGGGACGTGAGTGATCATTGTGATAGACGCGCGGCCGGATGCCGGAGGCCTGTTCCACCGCCGCCGTCATGCCGCCTTCGAACTGATAGTAGTCATCCGAGTCGAGCAGATCATGCTCGCGGTTGTCCTGATTGTGCACGACCGCCTCAATGCGCTTCAACCTTTCCGTGAAGGCCTGCTCGTCATTGATGCCATCGGCTTTCGCGCCATAGGCATAAGCACCCCAGGTGACATAGGCAGCCGCAAGGTCGGCGCGCTCGGTCCAGATCTTTTCATCGATCAGTGCCTGCAGCCCCGCGCCATAGGCGCCGGGCTTCGAGCCGAAAATCCGGTGGCCCGCCATCAGCCGCGCATCCGCGTCGGCAATGCCGGAGGCCGCCATGGCCTGTGCCTCGGCACGCATGCGCGCGGCGAGGGGGTTGTCGTCGTCATCCTCCTCAAGTGCGCCCACGGCGCGGATCGCCTTGTCGAGCAGTTCGATCTGGGCGGGGAAGGCATCGCGGAAGAAGCCCGAGATCCGGAGCGTTACATCAACCCGCGGGCGGCCGAGCCTGGCCAGCGGAATGATCTCGAAGCCGGTGACACGCCAGCTCGCGGGCTCCCACACTGGCTTTGCCCCGATGAGTGCGAGAGCCTGTGCAATGTCGTCCCCGCCGGTACGCATGTTGGATGTGCCCCAGGCAGAAAGCCCGAGTGCTTGCGGATAGCGGCCCGTATCCTGGAAATGGCGGAGCAGCAGGTCCTCTGCCGATTTCTGGCCGAGCGTCCATGCGGTTGGAGTTGGCACGGTGCGATTGTCGAGCGAATAGAAATTTCGTCCCGTCGGCAGCACGTCGAGCCGCCCGCGCGTTGGCGCGCCGGAGGAACCGGGCGGCACGAAGCGGCCCGAAAGGCCCTTGAGCAGATTGGCGATTTCGTCCGCCCCGCAGGCCCGGAGCGCGGGGCGGATGCGGGCGCCGATCTCCATCAGCACTTGTGCCGTGTTGATGAAAGTGGCGGGCGGCACAGCACCGGAGAGGAGCGCCGTGGCATAGAGTTCGAGCCGTTCCACCGTATCGCCGGTGCTGCGCCAGGGATCAGGCACGAGTTGCGAGAGGAGATCAGGCGTCGCGCCCGTCCACGGTGTCCCCATCTCGCAGGTGAGTGGATCGAAATCCAGTGCGAAGTCCTGAGCCAGCGCGCGGATCAGCGACTGATCGCCACCGTCGCCCAGCCCGCGCGGCACGCGGGCGAGGGCTACGAGGAGATCGGTCTCGAGGCGGCCTTCAGGCGAGGTACCGAGAATGTGCAGACCATCGCGGATTTGCGCTTCCTTGAGGTCGCAGAGATAGGAATCGAGCCGCTGCAGGTCATTGTCCGCGTCTCCTGTAAACCCGGCGTCGATGTCGAGGCGGGTGGACTTTGTGAGATCGAGAATGTCCTGGCGGAGCGCATCCCGGCGGCGGCGGTCGAGGCCGGAGGCGAGGTAATACTCATCGACCAGCGCTTCGAGGTCCTTCAGCGGCCCATAGGTTTCAGCCCGCGTCAGCGGCGGCGTGAGGTGGTCGATGATCACGGCCCCGGTGCGGCGCTTGGCCTGTGTGCCTTCACCTGGATCATTGACGATGAAAGGGTAAAGCTGCGGCAGTGGCCCCAGCGTGATCTCCGGCAGGCATTCCGGTGACAGCGCATTGGCCTTGCCAGGCAGCCATTCGAGATTGCCGTGCTTGCCATTGTGGATGACCGCATGCGCGCCGAAATGGTGGCGGACCCAGAAATAGAAGGCGAGATAGCCGTGCGGCGGCAGAAGGGCCGGATCATGATAGCTCGATTTCGGATCGATGTTGTAACCGCGCGCTGGCTGGATGGCGACGGCGGCATTGCCATAGATCTTCACGGGAAGGTGGAACGCGCCATTTGTGAAGAACGGGTCGCGGGAAGGATCGCCCCAGCGTTCAGTGATCTGCGTGCGCACGGGCCCGGGAACGCCTGCGAAGTGCGTAAGGTAGTCCACAAGGGAGAGTGCAGGGCTTGAGCGGGAGGCGCCCGCATTCGTGGTGCCTTTCTGTAAGTCCTCAATGATGCCATTGCCTGTCTGGGGATAGGCTGCCACCGCATAGCCATCCGACGTCATCGCATTGAGGATCGCAACCGTGCTGGCGGGCGTGTCATACCCCACGCCATTGGCGATGCGGCCGTCCTTGTTGGGGTAGTTCGCCAGGATGATCGCCACCTTGCGGGCGGGTGGAACTGTACGTCGGAGCTTCACCCAATTGGCGGCGAGATCCGCGACGAAGGCAACACGGTCCGGCACACCGCTGTAGGTGACGATGCGGCACTGCGTGCCCTCATGCCAATGGCTGTCGGCCTTGAAGGATATGGCGCGGGACATTATGCGCCCATCGAGTTCCGGCAGCACCACGTTCATGGCGAGGTCGCGTGCATTCAGGCCCTGCGCGCTGTCCCGCCAGCTTTGCTCGGATGACCCGGACAGAACCACCTGCAGCACAGGGCAATCATAGGCAGCCAGTGGATCATCCGAACCGCCGGACGCCACCGCGAAACTGGTGGCGTTGAGAATGACATCGGGCGCGCATTCATTCAGTGACGCGCGGAGGCATTCCACGCTGTCGCGGTCCTTGAGGCTTGCCATATAGAAGGCGCGTGTGCCGATGCCGCGCTTCTGAAGCGCCTCCGCCAGTGCATCGACGGGGGCGGTCTGCGCGCCTTCCATGACCGAGCGGTAGAACACCAGTGCAGCGAGTGGCTGGCCCGCTGCATGGCTGTTGCGGTAGAGGCCGGCCTTCGGCAACGCGCGCGCCGGATCGGGCTCCGCCGTACCATGCAGAAGATGCTGGCAATAGGCGAGGAAGGCGGCGGCATTCTCCGCCCCGCCTGAAACAAGATAGTGCCGCAGACGTTCAACATGATGGGGCGCAAGCGTTGAGCGGCGGGTCAGTTCGGGGTCCGGTTGCGCGTCGCCGGGAAGAACCGCCAGCAGAATGCCGCGCGCGCGCGCCATCGCCTCCACCTGGTCGAGCCCGTAAGGCCAATAGGATGCGCCACCCAGAAGCCGCAGAACGATGAGGCGCGCCTCCGACAGCGTCTTCTCGCAGTAGAGATCGACCGAGAGCGGGTGCTGCAATTGCAGCAGATTGGCAAGGCGGAGGGAACAGGGTGCCGCATCATGGGCGCGGGCGAGAGACGCGATCTCGCTGTCGGCGGCTGAGAGGACGGCGATCTCCGCCGGAGACTGTGCGAGATCGATGGCTTCGGCCGCGCCATCGATCACGCCTGATGTTGTGGCAAGGAGGTGCATCAGCCCCGCAGCATGGCGGCGATGGCGTCGCGGTCCATGTGCTTTTCGCCGATCACCACCAACTGCGTTCCACGCGTTTCGCCCGGCTTCCACGGCCGGTCGAAATAGCTGTTGAGGCGCGGGCCAACGGCCTGCACCAGCAGGCGGGCCGGAGAGCCCTTCACATCCGCAAAGCCCTTGATGCGCAGGATGTCGTGCGCTGCGATCGTGTCTTCGATGTGCCTCAGAAGCGCCGTCTTGTCCGCCACTTCGCCGAGCGTCACGATGAAGGTGACGAAGTCGTCGTGGTCGTGCTGCTCTTCGCCTTCCATTTCATGGTGCGACAGGCGGTTGTGCATGTCGTCCTCGGCGGAGGCACGCACGCCCAGCAGGGCTGCAACCTCGATCTGGCCATGGCGGGTCGGCACCAGCCGGGTACCGGCCCGCACCCTGGCTTTGAGGTCCTCCGTCACGGCCTCATGTTCCTTGCCTTCGAGTAGATCAGTCTTGTTGACGATCACCATATCGGCGCAGTTCAGCTGATCCTCGAACAGTTCCTCGATCGGGTTTTCATGGTCGAGGTTGGGGTCCGCCTCGCGCTGGGCCTGAACGGCGTCCTCGTCATCGGCGAAGCGGCCCTCGGCCAGCGCCTTGGCATCAACCACCGTGATGACACCATCAACGGTGACGCGTGACTTGATCTCGGGCCAGTTGAAGGCGCGCACCAGCGGCTGGGGCAGGGCGAGGCCCGATGTCTCGATCACGATGTGGGTAGGAGGCTCCGCGCGGTCGAGCAGTTTCTTCATGGTGGGCACGAAATCATCGGCCACCGTGCAGCAGATGCAGCCATTGGCGAGTTCGATCACATCCTCCTCGCGGCAGGTTTCAACCCCGCAGCCCTTCAGGATTTCACCATCGACGCCAACGTCGCCGAACTCGTTGATGACGAGCGCGATGCGCCGTCCCTTGGCGTTCTCCAGCATGTTGCGGATCAGCGTGGTCTTGCCCGCCCCCAGAAAGCCGGTGATGACAGTGGCCGGAATTTTTTCGGTGCTCATGCGGTGTCCATGTCCTTGGCGTAACGGTCCAGCGCCAGGCCGAGGAACAGCCCGATGCACGACCAGAATACAGCGTTTGCGGCCAGCGAGTTGGCGGCGAAGCTGGCTGCGAGGGTTGCCGGCACCGTGCTTGCCTCATGCGGTGCGGCGGGCGCGCCGATCACATGCGGCAGTGCGATCACCAGAACGGCAAGGGCGATCGCCCAGGTTTCACGCCGCGCGGCAAGGAGGTAGAGCCCTGCGCCGGTGAGCGCGATGGTGCACACCCACCAGATCTGGCGTGGCAGCAGGTCGGCGGCGGCCATGCCCGGAAGTTCGGGCGGCAGGCCCGCTGCCGGTGCGAGGGACACCGCAACAAAGCCGCACAGGCCCCAGACGAGGCCGTTCTGCCTTGTGATGCGAAGTCCGGTCAGAAGCGAGAGTCCGGCCAGAACGGCGGCAAAACCGGCGCCTGCCATAACGGCCGTGACCGTGGTGGCAAGCGTGCGCTGCCAGCCATCAGCCGGGCTCCAGCCCTCGCCGTGGTCGTGGCCGTCGCCGTGATCATGGCCATCGCCATGGTCGTGGCCTGAAGCCGTTCCGCTGTCTGCGGCCGGTGCGTGGCTGTGCGCGGCGCCGGCCTGTTCGAAGGACTCTGCCTGCAGGATGAGAGGTGTCAGCCGCACATGCTGGATGACGCCCATGATTAGACCCGCCGCGATCCCTGCAAGGATCACGGCGAGCACGACTCGCCCGGTCATGTGTTTGCCTGTTGCTTAGTGGCAGGGAAAGCCGATGGCGTGACGCGTGTCGTGCGCGGTGTTGTGGGCCACCGCCATGTTCGACAGGCCGACCGCGAAGGTCAGCGTGCAGCCGATGAACAGCAGCGTGAGACCTGCGGCGATGCGCTTCGATACCGAAGCCGAGGACAGGGAAGAAGTAGTATGAGCGGTCATGGACACCCTCCGTGCGACCAGTTCAGTTGCGGGCCGTAACGCCCGGTCTTGCTGCGTGGCAGGTCTCCTGACTTGCGGGTCGCCGGGTGTTGGCGGCCTTCCCGGTTTCCCAGTGGCCATGCTTGCCAAACCCTCTCCGCTCACAGTTGCGGGGGCAGTCACGGAGTCGGCCCCGATTGGGTCATCCTCACCGTGTTCCCTGTTAGGCCCGCAGTCCGTCTGGCTGGCGGGCACCACACAGACTCCCTTGTGACAGCAAGGTGAGGCTTCGTCAACTCGTGGAAGCCGCTCCGGAGTCCAAAAACGACACATGAGCCGCCGGCTGTTTACCATCTGTAAACGCAGTTGGCCCCTGCGGGAAAGACGATCTTAACCCTGTGCCCCCGATACTGCCCGCCATGATGAGCGTCCGAAACATACTCCTTGCTTCCGTCTGTTCCGCGTTTCTCGCTGCAAGTGCAGCTGTTTCCGGCGCAGCGGCTGCCACCGCCGAAAATGCCCTGGTGACCAAGGCCTACAAGGCTCTTCAGGCCGGCGAGATCGAGGTCGCGGTGACCGACTACACCAAGGCCATCGAATCGCGCAGCCTCGACCCGGAGGTGCTCGCCAATGCCTTGCTGAACCGCGGGCTTGCCTATCAGCGGCTCAACGAGCATGAATTCGCCATCGACGATTACACGGCGGCACTCCGCATCGATGCCATGTCCGCCAAGCTCCGTGCGCTGGCGCTCTACAACCGCGGCCTGTCGTATCAACGCCTCGACCGGGATACGCTCGCCATGGAGGACTATACCTCCGCGCTGTTCCTCGATGGCCAGTTCAGCCACGCCTATTATAGCCGCGGAACGCTGCTGCGCGACAGCGGCCAGTATCTCTTCGCGCTCGCGGATTTCGACAAGGCGCTGCGCTTTGAATATCCCGATCCGGCGCGCGTCTATGTGGCCGAGGCGATTGCCTATGAAAAGCTTCAGCGCACCGATGAGGCGCGCGATGCACTGACCAAGGCGCTCGCTGCCAACCCGTCCTATGAGCCAGCCCGGCTCCGCCTTGCCGCGCTCAATGGCGGCGTTGTTGCGCAGGCGGCATCTGGCGATCAGATACAGACGGCGACCATCACCCCCGCCAACACCGCGCTGCCCGAGGCAACCGCGCCCTCTGCGGCGCTGCTGGGTGAGGCAGCAGCTCAGGCAGCGGCCGGCGGCAAGCTCTACACCGATCGCGTGCCGCAGCAGCCACTGAAGCAACTGGCCTCTGCGACGATGCCGCCCGCCGATGAAAGCGGGGCGGAGAAGGTTCTGGCCGTCGAAACCGTTCCGGAAGATGCGCCAGTTGCAGAAGCCTCCGCAGAAGCCCCGGCAGATGCACCCGCCGAAGCTACGGCTGAAGCCGCGGCCGATGCACCCCGTATGACCGGCTGGACGGTTCAGCTCGCCTCCGCCAACACCGAGGACGGTGCCTGGGCACTGTGGAAGAAGATGCAGGCCAGCAAAAAGGCGCTCAAGGGCAAGCAGGCCGTTGTCGTGCGCGCTGATTTGGGCACCAAGGGCATCTTCTACCGTCTTCGCCTCGTGGGCTATGACACCCAGGGCGAAGCCAGCCGCGACTGCGGCAGGCTGAAGTCCGGCGGTATCAAGTGCTTCGTGAGCAAGGCATCGTCCTGACGCTTGATCCGAGCCACCTGACCATCGAAACCTGATGCATACCCCGGAGCGGCGGCGGCGCGCCACGCTCCGGGGTTTTTTGTGTCGCTGCCAAACCGGCCCTTTCCGCTAATCAAGCCTTAAGCAATTTGATATTACGTAGCGTCATGTACTCCTTGGGCGATTATCAGCAGTTGATGAAGCCACCTCGGGATGGTCACGGCGCCAGGCCGGAGAACCGCGGGGCGGCACCGGGCGGTCTCACGGCGGAGGGCATTGCCGCCCTCACCAATCTGGCGCTTGCCGCGCAGCGGGTCCTGCAGCGGGAATTGATTGCCCGCATCCACGCCCAGCCGCCGGCATTCTTCGAGCGCCTCGTCATCGATCTGCTGCTGTCCATGGGCTATGGCGCCGACCGCGTCGATACGGCGCGCTGCCTTGGCCGCTCGGGCGATGGCGGCATTGATGGCGTCATCACGCTTGATGAGTTGAGCCTCGAACAGATCTGCATCCAGGCCAAGCGGTTGAAGCCCGGCGTGACCGTGCCGATTTCGGATGTGCGGGATTTTGCCGGAAGCCTTGAAGCGAGACGCGCGAGCAAGGGCGTCTTCGTGGCGACCACGCATTTCTCCCCCGGGGCAGAAGCTTTCTGCGCCAAGCTGTCACGCCGCGTGGTGCTGATCGACGGCGACCGTCTGGCTGAGTTGATGATCCGCTTCAATATTGGCGTGAAGGTGCAGCACAGCTTCGAGTTGAAGGCACTGGACAGGTCTTACTTTGCCAGTCCGGCCGTGGGGTCTGAATTCTAGCGAGTTGGGGAAAACGACGCCTCATGCGTTCCTTCGCTCCGGTGTCTCGCCTATATGACGGCCATGCCCCTCAATCTCGTCAAGCTATGTGTCGGAGTATCCGAAATCGAGGAACTCGAGGCGTGGGTGAAGGACTGCCGCCAGGGCCGCGATACGCTCGATCATGTCACCCGCATGTTCCCAAAGCGTCGGGATGAGATCCTGCCCGGTGGCTCTCTCTATTGGGTCATGCGCGGAATGATCCTGTGCCGCCAGCCCATCGCAGCGCTGGAACAGGTGACGGGCGGCGATGGCATCGAACGCTGCCGCATCATGTTCAAGCCACAGATCATTCCGGTGCGGCCCGTGCCGAAGCGCGCCTTTCAGGGTTGGCGCTATCTTGAGGAAGCAGACGCGCCGCCGGACCTGCCGGCCTCGGCAAAGGCCGATGGCCTGCCCGAGAAAATGCGCCGCGAACTGGCCGAGCTTGGGCTTCTCTAAACCGCGATATTGTCGATGAGCCGTGTCTTGCCGAGCCACGCGGCGGCGAGGAGGCGCAGCGGTTCGTCGCGGTGTTGCGGCATGGCGAGTGTTTCGGCATTGCGCGCCGTGATGTAATCCACCTTGAACCCGAGCGCCATCAGCATGCGGGAGGCGGAACGGGTGGCATTCTGCGGCGTGACGCCCGACTGGATGCGTTCGGCTGCCGCGGTGAGGTTGCGGTAGATCGCCAGGGCCTGCTGGCGCTCGGCCTTCGAGAGATAGACATTGCGCGACGACCTCGCGAGGCCATCCTCCTCGCGCACGGTCTCCACGCCGATCACATCAATCGGAATGTCGAGATCGCGCGCCATGCGGGTGACGACTTTCAGCTGCTGATAATCCTTCTCGCCGAACATTGCATAGTCGGCGCCTGTCTGGATGAACAGCTTGGCCACGACGGTTGCCACACCGTCGAAGAACTGCGGTCGGAACTTGTCCTCAAGACCCGCTTTGGCCGGTCCGGTCAGGGATATGGTGGTGCTGAATCCCGAGGGGTAGACCTCGTCAGGCGGCGGCAGGAAGATCATGTGGCATCCGGCTTCGCCGAGCTTCCGCACGTCGCCCTCTTCGTCGCGCGGATATTTGTCGAGGTCTTCATGGGCTGCGAATTGTTTGGGGTTCACGAAGATCGTGGTGATCACCCGGTCGGCGCGCTTCAGTCCTTCCGACACGAGGTGTGTATGGCCGGAATGGATTGCGCCCATGGTTGGCACAACGGCATAGCGGAGCCCCTGTTTGCGCCAAAGGGCAGTCTCGTTGCGGAGAGCGGCGACAGAGCGGACGAGCTTCGGTTTCATGCACAGGTATCGCTGGTTCGGCTGACGTTAAGGAAGCTCGACTCTTTTACCTCTTCCATGACGAAGTAGGAATGGGTGCTTTCGACCATCGGCAGTGCCCCCAGCATGCCGCCCAGAATGTCGCGGTATTCTCCCATGTCGCGCACCCTGATCTTCAGCAGGTAATCAAAGCCGCCGCCCACCATGTGGCATTCGAGGATCTGCTTCACCGGTTTCACCGCGGCGTTGAAGGCGCGCAGCGTCTTCTCGTCGGTGGATTTGAGGCTGACGGTGACGAACACCATCAGCGCCTGTCCCAGCGCCTGCGGCTTGAGGCGCGCATGGTAACCCGTGATGACGCCAGCCTGTTCCAACCGCTTGATACGCAAAGTGCAGGGTGTGGCGGAGAGGTTCACACGTTTGGCCAGTTCCACCACAGGCATCCGGGCATTGTCCTGCAATGCGGCCAGAATGGCGAGGTCTGTGTGATCAAGACTCACTAGGTTTTTCGATAAAGGTGGCATTAATGTCCTACAGAAGGCCAGGTAAGAGTATAATCCACTATACGATAGCACTCCTTTGGTGAGAAGCACTTTTGGCATTGTGGCATGAAAGCCCCGTCCCCAGGGAGGAATCCATGTCCGCATTGCCAGACCGCTCGCCGATCGCTGCCAGGCTCTTCGCCGATGAGACCGCCACAGTGCGCGCCCTTGCCGCCGATGCCGCCCTTTCCGCTGATGACCAGCGCCGCGTGGCTGAACTGGCGCGCCAGCTGGTGGCGGCGGTGCGGGCCGGGCGGCGCCAACAGGGTGGTATCGATGCCTTCATGCAGGAATACTCGCTCTCCTCCGAGGAGGGCGTGGTGCTGATGTGCCTTGCCGAGGCGCTGCTGCGCATTCCGGACCCCGACACTGCCGACAGGCTGATTGCCGACAAGGTGGGTGGCAAGAACTGGGAACGCCATCTCGGCCAGTCGGAATCGCTGTTCGTCAATGCATCTGCCTGGGGCCTCATGCTGACGGGCCGCTTCGTCGATCTCGGCAAGCTGGCGCGCAGTGATGTGGGAGGCTACGTGAAGAAACTCGTGACCCGCTCCGGCGAGCCGATCATCCGCAATGCCATGAAGCAGGCCATGCGCATCATGGGCAAGCAGTTCGTTCTGGGCCGCACCATTGACGAAGCACTTTCCATCGCTGCCCCGCTTGAGAAGGAAGGCTACCGCTTTTCCTATGACATGCTGGGCGAAGCCGCCTTCACCATGGAAGATGCAGAGCGCTATCTTGCCTCCTACCGAAACGCCCTGAAGACGGTGGGCGCGAAGACCAAGGGCGATGACATCTTCGCCCGCGCCTCGATCTCGGTGAAGCTCTCGGCCCTTCATCCACGCTATGAGGAAAAGCAGGAAGCCCGCGTCATGGCGGAACTCTTGCCACGCGTGGCTGATCTCGCGGTTGAGGCGAAGGCGCTGAATGTCGGCCTCACCATCGACGCCGAGGAAGTAAACCGCCTCGACCTGTCGCTCGAACTCTTCGGCCGCCTGTGCGAAGACCCGCGCCTTGCGGGCTGGAACGGGCTGGGCCTTGCGGTGCAGGCTTATTCGAAGCGGGCGAAGCCGGTGCTGGAGTGGCTGGCCCGCGTGGCGGAGCAGACGGGCCGAGTTCTGCCCGTCCGCCTCGTCAAGGGTGCCTATTGGGACACCGAGATCAAGCGTGCACAGGAGCAGGGCTTTGAGGCCTATCCCTTGTTCACCCGCAAGGTCTCGACCGATGTCAGCTATATGGCCTGTGCCAGGTTCCTGCTGGCAAGGCGCGATGTATTCTACCCGCAATTCGCCACCCACAACGCGCATTCGCTGGCGGCGATCTCGGTGATGGCGGGCGATGACCGGCGCTTCGAGTTCCAGCGCCTCCACGGCATGGGCCAGGCGCTTTACGAGCAGGTTGTCGGCAAGGACAAGATGAACCAGCCGTGCCGCATCTATGCGCCGGTCGGAAGCCATGAGGATTTGCTGGCCTATCTGGTGCGCCGCCTGCTGGAGAATGGCGCCAATACCTCCTTCGTGAACCGTCTTGCCGATGATGAAGCGCCGATTGCCGAGATCATCGCTGATCCGGTGGTGGAGGTTTCGAAATTGGCCGAGATTCCGCACCCGAAGATTCCGCTGCCGCGCAACATCTTCCCCGGCCGCGAGAATTCGCGCGGGCTGGCGCTGTGGGACGATGGCACGCGCGAACGCCTCATGTCTGGGGTGAAAGAGTCGTTGGCCAAGCCCTTCGAGGCGCATGCGCTGGTTGATGGCAAGGCCGTGACAAGCGGCCCGATGCGCCGCATCACATCGCCCGCTGACCGGAGCGTGTTGGTTGGTACAGTGTGGGAGGCCGATGAAGCGGCCGTGGCCCGCGCCATGGATGTGGCCGCCGCGGCCCAGATGGACTGGGACCTGCTGCGCGGCAGTGCCCGCGCCGCGCTGCTGGACAAGGCCGCCGATCTCTACGAGGCGAATTATCCACGCTTCACCGCCCTTCTGGTGCGTGAGGCGGGCAAGACATTGGACAACGCCATTGCGGACATCCGCGAAGCGGTGGACTTCCTGCGCTATTATGCGCAGCAGGCGCGTGCTGATTTCGAGGCCCCGGTGATCCTTCCGGGACCGACCGGTGAGAGAAATGAAATCTCGCTGCATGGCCGCGGTGTCTTCGCCTGCATCAGCCCTTGGAACTTTCCGCTGGCGATCTTCACCGGACAGATGGCGGCAGCCCTTGCGGCAGGCAACACGGTCGTCTCCAAGCCCGCCGAGCAGACGCCATTGGTCGCGGCGGAAGCCGTGCGGCTTCTGCATCAGGCAGGCATACCCCAGGTGGTGCTGCAACTTCTTCCCGGCGATGGCGCGAGGATCGGCAAGCTGATGCTGGCGCATCCGGCGCTCTCAGGCGTGGCGTTCACAGGTTCCAATGAAACGGCGGCCATCATCAACCGCGCGCTCGCGGCACGCGATGGGGCCATCCCGGCTCTCATCGCCGAAACGGGCGGCATGAATGCGATGATCGTCGATTCCTCCGCCTTGCCGGAACAGGCGGTGCGCGATGTTCTGGCCTCCGCTTTCGACAGTGCGGGCCAGCGTTGCTCTGCCGCGCGCCTTCTGTTCGTTCAGGATGATGTGGCGGACCGCGTCATTACCATGCTGAAGGGTGCAATGGCGGAACTGAAAGTGGGCGATCCGATGGATTACGACACCGATGTCGGCCCGGTGATCGATGAAGATGCGCGATCGGTTCTTGAAGCGCACAAGGCGCGCATGCGGTCAGAAGCGCGCACCATCTCCGACCTGCCGCTTTCGGTGGAGTGCGCCAGAGGCACGTTCGTTGCGCCCGCGGCCTATGAACTCTCCTCAATATCCGCCCTCAAGCGTGAGGTGTTCGGCCCGGTGCTGCATGTGGTTCGTTTTGCGGGTGACAGGATCGCCGATGTGTGCGCCTCCCTCAACGCCACGGGTTTCGGCCTCACGCTTGGCCTCCATACCCGGATCGAACAGACGGCAGCCGAGGTGCGCCGGCGCGTGCGTGTGGGCAACATCTATGTGAACCGCAACCAGATCGGCGCGGTGGTAGGTGCTCAACCCTTCGGTGGCGAGGGCCTCTCCGGCACCGGCCCCAAGGCGGGCGGCCCGCATTATCTCACCCGCTTTGCAACCGAGCGCGTGTGCTCCACCGACACGACCGCTTCGGGCGGCAATGCGGCGCTGATGTCGATGTGAGGATCAATCGTCGCTGCCAAATGTGATGCCGCGCCCGACCGCGCCCTTGCCGAACTTGCCGCGGATCTTGTCAACCGCGAGTTCCGCCTTGGCCCGGGCGGCGGTGGTGACGTCGAGGGTTTCGGTTTCCTGTTCGGGCCGCGCTTCGACAAGCCCGGAGATGCCGACGCCGATAAGGCGGAAGGACGTCCCTGTCGCCTCTCTGGCAAGCAAGGGCAAGGCAGCGTCATAAATGCGGTTGGCCAGCAGCGTCGGATCGCCCAGCGAGACGTTGCGGGTGCGAAGTTTGAAGTCGGCTGTCTTGAGTTTCAGAACCACCGTATGTCCCGCGACGCCTTCGGCCTTGGCGCGGCGCGAGACTTTTTCTGCCAATGGCCACAGGATGCGCTCCAGTTCGGTGCGGTCCGCGATGTCTGTGTTGAAGGTTGTTTCGGCACTGATCGACTTCGAATGGTCGTCTGTCGAGACGCTCCGATGATCCTCGCCGCGCGAGAGATGGTAAAGCCTTGCGCCCATGCTGCCATAACGGCGCATGAGGTCGATCTTCTCCATCTGCTGCAGCTGGCTGATCATGGTGATGCCGCCCTTCGCAAGCTCCTCCTGCATCGCCTTTCCGACCCCCCAGATGAAGCCAACAGGCTTCCGCGCGAGGAAGTCCAGCGTCTCCGCCCGTCCCAGAACCGAAAAGCCGCGCGGCTTCTCAAGGTCGGATGCGAGCTTCGCCAGGAACTTGTTGTGGGAGAGGCCCACAGAGGCGGTGATGCCGGCCTTTTCCTGAATGCGGGCAACGAGGCGCGCCAGGGTGTGGGCGGGGCTCATACCATGCAGTCGCACGGTGCCGGTAAGGTCAAGGAAGGCCTCGTCGATCGACAGCGGTTCGACCAGCGGCGTGACCTCCAGCATCAGTTCACGCACGATCTTTCCTGCGGCTGAGTATTTCGCCATGTCCGGCTTGATGACCACCGCCTCGGGGCAGAGTTTCAGTGCCTTGAACATCGGCATGGCGGATTTTACGCCGTGAACACGCGCAACGTAGCAGGCCGTAGCGACGACACCGCGCGTTCCGCCGCCGACGATCACCGGCTTGTCGGCCAGCTCCGGCCTGTCGCGCTTCTCGACTGCTGCATAGAAGGCATCGCAGTCGATATGGGCGATGGACAGGCTGTGCAGTTCCGGATGGCGCAGCAGTCTGGGGCTGGCGCAGGCCGGGCAGCGGCGTTCGCTGCGCGTTACGGCTGTAAAGCAGTCGCGGCAGAACCCCGGCGTTGCGGTATCCTCATCCATGCATTGAATACTAGCGCGCTGCGGTGAAATGGGGAACACTGCGAGGCAGGATGGCTACAGGCGGGAGTGAAGCATGTACAAGCTCTACAATGTGAAGGCCTGGGGCTCGCTTGGCATCCACTGCCTGCTGGAGGAGATGGATGTTCCCTATACCAATATCTGGATGACGGCCGATCAGGTCCGGGCACCGGAGTTCCGTGACATCAACCCGCTGGGCCAGGTTCCGGCGCTGGGCCTTGCGGATGGGCGTTCGCTGTATGAGTCGGCTGCCATCGTGTCGTTCCTTGTCGCGGCCCATCCGGACAAGGGCATGTCCCCCGCGCTGGGCAGTCCGGATTATGGCGACTTCATGAGCCTGCTGCATTTCATGAGCACCGAAGTCTATCCGACCGTGAGCCTGAGCTTTGGCGGCAGCATCTACACCAACACCGATGAGGCGGATGCTTACCTCGCCGAACGGGCGCGGGTACGGGCTGAAAGCCTTTGGGAGGTGATCGAACGCCGTCTGTCGTCTTCTGGCCCGTGGCTGATGGGCGAGGCATTTTCGGCGCTCGATCTCTATGCCTTAATGATCACGCTGTGGTCGCGGCCGAGCGAGGCGGCGCTGCATGCGCGGTTCCCGGCCATCGCCCGGCATGCCGCCCGCGTCCGGGCGCGGCCGAGGCTTACCGCCGTGCTCGATACCCATGGCGTACTGGCGATCGGTGGCTATCCCGGCTGACGGGTGATCAGCTCCAGAATGTGAGGTTTCGCCTCGTCCCAGCGATCGGTGCGCAGCGAGACATAGTCGAGCGGCGCGATGTGGCGGGCGAAGCGCTCGTCATGCAGGAAGTGGATCAGGTGCACATCCGGCGCATGTTCCTGGGCAGAGGCGATGAAATGCGGACTGTCGTCGATGAACACGGCCGGCTGGCCGGTCTGGCTGACCAGATGGTTGATGGCCGGCCCCTTGGGGCCGGAGTTGGTAACGACCGGAAAAGGCAGGCCATGACCGGCTAGATTGGCGCGGCGATAGTCGCCCGCGCTGTGCGGCAGGTTTGTCAGAAGAACCACATCGGCGATTTCTCCGATATGCAGAAGGGACTCGATGGCGCCGTCGATCGGCTCCATATGGCGGGTGCGGTCCTCGAAGAAGCGGTTGATGAGGTCCATCACGCGCGCGTCGGTGGCAGCAACGCCGGTCTTCCGGCATTTGATGTTGCCGTTGAGCGCGAAGCTCGACGTATCGAGCCAGAGTTCTTCCTGCCCGATGTAGCTTTCGAAATCGCGTGTGAAATGCACGATCACCTCGTCCACGTCACAGATGACCAGCGGGCGGCCGGTGAATGAAAGGGTTGCGAGCTGACCCTTGGTGATGTCAGAAATCAAGTGAGGCTCCCGGCAGCTTGCGGCGAAGGTCCTGAATGCGTTCCGGCCTCAAGCCATGTTCTTCGGCAAAGATCAAGAGCAGGCTTTCATCGGACAGGAGATGATCGAGCAGCCCGGCGAGAAAGGCGGGGTCCGTGGCGGAGGACCGAATCGCCTGCACGTCCAGTCCGGACAGGTCCATGAAACGCTGCAACCGCTCGGGGTCGGCGGCCAGAAAGCCCAGCACCTGCAGGGCGGCGACTTCGGCTTCCTCGGAATGGTGGATGGTCTTGGGCGGCATCATGAATGCCAGTTAACCACCCTTGAACCTCATTGAACAGCCATGGAGTTTGGTTAAGCTGTTGGTTACCGGAATCGGCACAAATGGGGTTCATTCGATACGGACGCCGTGGGGCCACCGGAAGGTTCCGGTGGCTGGTGGCGGCCAGAGCCAGGTGAGTGCAAACGTGTCAGTGTCGGCGGGATCCATCAGAACGCCAGAAATGGTACCGGCCATGCCGAAGCGGGTTCTTGTCGTCGAGGACAATGAGTTGAACATGAAACTGTTCAACGATCTTCTGGAGGCCAATGGCTATCAGGTGATCCAGACGCGCGACGGGCTTTCGGCGCTTGACCTGGCGCGCAAGTACCGCCCTGACCTGATCCTGATGGACATCCAGCTTCCCGAGGTCTCCGGCATCGAGGTGACCAAGTGGCTGAAGGAGGATGATGAACTCCGCTCCATCCCGGTGATCGCCGTCACCGCCTTCGCCATGAAGGGCGACGAGCAGAAGATCAGGGAAGGTGGCTGCGAGGCCTATATCTCCAAACCGATTTCCGTCATCAGCTTCCTCCAGACCATCGACAGTTATCTGAAGAAACCGTCATGACGGCGCGTGTTCTCGTCGTTGACGACATCCTTGCCAATGTGAGGCTGCTCGAAGCGAAGCTGGCGGCAGAGTATTTCGATGTCGTTCCGGCGATGAACGGGGCGGATGCGCTGGACGCCGTGCAGCGCATGAAGCCCGACATCGTTTTGCTCGACGTGATGATGCCTGGTATCGACGGCTTCGAGGTTTGCCGCCGGATCAAGGGCAATCTGGCCACCCAGCACATTCCCGTTGTCATGGTGACGGCCCTTGACCAGCCGGAGGACCGGGTGAGGGGGCTGGAAGCCGGTGCCGATGATTTCCTGACCAAGCCTGTGAACGACATTGCGCTGTTCTGCCGTGTGAAGGGGCTTGTCCGCCTCAAGATGCTGACGGATGAACTGCGCGCGCGCACCGGCAGCGACCCGTTGCGGCTGGTGGACAGCGAACTCGCCGCAATCGAGTCACAGCCGGGCCGGGTTCTTGTCATCGATAACCGGCCGGTCATGGCGGAACGCATCCGGTCTTCGCTGGCACCGCGCCATGCGGTGAGCGTCGCCGCCGATGCAGCACAGGCGATGGCGGCTTTCGCGGAAAACGGGCAGATCTTCGAACTGGTCATCGTCAATCTGGACATGGACGGCGTCGATGCCTTGCGCATCTGTTCCCAGTTCAAGACAGCGGAGGCAACGCGCCAGACGCCGCTTCTCATCATCGTCGATGCCGAGGATCACCAGCGGCTGCTGCGCGCCCTCGACATGGGCGTGAATGATTATCTGATCCGTCCCATCGACAAGCAGGAACTGCAGGCGAGGGTCGCGACCCAGATCCGCCGCTTCCGCTACACCGAACGCCTGCGTTCGAGCGTGCGCGCGTCAATCGAAATGGCTGTCACCGATGCGCTGACAGGCCTTTACAACCGGCGCTATCTTGAAAGCCAGTTGCCGCAGCTGGTCGAGGAGGCCACCAATGGAGGCCGGCTTCTCTCCGTGCTGACGCTGGATGTCGATTTCTTCAAGTCGGTGAACGACACCTATGGCCATGACGCGGGTGACCGCGTGCTGCAGGAAATGGCCGGGCGCATCCGCGGTTCGGTGCGCGGCAGCGATCTCGCCTGCCGAACTGGCGGGGAGGAATTTGTTGTGGTTTTGCCCGGAACCGATCTGCCCACCGCTGAACGCGTCGCTGACCGCATCCGCAAGACCGTCGCGGCGAAGTCCTTTCTGGCGGCGCCGGGTTGCCATCTTCCCGTGACCGCTTCCGTCGGCGTCTCAAGCCTCGCTGCTGGCAGCGACAGTTCGGAAGACCTCCTCAAGCGGGCGGATCAGGCGCTGTACAAGGCGAAGCGCGAGGGCCGCAACAGGGTGGTTTCCGCCGCGGCCTGACCTTGCGCGGCGGTGCGTGGCATTTGCTTGGCCGCCGAACTGGTGTAGATCCCGCCATCGATGAGCAGCATCGAACCCACAGTCCGAGACGACCGCCTGAGCCCGCGCTGGGGCCCTCGGGGCACTGCGGGTGCGACCTTCGCGGGGCTTCTGGAATTCCAGAATGTCTCCAAACGGTTTGGCCGCACTGCCGCGGTTGAAGGCGTATCCTTCACCCTCAATCCGGGTGAGATCGCCTGCCTTCTGGGTCCCTCGGGCTGCGGCAAGACAACGCTTTTGCGCATTGCGGCCGGGATCGAGAAGCCGGACAGCGGCCGGTTGCTGTTCGATGGCCAGGAAATGGCGGGGCCCAACCGTTTCGTGCCGCCGGAGAGGCGCAATATCGGCCTGATGTTTCAGGACTTCGCCTTGTTTCCGCACCTGTCGATTATCGACAATGTGGCTTTCGGACTGAGGAACCTGCCGCGTGAGGAGACACTGACCATCGCGCGCCATGCGCTGGAGCGGGTGGGGCTCGCCCATTATGCGGCGAGTTTTCCGCACCATCTGTCTGGCGGCGAGCAGCAGCGCGTGGCGCTGGCCCGCGCCGTGGTGCCGCGCCCCCAGGTGATGCTGATGGACGAGCCATTTTCCGGCCTCGACCAGCGCCTTCGGGAATCAGTGCGCGCCGAGACGCTGACCCTGCTGCGCGAGACGCGGGCTTCCTGTTTGCTTGTCACCCATGATCCCGTGGAGGCGATGGGGCTTGCCGACCGGATCTTCCTGATGCGGCAGGGGCTTCTGATCCAGGCTGGCACTCCGGAACAACTCTACCGCCACCCGGTTGACGCCGCCGCTGCCCGCTTCTTCTCCGACACCAATGAGTTGCGGGGCCGCGTGACCGGAGGCAACGTTTTGACGGCGCTGGGCGGTTTTCCGCTGCCCCGGCAGGTGGCGGGGCCGGAGGCCGTGGTGCTGATCCGGCCGCAGGGCCTGAGGATTTCGGAAGATGGTTCGGGGATCGACGGATACGTCAAGGAGGCCCGCTTCCAGGGTGACGACGTCAAATGTACCGTTCTTTTCAAGGGAATAGACGAACCGCTGACGGCGCTCATCGCGTCGCGCGTGGCGCCTGCGCGCGGCACCGCCGCCCGCTTCCGGATTGATCCCGAACATGTATTTGTCTTTGAAATCGCTCCATCTCTTCCCATGTCTTGAGGGTTGCGGCTTCGGTTGCAGGGCGCTGGGCTTTCTGCTTTAGTGTCAAAAAGGATGTCGGGGAGGGTGCAACCTCTCTCCCGTGAAAGAGGAGTTTGTCGATGGGTGCGATGTCTTTCTGGCACTGGGCGCTGGTCATCCTGGTGGTGATTCTGCTGTTCGGCCGTGGCAAGGTCTCTGACCTGATGGGTGACGTGGCCAAGGGTATCAAGAGCTTCAAGAAGGGCATGGCCGAGGATGAGCCGGCAGCGGCCGCCACCGATACCAAGACCCTGGAGCAGCAATCCGCTGTGAAGTCCGAAGCCGAGAAGGCCAAGAGCTAAAGGCCATCCGGCAGCGCCGCGCCGGGAACGCACATGTTTGACTTCGGGATCGGCTACACCGAACTGTTTGTTGTTGCCGTGGCGGCCATCATCGTCATTGGCCCAAAGGACTTGCCGCGCGTGCTGCGTGCGCTGGGCAAGACCGTGGCCAAGATGCGCGGCATGGCACGTGAGTTCCAGGGCCATCTCGACAGCGCGATGAAGGAAACCGGCTTCGACGAGGTGAAGAAGGAATTCGACAACATCAAGAACGCCGGAAACATTCTTGAGCCCGTCGACCCGAAAAAACGGGCGGCAGAAGAGGCGGCAAAGCAGGTCAAGGACTACAAGAACTACTTCGCCGATGTTCCGGCGACTGATGCGCCGCGCAGCGCGGCGGGCGCTGCCACTGAACAGGCCTCCTCATGAGTCAGCAGGACATCGATGCCTCGGAAGCGCCGCTGATCGATCATCTGATCGAACTCAGGAAGCGGCTGATCTATTGCGTGCTCGGCTTCATCGTCGCCTTCATCGTCAGCTTCATCTTCTCCTCCGACATTCTCCATTACCTGATCCTGCCCTTCAAATGGGGAACCGGCCAGGACGTGGCGCTGATCTCCATCAAGCTGCTCGGTGTGTTTCTGGTGAAGATCAAGATCGCCTTCTTCGGCGGCATGTTCATCGGCTTTCCGCTGATCGCCACGCAGATCTACGGCTTTGTGGCCCCCGGCCTCTATTCGCATGAGAAGCAGGCATTCGTGCCCTATCTCATCGCCACCCCGGTGTTCTTCCTGCTGGGCGCGGCGCTGGTCTATTTCTTCCTGCTGCCCGTTGCCATCCACTTCTTCTATGCGCTTGCGGCGGGCACGGGAAGCGACGGGCAGGCCGGAATCGAGCTCATGCCCGATATCGAAGCCTATCTCGATTTCGTGATGATGCTGATCCTCGCTTTCGGCCTGTGCTTCCAGCTTCCCGTGGTTCTGACGTTGCTCGGCCAGATGGGCGTTGTCTCCTATGAGCAGCTTAAGAACGGCCGGAAGTTCGCCATCGTCGGCGTCTTCGTGGTGGCGGCGGTGCTGACGCCGCCGGACCCGATCTCGCAGATCGCCATGGCCGTGCCACTCATGCTGCTCTACGAGGTGTCGGTGCAGGCCGTGCGCTTCCTCGAGGGCCGCCGCAAGAAGGCCGAGGCGGCGAAGGACGCCGAATAGCCCTGCCGCAGCATTGATCTTCCCGTGGCCTGCGGGCCGTCCTATAGGAGGGCGGATCAAGGGATTCATGACATGCACGACATCAAGGCCATACGCGACAATCCGGCAGCTTTCGACGCAGGGCTGGCCCGGCGGGGCCTGCCGCCCATGGCGGCCGAGCTCCTGAAGATCGATGCCGAACGGCGCGACCATGTTCAGAAACTTCAGGATGCGCAGGCCCGCCGCAATGCCGCCTCGAAGGAAATCGGCGAGGCGATGAAATCGGGCGATACGGGACGCGCAGATGCGCTCAAATCCGAGATGGGTGCGATCAAGGATCTCATCGCTGGCGGCGAGGCCGTGGAGCGCGACATCGATCAGCGCCTCAATGCGGCACTTGCCGTCATTCCCAATATTCCGCTCGATGACGTCCCTGATGGCGCTGATGAAACGGGCAATGTGGAGGTGCGCCGCTGGGGCACGCCGCCCAGTTTCGCCTATGAACCGCGCCAGCATTTCGATATCGGCGAATGGCTGGGGCAGATGGATTTCGAAGCCGCCGCGAAGATTTCCGGCGCCCGCTTCGTGGTCATGAAGGGCCAATTGGCGCGGCTCGAACGCGCACTCGCCCAGTTCATGCTCGACCACCAGACCGGCGTGAACGGTTACACCGAGCACTACGTGCCCTACATGGTGAATGACGCGGCGATGTACGGCACAGGGCAATTGCCGAAATTCGCCGAGGATCTGTTCCGCACCACCGATGGCCGCTGGCTGATCCCCACGGCGGAGGTCTCTCTCACCAACCTCGTGCGCGAGACGATCCTTGAAGAGAGCAGCCTGCCGATGCGGCTCACCGCCTATACGCCGTGCTTCCGCGCTGAAGCGGGTTCGGCGGGGCGCGATACGCGCGGTATGATCCGCCAGCACCAGTTCTCCAAGGTGGAACTGGTCTCCATCACTACGCCCGAGCAGTCGCGCGAGGAACTGGAGCGCATGACGGGGTGTGCCGAAAGCGTGCTGCAGAAGCTCGGCCTTCCCTACCGCGTCATGCGGCTGTGCACGGGTGACATGGGCTTCGGCAGCCGCATGACCTATGATCTCGAAGTGTGGCTGCCGGGCCAGAATGCCTACCGCGAAATCTCCTCCTGCTCGGTGTGCGGTGACTTCCAGTCGCGCCGTATGGAGGCGCGCTACAAGCCTGTGGACGGCAAGGGTACGCGGTATGTGCACACGCTGAACGGCTCTGGTCTTGCCGTGGGCCGCACCATGGTGGCCATTCTGGAAAACTATCAGGCTGCCGATGGATCGGTGACCATTCCGGAGGCGCTGCGCACCTATATGGGCGGGCTTGAAAGAATCACGCGGGGTTGAAACATGCGTATACTTGTCACCAATGACGACGGCATCCACGCGCCCGGCCTCGAAACGCTGGAACGTATCGCCCGCACCATCTCGGATGATGTGTGGATTGTCGCCCCGGCGGAGGAGAATTCCGGCGCTGGTCACTCTCTCTCGCTGGCAGAGCCGATCCGCTATCGCAAGATCGCGGACAAGCGCTTTGAAGTGGCGGGCACGCCCACCGATTGCGTGGTGATGGCGGCACGGAAGATTCTGCCCGGTGATCCGGATCTCGTGCTTTCAGGCGTAAACCGCGGCCAGAACATTGCCGATGACGTGACCTATTCCGGCACCATCGCCGCAGCGATGGAAGGAACGCAACTCGGCTTCAAGTCCATCGCGCTGTCACAGGTGACGGGCATCCATGGCAACGGATTTTCCTATGAGGTGGCGGAACAGCATGGCCCCGGAATCGTTGCCAAGCTGCTGAAGCTGAACTTCGGGCCCGGCATTCTCATGAATGTCAATTTCCCCGATTGCCGGCCGGATGATGTGCAGGGCATCGAAGTGACGCGGCAGGGCAAGCGCGATGTGAACCTTCTGCATGTCGATGAACGCACTGACATGCGCGGCAACAATTATTACTGGCTGGGGTTCAAGCGCGAGCGGGGCAACCCGCCGGTCGGCACCGATCTCTGGGCGGTGTTCAACCGGCGCATCTCGGTGACGCCCTTGCACATGAACCTGACGCAGCTTGAAGCGATGGACGCTGTGAGGGCCATTCTGGAGTAGGCAGTGGAACAGGAGAGCCGCAGGCAGGCCCTTGTCGGAACCCTGGTTGATCAGGGCATCCGCGATGAGCGCGTGCTGGCGGCGATGGGCCATGTGCCGCGCGAGGCTTTCGTCGATGAAGTGTTCGCGGCAGAGGCCTATGCGAACCAACCGCTTCCGATTTGCTGCGGCCAAACCATCTCGCAGCCCTATATCGTCGCTGTGATGACGGAGGCGCTGCAACTCGCGCCCGAGCATCGGGTTCTCGAAATCGGCACCGGATCTGGCTATCAGGCGGCGGTGTTGAGCTACCTGTGCAAGGAAGTTCACACCATCGAACGCCATCGGGAGCTGGCCGATCAGGCGGGCAGGCGCTTTGCCATGTTGAATCTTGCCAACATCTTTCAGACGGTGGGCGATGGCACACGGGGTGTGCCGCAGTTCGCCCCCTACGACCGCATCATCGTGACGGCTGCCGCCGATGAGGTTCCCGAGCCGCTTCTGGATCAGCTGGTGCCGGGTGGTATCCTGGTTGTTCCCGTGGCGGAGCGGCCAGGTCATCAGGTGCTCTACCGGATCACCCGCGATGCGGATGGCTTCTCGCGTGAGAAACTGATGGCGGTGCGCTTCGTGCCGTTGGTGGGCGGTGGTCCGGAACGGCAGGAAGATCCAGCCTGAGTTGACGCCTGCTCGATGTCCGCGCTAACCATGAACGCTCACACAGGAGGATCGTTGATGGCAATAACCCTGCGCATGTTGGCCTTGGCTGTCATATTGGGAGCGGCCGGGCTTTTTGCCCCGGTGGCCGAAGCCCGTGAGTTTCCGATCGGCAGCATCACCTATGAGACTCGCCCGGAACGCGAGGTCATCAATCTGAACGGGCGTGATGGCGATATCCGCGCCATGCGCTTCGAGGTGCGGCAGAGCGATGTCGAGGTGCTCGACCTCCGCGTCGTCTATCAGAACGGCCAGACGGAGGATATCAGGGTTCGGCAGGTGTTCAGGGCCGGCACATCCTCGCGCGTGATCGACATCGTCAACTGGCGGCGCGGCCTCGTCCGGCAGATCATCATCACCTATGTGCCGCGTGGGCCGGCGCGCATCGTGTTCTTCGGTATTGCGGGTGGGGGCGTCAATCCGCCGCCGCCACCACCGCCGCCGCCGCCCGGTCCCGGCGCCTGGGTTCGGCTCGGCTGTAAGGAGGTGAAGTTCCTGGTCGACCGCGATACCCTGAAGGTTGGCCGTGCCGAGGGCAAGTTTGCCGCTGTCCGCCTCAAGGTCCGCCATGCGCCCATCGAGATGTTCAATCTGCGCGTCACCTTCGGCAATGGAACGATGAAGGAGGTGCCGGTGCGGGAAGTCATCCCGGCGGGCGCCACGACGCGCCCCATCGACTTCAACGGGTCCTATCGCGGCATCGACCGCATCGAGATGATCTACCGGGCTCTGCCAACCTTCCGCGGCATTGCGGAGGTCTGTGTGGACGGCCTCGACAGATAACACCACGTCGTCGTGCTGACACGCGGAATGGCCGGGTTCGCCCGGCCATTGTTCCTATGGTTGTTCGAAATCGCGGATCGGCTCGATCCGGCGCACCCGTTCGCGCCAGGAGATATAGATCGCGCAGGCGATGAGGACGCCAACCCCGGCGAATGTCCATAGATCCGGAAAATCGCCGAAGAAATACCAGCCCGCCAGCGTCGCCATGACCATTTCCGTATAGGCCAGCGGCGCAAGGAGCGACGCCTCGGCGTGGTCGTAGGCACGGATGATCAGATAGTGGCCGCCATTGGCGATCAGCGAGAGGAGCACAAAAAATGCCCATTGCGATGGCGTCGGCGGCTGCCAGATGAAGATGACGATGGCGCTCATGATGAATGCGCCGCAAAGGCTGGTGTAGAAGGTCGTCACCATTGCGGGCGCTGATCCCGCGATCTTGCGGGTGAGCAGCAGATAGACGGCGAGCGATGTGCCGGACGCGAGCGCGAGAAAGACGCCGGGGTTCAGTTCCTGAAATCCGGGGCGGATGATGATGAGCGTTCCGACGAAGCCGATCATGACTGCCACCCAGCGCCGGATGCCGACCTTTTCGCCCAGCACCAGCGGTGAGAGCATGGTCACGATCAGCGGCTGTACGAAGAAGATGGCAAGCGTCTCGGCGATCGACTGATAGTGAAGCGCCGCAAAGAAAAAAGCGGTGGCCGCGATCATGAAGATGGCTCGCACCGTGTGCATCACGGGCATATTCGGCATCAGCCTGCGTGGTCCGACGATGCTGAGCGCGAAGGGCAGCGTGAGCAGCGCCCCGAAAAACAGCCGCGCCCAGACGATCTGCAGCACAGGTACGCCCTGCTGGCCAAGATACTTGGCGATCACATCGAGGAACGGCAGCACCGACATGGCGGTCACCATGAGGGCAATGCCGATCAGCGGGCGGGAGGTACGGGTCTTTGTCATCACTGCACTGCGTTACGGAGTCCGGCGCTCCAGCAGATCCCTTTCGTTACGGGAGGGATCACGGAACGCCGCCCCATAGCGCAGCGCCACAATGGCGACGCCGCCGGGATGCTGTCTCATGCTGGGCCTGTGCGGCGAGCCGCCATGGCGGCTCAGGCCTTGAGCCGGTCGTTGGCCGGATCCCAGATCGACTCGGGGATGATCCGCGCCTTGCGCTTCTCGGTGAAGACCATCACGTCGAACTCCGTGCCGTTGGCGGTCAGTTCCGGCGGCACATAGGCGAAGGCGAGGGACTTGCCCGTCTTGTGGCCGAAGCCCCCCGAGGTGGTGACACCCACCACCTTGTCTCCGTGATAGACCGGCTCATTGCCCACGCAATCGGAGTCCGTGTTGTCCACTTCCAGATAGACGAGCTTCATGCGGGGGCCGCGCTGCTTGTTGGCCAGCGTTGGCGCCTTGCCGATGAAGTCCTCCTTGTCGAGGCGGAGGAAGCGTTCCATCGAGGCTTCGATCATGTCGATCTCGGTGGTGAGTTCCGAGCCCCAGCCGCGATAGGCCTTTTCCATGCGGAGCGAGTTCATGGCGTAGGTGCCGAACAGGCGGATACCGTGTGGTTTGCCCGCCGCCATCAGCGCGTCGAACACCTTTGGCATCTCGCCCATGGGCACATGCAACTCCCAGCCCAGTTCGCCCACATAGTTGACGCGGAGCAGGCGCACGCCCTGAACACCCGCAACTGTGGCTGTCTTGCCGGTCAGCCAGCGGAAGGATGCGTTGGAGAGGTCGGTATCCGTGCACTGGGCCAGCACTTCGCGCGAGAGCGGGCCCGCAAGCACCAGCACGCCGAAGTCATCTGTCACGTCAGTGATCGTTACCTGCTCATCATCGCGCTTGCGCCAGTTCATCTGGTCCAGGTCGTGAAGCTGCGCCACGGCGGCGGAGAGCACATAGAAATGATCAGCCGCAAGCCGCGTGACCGTGATCTCGGACTCGATGAAGCCATTGGCATTGAGCAGATGGCCGAGGATGATGCCACCATCCCTGGTGGGGATCTTGTTGGCGCAAATGCGGTCAAGGAAGCTCAAGGCATCCTTGCCCTTCACCTCATATTTGGAGAAGGTCGAGAGGTCCATCAGCCCCACGCGCTCACGCACGGCGAGGGCCTCCTCCTTCACCGGGTTCCACCAGTTGGAACGCTTGAAGGAATACGTCTCGCCTTCGCCGGACGTGTCGTACCAGCGCGGGCGCTCCCAGCCGAAGATCTGGGCGAATTGCGCCCCCTCGGCCTTCAGCTTGTCATAGAGGGTAGACTTGCGCAGGCCGCGGCCCACCTCATGCTGTTCCGCCGGCTTGTAGCAGTAATACATGTGATGATAGTCAGCGACGGAGACTTCCGCCGTGTAGTCCTTCGTGGCCCAGTTGCCGAAGCGGCGGGGGTCGAACTCCCGCATGTTGATTTCGGCCTGGCCATGCACCATCCACTGCGCGAGATACTTGCCCGCACCACCGCCCTGGCAGATGCCAATCGACGCGCCGCAATGCATCCAGTAATTCTTCGGCCCCGGCGCAGGGCCTGAGAGATAGACGCCATCGGGCGTATGGGTAATGGCACCCGCAATGATGGACTTCACACCCGTCTGGCCGAAGAGCGGCAGGCGCTCAGTGGCCCTCTCCAGCCACGGCATCAGGCGGTCGAGTTCGGGCGCTTCGAGTTCGCTTTCATAATCCCAGCGCGGCGGCTGGCCATCCCAACACAGGTGCGCGGTTGCCGTCTCATAGGGGCCAACCAGCACGCCGTTGGTTTCCTCGCGGATATAGGCATGGGAGTAGGGGTCGCGCACCACGGGCAGTTCGATGTCGAGATCGATCAGTTCCTTCAGCGGCTCGGTGATGACGTAGTGGTGCAGCATGTTGGCGATGGGTACATTGTGCCCGGTCCAGGACCCCACCACATCGCAATAGGAACCGGCGGAATTCACCACGTGTTCGCAGTCGATATGGCCCTGTTCGGTGAACACGCGCCATTCGCCATTGGGCAGCAGCTTGATGTCCGTTACCCGGTTGCGGCGGTAGATTTCAGCGCCGAGCTGGCGTGCGCCCGCTGCCATGGCGTTGGTGATGTCGGCAGGCGCCACGTGCCCGTCCGTTATGGTGTGGAAAGCGGCCTTCACGCCGAAGGTGTCGAGATAGGGGTGATATTGCTTGATCTCGGATGGGCCGATGATCTCGCATTCGTAACCGGCCAGCCGCGAGATGCCGTAGACATATTTCAGCCAGTTCACTTCCTCGTCGGTGGTGGCAAGGCGCAGGCCGCCGCAGCCATGCCAGGAGACGGCCTGACCGGTGAGCTTTTCCAGCTGCGGGTAGAGCTGTGTGCCGTAGAGATGCACCTTGGTCATGTTGAGAGAGCCGTTGAAATGCGGGCACTGCCCTGCGGCATGCCAGGTGGAGCCAGAGGTCAGCTCGCCCTTCTCGATGAGGACGATGTCCGTCCAACCTTCCAGCGCCAGATGGTAGAGGAGCCCCACGCCCATCACGCCACCGCCAACAATCACCACACGCGCATGCGACTTCATCTCAATCTCCGAAAGAATGGCTGGCGGAAAGAATAGAACCTTCCCCCGCCGAGGCTCAAGGTCCAGTCACCCCTCTTTCACCAGCCAAGGCGGATATTGAAGGGGAAATCGGGCAGGGGGTGGTGAGATCAGCTCATCAGAGCTTCTGCGCCTCGAACAGCATGAGGCCGGTGGCGATGGCCACGTTCAAGGACTCCGCCCCACCCTTCATCGGGATGCGGACCAACGTTGAGCAGGCCTCGGACACCTCGGGCGACAGGCCGCGTCCCTCGCTGCCCATGACCAGAAGCGTGGGGGACCTGTACGGGCGGCGGTAGCTTTCCGTGGCCTTGAGGTGGGTGCCGACGCTCTCGCCCGGCCATCCCCGGCAGAAGGAGAGGAAGGCCTTCTGCTCCATCCTGACGAGCGGCACGGCAAAGATCGAGCCCATGGTGGCGCGCACGCAATCGGGTGAGAACGGGTCGCAGGATTGGCCGGTCAGGATGACGCCCGATGCCCCCGCCGCATCCGCTGTTCGGATGATGGTGCCGAGGTTTCCGGGATCGCGCATGTCCTCCAGTGCCACCCAGACGCCTTCGGGGTCCACCTCTCCGGTCCATTTTTGCCGGAATACGCCGATTTTGCGGGGTGGATTCTTCTGCGCGCTCACCTGTCCCATGATCTTTTCATTGACCAGCAACCGCGCCGCTTCGCCCCAGGGTTCCGCATGGGTGGTGGAAAGCAGATACACCGGCTCCCAGCCTTCCTGCCGGGCGCGTTCCAGCACCTCCTTGCCTTCGGCCACGAACAGTCCGTGTTCCTGCCGGTTCTTCTTTTCGTCCAACGAGCGGATGAGCTTGAGGGTGGGGTTCTGTGGGGATGTGACGATGAGCATGGACGCTTCATACCCCCATCCATTCATGGCGTCACCCCGGCGAAGGCCAGAATGACGGACGGCAGGGAGTGCGCTATACTGAAATCATGAACATCCGTCCAAACATCAAGACCGGCATCTCGGTCTGCCCGCATGATTGTCCCTCGGCCTGCGCGCTGGAGGTGGAGGTACTGGATGAACGCACCATCGGCCGTGTGCGCGGTGCCAGGGAGAATTCCTACACGCTGGGCGTCATCTGCGAGAAGGTGGGCCGCTATGCCGAGCGTATCCACCATCCGGACCGTCTTCTCCATCCCCTGAAGCGCAAGGGCCCAAAGGGCTCGGGCGAGTTCCATCGCATCAGCTGGGATGAGGCGCTGGCGGAAACGGCAGAGGCCATGTTGAAGGCCGAGGGAGACTATGGCGCGCAGTCCGTGTGGCCGTATTTCTATGCCGGCACCATGGGCTATGTGATGCGGGATGGCATCAACCGGCTCCGCCACGCCAAGGGCTACTCCAACTTGGGCGATACGTTCTGCGTGGCGCTCTCATGGTCTGGCTATCTGGCAGGTACTGGCAGCATTTCCGGCGTTGATCCGCGCGAGATGCAGACATCCGACCTGATCGTGATCTGGGGCGGAAACCCGGTGAATACGCAGGTCAATGTGATGACCCACGCCATGATGGCGCGAAAGACGCGTGGCGCGAAAATCGCCTGCGTGGACATTTATGAAACCGGCACGATGAAGCAGGCGGATGTGAAACTGCTGATCCGCCCCGGCACGGACGGGGCGCTGGCCTGCGCCGTCATGCATGTGCTGTTCCGTGACGGCTATGCCGACTGGGCGTATCTTGAGAAATTCACCGATGCGCCGAAGGACTTCGCCGAACACCTGATCGCCAAGACGCCGGAGTGGGCTTCGAAGATCTGCGATATTCCGGTTGCCGAGATCGAAGCCTTCGCCAGGTTGATCGGCACCACGAAGCGCAGCTTCTTCCGCATCGGCTATGGCTTCACGCGGTCAAGGAATGGCGCGGCCAACATGCATGCGGTGACCTGCATTCCGGCGGTGACCGGAGCCTGGGCCCATGAGGGAGGCGGTGCGCTCCACTCCAACAGCGGCATGTATGGCATGAACAAGACGATGATCGAGGGGCTGGATGTAAGAAAGCCCGGCATCCGGATTCTCGACCAGAGCCGCATCGGGCCAGTGCTGCTGAACGATCCCTATGACCTCGCGGGCGGGCCACCGGTGAAGATGTTGTTGGTGCAGAACACCAATCCGGCCTCGGTGGCGCCGGACCAGACCAAGGTGAAGCAGGGCCTGGCGCGGGAGGACGTGTTCACCGTTGTGCATGAGCAGTTCATGACGGAGACAGCAAAATTCGCCGACATCGTACTGCCTGCGACCATGTTCCTCGAACATGACGACATCTATCAGGGCGGCGGCCATTCGCACCTCATGTTCGGCCGCAAGCTGGTGGAGGCGCCCGGTGAGTGCCGGAATAATCATGACGTGATCTGCGATCTCGCAGCGCGGGTCGGCGCGGAGCATCCGGGTTTCCACATGAGCCCGCGCGAACTGATCGACTGGACGCTCATCAACTCAAGGCGCCCCGGCCTCGAACGCCTTGATGCCGAGAACTGGATTGACGTGATGCCGGAGTTCGAGCGGGCACATTTCCTCAAGGGCTTCGGCTTTCCGGATGGCAAGTTCCGCTTCAAGGCCGACTGGCGCAAGGTGCGTTTTCGCAGTGTCGAGAAGCCTGTGGGACCGATCGACAAGCTGCCGGGCTTCCCCGACCATTGCGACGTGATCGAAGAGGCGACGGCGGACTATCCGTTTCGCCTCGCCACCAGCCCGGCGCGCACCTTCCTCAATTCAAGCTTTACCGAAACGCCATCGTCGCGGAAGCGCGAGGGGCGGCCCACTGTCTTCGTGCACCCGGAAGATCTGGCGGCGCTTGGCCTCGCGGATGGCCAGAAGGTGAAGGTCGGCAGTGCGCGCGGGATCGTAACACTTCATGCCAAGGCGCATGAGGGCCAGCGGCGCGGCGTGCTGATCGCGGAATCGATCTGGCCCAATGAGGCGTTCGAGGACGGTCAGGGCATCAACACGCTGACCGGCTGCGACCAGCCTGCCCCCAATGGCGGCGGCGCCTTCCACGACAACCGCGTATGGATCAGGGCCGCCTGACATCAAGTTTCTCCAACCTGAAAAGCGGCATTCCCCGGCGCCGCGGCACAGGTGCGAGTCCGCGCTGACGATGCTGCTCAACGACCGCAGGCGCTGAACGTGGCAGGAGGAAACGATATGCAGCCAGGGCTTCAGCTCCGCGTCACGAAACTGTCGATGACGCGTTTCTCGCCGGCTTTGTCGAAATCGATGGTCAGCTTGTTGCCATCGACCGAGCGGATGATGCCGTAGCCGAATTTTTCGTGAAAGACGCGCTCGCCCCTGGCATAGCGGACCACATCCGTTTCGCGCGCCACCATCTCACCTTCGATGAAATGCGGGGTGGAGCGGTGGGCCTTGCCTTCCGACCAGCGCTGCTGGGCGCGCTGCCAGCCGGGC
This sequence comes from uncultured Aestuariivirga sp., assembly GCA_964392525.1. Taxonomy (GTDB): domain Bacteria; phylum Pseudomonadota; class Alphaproteobacteria; order Rhizobiales; family Aestuariivirgaceae; genus Aestuariivirga. Next base: position 70,097 of record CAYMQH010000004.1, read on the forward strand.
GTTGAATAGGTGTTGCCAAAGGGCTTGGGCTGCTCATCGTCGAAGCGGCTTTTGCCATAGGTGCCGAGGCCGAAGCCGCCATAGCTCGTGGCCATGGGGGCCACCTCCACATGGGTTTCGGGCAATTCGTCGATGAAGCGCGAGGGTAGCGCGTTCTGCCAGAGATTATGCACCCGGCGGTTCTGCGCGAAGGAAATGAAGGCGCGGCGCTTGGCCCGCGTGATTCCAACGTAAGCGAGGCGGCGCTCTTCCTCGAGCCCCGCACGCCCCTTCTCATCCATCGAACGCTGGCTGGGGAACAGGCCTTCCTCCCAGCCGGGCAGGAACACCGTACCGAATTCGAGTCCCTTGGCGGAATGCATGGTCATGATGTTGACCTTGTCTTCCTCCGCCGATTGTTCGACATCCATCACCAGCGAGATGTGCTCAAGGAATCCGCCCAGGTTCTCGAAGTCGCCCATCGAACGCACGAGTTCCTTGAGGTTGTCGAGGCGGCCTTGCGCTTCGGGGCTTTTGTCATTCTGCCACATTTCGGTGTAGCCCGATTCATCGAGCATGATTTCGGCCACCTCAGTGTGCGGCAGGCCGTCCGCCATCTGCCGCCAGCGGCTGAAACTCTCGATCAGCTTCCTGAGCGATGTGCGGGCCTTGGAAGGCAACTCATCGGTCAGGCTCATCGCCTCGGCCGCGCGGTAAAGCGAAACCCCTTGCGCGCGGGCAATGGCATGCATGCGCTTCACAGATGTGTCGCCGATGCCGCGCTTCGGGACATTGATGATGCGCTCGAAGGCGAGGTCATTGTCGGGCGAGGCGACAATCTTGAGATAGGCCAGCGCATCACGCACTTCAGCGCGCTCATAGAAGCGCGGGCCGCCGACGACGCGATAGGGCACGCCCAAGGTAATGAATCGGTCTTCAAAGGATCGCATCTGGAATGAGGCGCGCACGAGGATCGCCATGTCGTTCAGGCGCTCGCCCTTGCGCTGCAGGTTTTCGATGTCCTCGCCGATGACGCGGGCTTCCTCATCGCCATCCCAGTGCGAGCGAACGGTGACGGTGTCGCCATCTTCGCGGTCGGTGCGGAGCGTTTTGCCCAAGCGGCTTTCGTTCTTCTCGATGAGGCCGGAGGCCGCACCCAGAATTTGCGGCGTGGAACGGTAGTTGCGTTCAAGCCGGATGACTTTCGCGCCTGGAAAATCCTTTTCGAAGCGCAGGATGTTGTCGACCTCGGCCCCGCGCCAGCCATAGATCGACTGGTCATCATCGCCCACGCAGCAGATATTCTTGTGGCCCTGCGCCAGAAGCCGGAGCCAGAGATACTGCGCCACGTTGGTGTCCTGATACTCGTCCACCAGCATGTATTTGAAGCGGCGCTGATACTCCTTCAGAACATCCGGGTGCTCCTGGAAGATGCGCAGCACTTCCAGTAGCAGGTCACCGAAGTCGGCGGCGTTCACCACCTTCAGGCGCTGTTGGTATTCAGAATAGAGCTGGCCGCCCAGCCCATTGGCAAAGCCATGGGCCTCGCCGCCGGGAACGCGGTCCGGCGTCAGGCCGCGGTTCTTCCAGCCGTCGATGAGGGAGGCCAGCTGGCGGGCGGGCCAGCGTTTCTCGTCGATGTCATGGGCTTCGAGCAACTGCTTCAAGAGGCGGATCTGGTCATCGGTATCGAGGATCGAGAAGCCGGATCGCAGGCCCGCCAGCTCGGCATGGTTGCGGAGGATCTTCACGCCGATCGAATGGAAGGTGCCAAGCCATGTCATGCCTTCCACCGCGCCGCCGATCAGCGCGCCGATCCTGTCGCGCATCTCGCGGGCGGCCTTGTTGGTGAAGGTGACGGCGAGAAGCTGGCCCGGCCAGGCCTTGCCGGTGGCCAGGATGTGGGCAAGCCTTGTCGTCAGGACGCGGGTCTTGCCAGTGCCAGCGCCTGCAAGCACGAGCAGGGGCCCGTCAGTGATTTCGACCGCGGCGCGCTGCTCCGGATTCAGGCCCTTGAGATAGGGCGGTTCGCCCTGCGCCATGGCACGCGCTGCCAGACCCCCGGGCTTGATCGCGGGGGCTGGTTCCTCATCGCCAAAGTCACTCAGGTCGAAGTTCTTGCTGCTCATGGGGTCCGAATCTCTCGGGCCACTATAGCAACCATGAGAACGAAAAGCGAAACTTCCGCGGCCGTCAGGCCGCGCGGCGGTTGGCGCACTCCGTCGTGAGCTTCAACCGCCGCACCGCGCCCTGCAGCTGGCGCCAGGTTTCGGCGGCTTCAAGGTCGCCCATCTTCTCGCACAGCAGGGCGTGTTTCGCCGCTTCCGACTCTGCGCCTTTTCCGTGAACGAATACAAGCGCTTCCGCGAACAGGTTCAGACCATCGTTCATGTTTCGCCTCCTTCGTTGCGTGAACCTCAACGTATGGAAGTCGAATGCGCCTGGAATGTTGCGCGTGTATGACGATTTTGTGGGTCAGGCCTTTTTCGGAATGCCGATCCTGTGCCCGACTTGCGGCGGGATCGGCAGGTGGCGGTGCGCCTCACGCATTTCGGCAATCTTTTCCATCACATCGGTGGGGAAGGGGGCGGATTTCTTCAGTCCCATGTCGACATGCATCACGATGATTTCGGTCACGCAGGAGAGCCAGCCCTCGGTGGCGTGGAACATCTGCTGCACATAATGCACCCTTTTGGCATCGCAATCGAGGATGTGGGTCGCGATTCGCACTGAATCGCCGGCATGAAGCTCGCGCACATAGGTGTTGTGGCTCTCGAGGGTGAAGAACGATGCGTTCCGCTCCTTCACATAGTCCGGTCCCAGCCCCAGCACCGCGAAGGCCTCGTCGCCGGCGCGGTCGAACAGGACATTGTAATAGGCCATGTTGAAGTGCCCGTTATAGTCGGTCCACTGGTCCTCGACCTGCTGGATGCGGCCCACGAAGGGGGCAGGATAAGCCATCGCAAATTCTCCGGATTCTGCTAATTTGAAACCCATGGATACTCCCGTGACGAAGCCCAGCACAACAGAGGCGATTGCCGAGATCCGCGGCTGGATGGGCGAGCGCCTGTCCACCGCCATGGCGGTGCGCGACCACCACGGCAAGGACCCGACATGGAACCCCGCTTCCCCGCCCGATGCGGTGGCCTTCGTCCACAGCACCGAGGAGGTGCAGAGGATCGTGGGCACCTGCGCGCGGCATGGCACGCCGCTCATCCCGTTCGGCACCGGCACCTCGCTGGAGGGACATTTCACGGCTCCCTTCGGCGGCATCTGCATCGACCTGTCGCAGATGAACCGGGTGCTTGAGGTCAACGCCGATGACCTTGATTGTCGGGTGGAGGCGGGCGTCACCCGCAAGCAGCTCAACACACACCTCCGCGACAAGGGCCTGTTCTTCCCGGTCGATCCGGGGGCGGATGCCTCGCTTGGCGGCATGACGGCGACGCGCGCCTCCGGCACCAATGCGGTGCGCTATGGCACCATGCGGGAGAATGTGCTGAACCTAACGGCGGTCATGGCCAATGGCGAGATCATCCGTACCGGCAGCCGCGCCCGCAAGTCATCCGCCGGATATGACTTGACGCGTCTTCTGGTGGGCTCCGAGGGCACGCTCGGCGTCATCACCGAGGTCCAGCTTAAACTCTATGGCATTCCCGAATGCATTGTGTCGGCGGTCTGTCCGTTCCCCAGCGTTGAGGCCTGCTGCCGCGCCACCATTACAGCAATCCAGGTGGGCGTTCCGGTGGCCCGCATCGAACTGGTCGATGCCGAGCATGTGAAGGCTTTCAACGCCTATTCCAACCTCGACCTTGCGGTGACGCCCACGCTGTTCCTCGAATTTCACGGCACCGAGGCCTCAGCCCATGAACAGGCTGAAATCTTCGCCGCCATCGCTGCCGATCTGGGCGGCGGGCCCTACCGCATTGCCGTGAAGGAGGAGGACCGGCAGAAGCTGTGGCAGGCGCGCCATGATGCCTTCTGGGCCACCAAGGCGCTGATGCCGGGCAAGGAATCCTTCGCCACCGATGTCTGCGTGCCGATCTCGCGGCTTGCCGATTGCGTGACCGAGACGCAGGCCGATCTCGCCGCCAACAATCTCTATGGCCCCATCGTCGGCCATGTGGGCGACGGTAACTTCCATGTTGTGCTCTACTGCGACCGCAGCGACGCAGAGGAGTACCGCCGGGTGAAGGAGGTCTACGGCCGCATGATCGAACGCGCCATCGCCTGCGGGGGCACCTGCACCGGCGAGCATGGCATCGGCAGGGGCAAGCGCGAATACCTCCGCAAGGAACACGGCAACGCGCTTGAATTCATGCAGGCGGTCAAGCGGGCGCTCGATCCCGGCAACATCATGAACCCCGGTAAGAACGCTGCCATCTGAATGACGCAAATGATCTGCAACTGCGGGCCGTCATGAAAGTCTGGAAGTCGCCCGTCTTTTATTTCGGAATTCTGCTGGTGCTGGCCGTGATCGGTCTGCTCTTGGCGCCCTTCGTCATTGACTGGAACGCCTACAAGCCGCGGCTGGAGGCCTATGGCCAGAAGCTCACCGGGCGGACGGTGACGATTGACGGGCCGATCTCCACCCGGCTCTTTCCCTGGCCGCGCCTGACGGCGGACGGAGTGAGCATCGCCAACCCGCCGGGCTTCGCGGAAGCAGATTTTGCAACCGTGCGGCGCATCACCATCCGCATGACACTGGCGGGGCTGATGCAGGGAAGCCTCGATGTCGAAAGCATCGATGTCGAGGAGCCGGTCGTGAACATCGACCGCCTGGCCTCCGGCGAGGGGAACTGGACCTTCACGCCTGCGGCCGGTCTCGCTGGCAGCGATCTTTTGTCGCGTGTCAGGCTTGACCAGATCCGCATTTCCGCCGGAACCGTGAATTTTCACGATGGCCGCCGCGGCGAAACGGTGACGCTCGAGGGCATCAATGCCGAACTCGCCTCACCCGGCATTCTCGGTCCGTGGCGGCTGCGCTCGCAGGCCCTGTACAACGGCCGCGCGCTCAACGTGGTGATCAACACCGGAAGCCACATGCCGGGGCAACCCCTGCTGTTCGGCGTGAAGCTCTCGACGGCGGACAACTCGGGCTATGTCTACAGTTTCGATGGCGGCTTCAAGGATGGCGTCTCGGAGGGAGAACTCCGCGTCGAACACGCCGTGACCGAAGGCGGCAAGACCGACGCGGAGGGGGACGTCAGGCCGCTGGTCTTCACCGCGAAGGCGCGCGGGAACCTCGACAGGATCGACTTCACCGACATCCAGATGTCGCGTCAGGATGTCGATCAGGCGACTGCCATCGTTACCGGCTCGGCGGGTGTGGAAATCGGAAAATACAGTTCGATCACCGCGGACCTGTCGGCCTCCATGCTGGACCTTGATGAGCTGGCCGGGGCGAAGGTCCGCAATGTGCTGCGCGAATCCGGCGGGCTGGCAGTCATTGGCCGGTTGCTCGCCATGTTGCCCGCCGACACCAGCCTTGCCGCGCGCTTCGCGGTGACAGCGCTGCGGAGCGGCGGCGAAACACTGAACAACGTCTCGCTTGACGTCGAGGCTGACCAGCACGCCCTGCGCATCACACGTCTGGCGGCCGGGCTTCCGGGCAGTTCCAGCATTCTGTTCAGCGGCACCTACTTCCCCGGCAGCGCGCAGGGTGAACTGGCCGGCGACCTGGCGGTTGAAACAGGGGATCTGCGCGCGCTGGTTCTGTGGCTCTGGCAGGGCGCGCGCACGAATCTAGCGGAACTCTGGAGTGGCAGCCGCGGCCGCCTCCGCATGCAGACCGGCGTCAGTGTCACGGCCTCGCAACTTCGCTTCACGGCCACGGATTTCGAACTCGATGGCCAGCGTGGCCGCGGGTCGCTGACGGTCAACGCGGCCGGCCGCGGCGCGGTGGAGGTTGATGTCGAGGGCGGGCGCTTCGACCTCGACGCCTATGTGCCACAGGGCATTCCCGCCTTTTCGGCCGCCGCCCGGGATGGTGTCGGCGGCATGGTGTCCCTTGCGCTCCCGAGGCCCGATGCGCCCGACTTGCGCCTCAGGTTCAAGGCCGATGAACTGCTGCTCAATGCCGTCACCGCGCGTGACGTGGCGATCGATCTCCAGTCGGGCGCCAATGGGCTGGATCTCCGTGCTCTCAACATCGGCTCGGTGGGCGGGGCCAACATGCAGGCAACCGGGCTGATCCTCGACAGCGGCAAGGGCGCCAGCGGCTCCATCGGGCTTGATGTGAAAGCCGAAGATCCGGGGGAGCTGCTGAAACTCCTCGGCCTCGCCGCAGGCGATGGGCTGCCGCCCTGGGCGCTCCGCCTCGGCCCCATGTCGCTGCGCGCCGACCTTGGCGTCAAGCCGGTCGAGCAGGGCCCGGAAGCGGTGGTGCGGCTCACCGGCACGGCGGGCGAATTGACGCTCTCCGGGGATGGGCGCTCGGAGCCGGGCCAGAAACTCGCCGGCCGGTTCCGGGTGAACGCACCGAGTTCGGCGCGTATCCTGTCGGTGTTCGGCCTCTCGGCACTTGCGCCTGACGTGGAGCCGGGCAGCATCGAGCTCCAGGTGGAAGGAACAGTGGCGGAGGGCTTCGATGCCATCGCCACGCTGCAGGCCTATGGCGGTCGCGTTGATTATCAGGGCAAGGCAAATCCGGCAGCTGGCGGCTTCGGCCTTGATGGCAAGCTCGCTTTGCGCACCACCGACGCCGCGCCGCTGATCGCCGCCACTGGGCTTCCCGTCGCTGGCGTTGAAGGCGGGGCGCTGGTGCTCGATGCGCCGCTGGTCTGGCGGGAGGGCAAGTGGATTTCTGAGACGATCGAGGGGCGGCTCGGCAGCAGCACCTTCACCGGGGCCGCAAGCCTCACACCCTCGCTTGAGGCCGATGCGCGCTTCGAGACGGGGCCTCTGAAGCTCACGGATATTCTGGGGGCGGCTTTCCTCGACTGGTCGGGCGGAACGCCCGATGTGGAGCGCAGCTTTGCTGCCGCACTGCCGTTCGGCATCACCGGCCAGATCTGGATCACGCCAGCGGCGCTGGAGGTTCACCCGCAGCTTGGCATGCGCACCGCCGAAGTGGGGCTGGCCGCGACCACGGCCGACATCAGACTTGCCGTGATGGGCAAGGATGAGGCTGGCCGTGACGCGCAGATCGAGATCGTGTCCGGCGGCGCCGATGCCAGCCGCAAGCTGTCGGGGGTCGTCCGCCTTCCGCTTGATCTCTCGAGCCAGCTTGTGCTGCAGTCGGGAGCATCCGTGGCGCAGGGTAAGGGTGTCGCCGAGATCCGCTTCGAAAGCGAAGGCCGCAGCCCTGCCGCGGCGCTGGCCGCAATGCAGGGCACCGGTTCCTACGATCTGAGCGATGTCCGCCTGCTTGGTATCTCGCCTGCGGCCTTCTCTGCGCAACTGGAAGCCGCGAAGGATCCGGATGGCATCGCCGCTGCCTTTGCTGCCTTGCGGTCCGGCGAGGGGCTGAATATCGGCAATGTGTCGGGTGAGATCGCGGTGAGAGGCGGCGAGGCATTGTTTTCGCCCTTCACGCATCAGGACGGCGATGCTGCCGTCGAGGTGAAGGCCGTGGCCGAACTCGCCACCGGCCAGATCGATATCGAGGCAGGGCTGCAACTCCGGGCTCGCGATGGCCTGCCGCGCATGAGCGTGTCCTATGTAGGCCCACCCACCGCGTTGATCCGCGGCGAGGACAGCACCGAGCTTTCGACCTCGCTCGGCGTCACCATCATGCAGCAGGGCATCGATGAGTTGGAGCGCCTGCAGGAAGAGCAGCGCCGTCTCGCCGAACAGGAAGAGATGCAGCGCGCCGAGGACGAGGCGCGGCTTCAGGCCCATTACGCCCAGCGCGACGAGTTGCTGCTGCGCCGCCGCGAAGTGAAGGTGCTTGGTGAAATGCAGGTGCGCGAGGCCGACCGCCTGCGCCGCCAGATCGAGGCTGAGCGGGCGGCCAATGCCGAGATCAACAAGACCGAAACCCGCCAGCGCCTGCGCGAGTTGCGGGTGTGGCGGCGTCTCGCCAGGCAGGCCGAAGCGCCCGCCGCAAATTCCCAGCCCGCGCGGCCAGCCGCTGAGGCACCCGCGTCTGCACCGAAGCCGAAAGCGTCCAAGCCAAAGCCCGTCGCCCCCGTTATTCTGGCAAATCCGCCGGGCGCGCCGGTGGTGATTTCACCCGCGCCGGGCTCTTCACCGTCCCAGTGATGCCTCCCTGAGCAACCAGACGCGTATGGCGCTCGACAGGTTTCGCCCGCCGCGTGTCCCATCGATCTCGGCCACCAGCGCTGCAACAGGAGAGCCACGTTTCATGGCAGCCGCCTGCAGCGCCTCCCAGAACTCCGGCTCAAGCGAGAGAGATGTGCGGTGGCCCGCGATGGTGAGGGAGCGCTTGAGATGCTGGCCCGCGCTGGACATCAGTCGCCGCGCTTCAGGGCGTCGAGGTCCTTCGCCGCCTTGGCGTTCCGCGCATCCGTTATCTGCTTTTCGGCCTTGGTCCGGCCGAATTGCACGCGGTTGTCGGCGGCGCGCTGGTCTTCTTCGGCGCGCGCCTTGCGCTTGCGGTGAAGCCTGAGGCTGACGAGATCGCCCATGACGATGTCTTACTTCGGGCCGAGCATGTCTTCAGGCCGCACGATCGCGTCAAAGTCAGCGGCGTCGATACCGTCCTTCACCGCTTCCTCGCGCAGCGTGGTCCCGTTCTTGTGAGCGGTCTTGGCGATCTTCGCGGCACGGTCATAGCCATATTTCGGGGCCAGCGCCGTGACCAGCATCAGCGAACGGTCAAGGGCCTGCTTGATGTTGTCCTCGCGCGCCTCGATGCCAACCACGCAATTGTCGGTGAAGCTAACCGCCGCATCCGACAGGAGGCGCACCGACTGGAGGAAGTTATAGGCCATGACGGGATTGTAGACGTTGAGCTCAAAATGGCCCTGCGAGTCTGCAAAGGTCAGGGCGGCGTTGTTGCCGAACACCTGCACGCAGACCATGGTGAGTGCCTCGCACTGGGTGGGGTTCACCTTGCCCGGCATGATGGAGGAGCCCGGTTCATTTTCGGGAAGCGACAATTCGCCAAGCCCGGAGCGCGGGCCAGAACCCAGAAGGCGTATGTCGTTGGCGATCTTGAACAGCGAGGCGGCCACCGTGTTGATGGCGCCATGCGTCATCACCATCGCGTCATGGGCGGCGAGCGCTTCGAACTTGTTGGGGGCTGAGGTGAAGGCCATGCCGGTGATGGCGGCGATGCGGTCTGCCACCATTTCGGCAAAGCCCACCGGCGCGTTGAGGCCAGTGCCAACGGCGGTACCGCCCTGTGCGAGCTCCATCAGCATCGGCATGGTCATCTCAATGCGCTTGATGCCGTTCAGAACCTGCTGGGCATATCCGGAAAATTCCTGGCCAAGCGTCAGGGGCGTTGCATCCTGTGTGTGAGTGCGGCCGATCTTGATGATGTGGTTCCAGGCGTGTGCCTTTGCGTCCAACGCCTTGTGCAGATGCTTGAGTGCCGGGATCAGGTGGTGCTGAACCTGCTCGGCGCAGGCGACATGCATGGCCGTCGGGTAGGTGTCGTTGGACGACTGGCTCATGTTCACATGGTCATTCGGGTGAACCGGCTTCTTGGTTCCCATCTCGCCGCCCAGCATCTCGATGGCGCGGTTCGAGATCACCTCATTGGCGTTCATGTTGGACTGGGTTCCGGAGCCTGTTTGCCACACCACGAGCGGGAAGTGCTCATCGAGCTTGCCGTCGATCACCTCTTGTGCGGCCTTGACGACGGTCTCGCCGATGGACTTGTCCAACCGGCCCAGCGCCATGTTGGTTTCCGCCGCCGCGCGCTTCACGATGCCGAGTGCGCGCACGATGGGAAGCGGCTGCTTTTCCCAGCCGATCTTGAAATTGCCGATCGAGCGCTGAGCCTGCGCACCCCAGTATTTCGTGGCGTCGACTTCGATGGGGCCGAAGGTGTCGGTTTCGATGCGGGTCTTGCTCATGGTCTTCCTCGGGAAACACTGGCTTGAGGTGCTGGTTTGGAGCGCTGAATATCACTTCCCCCCTTAAGCCGCCAGTCAGACGGAAGTTGACCAGACATGCGACCGGGAAGGCGAGTTAGCGTCTTGCCTTATGTGTCCGCGCCAGAACGAACATGGCAAGGCAGGAAGCGAGGCCGCAGGCGCCCGCGATGAGCAGGCCGGCCTGCGGCGAGGCCCAGCCCAACAACAGGGCAAAGAGCAAGGGCGCTGCGGCATTGAGCACAAGGTTCGGGGTGGCAATGATTCCGAGTACCTCGCCATACCCGCGCGTGCCGAACAGGGAGAGCGGCACCGCCCCCTTGGCGATCGTCACCAGTCCGTTGGATGCGCCATAGAGCAGGGCGAACATCAGTGCTGCGCCCCATGAGAAGCCGAGCGCCGCAAAAAGCCCGATCGACAGCGGCAGCAATCCGAAGGCGAGCAGGCCGAGGTGCATTGGCGTCAGCCGCCGCCCCATCAATATCTCGCCCAAGCGGCTTGCGACTTGCGAGGGTCCGATCAATGCCGCCATGAGGACGGCCTCTTCGCCCCGGAAGCCCAGCCCCTCGAACAGCGGCACCACATGGGCCGAGACGGCGGAGAACACCACACCGTTCAACGCCACGGCGGTGGCGAACAGTGCAATCGCCTTGCGCCGCTCTCCCCCGGAGAGGGGTTCGGTCGCTGGCTCTGGCAAGCGGGCGGCGTGACGTTCTCCCTTTGCCTCACGCAGGAGGCTCCAATGCAGGGGCACACAGATGAAGAGGTTCAACGCCGCGAAGATCAACAGCGTGTTCCCCCAGCCAAAGGAGGAAGAGAGCGCATGACTGAGCGGCCAGAAGACTGTGGAGGCCAGCCCGCCGAACAGCGTCAGGTAGGATATGGCCCGCCTCGCGCCAGTGCCTGCAATTTGTGCCAGGCTGGCGAAGGCAGCGTCATAGGTCGCAAAGCGCATGGCAAAAGCGAGCAGCAGCCAGCCCGCAACATAGGCCACGGGTGTGGGGAACAGCCCCATGAGGGCGAGGCCCGCCACCGCGAACAGCGAGCCTGCGACCATGGCCCGACGCCCGCCGGCGCGGTCGATGTAGCGCCCGCCCCGGGCGGAAATCAGGCCGTTCAAAAGCAGGGAGGCCGAGAAGGCACCGAAAATCAGTGATTGGGACCAGCCAGTCGAGCGCGCAATGTCCTGCGAGAGGGCGCCCAGGGCATAATAGGTCGTCCCCCAGCCGATGATCTGGGTCAGCCCTAGCCCGCAGATGACCAGCCAGAGTGGCAAGGGCCTAGCGCAGCTCGTCCCACCAGATCGGGTTTGACCAGGCGCGCTTTCCGGCATTGTCGATCACCACGACGCGGAACCAGCCGCTGGTCTTATTCAGAAGCCAGCCCTTTTCGAGCTTGGCAAGGTCGAAGCTTGCATCGGTAATGGCGCGGCCATTACGTACGGCGGTGCGAGAGGTGCCGCACAGCACCGTGATCGTGTCCACGGGCGAGCAGGAAATCGAGATTTCCTTGCCGTTCATCTCGATCCCGTAGATCTGCGGGCCCATGCTCGAATAAAAGAGGCCCTTCTTGAGGCTGGCGAGCAGTGCTTCAGGCTCCAGGCTTTCCGCCTTCACATGAACCCAGCCGCCGAAATAGTCGGGCGTCTTGAAATGCGCGTCATCGGTGGCGAAGGCGGTTAGGCGGTGGCCTTCCGTAAGAAGCTGATCAGCAAGGTACCATCCATCGCCGCGGTCATTCTCGATGGCGCAGCCATGATTGTAGATTTCAACGGCATGGGCGCAGTCGATGTCGCGGCCATCCTCGATGGTGAGTTGCGACCAGGCGGGGTGCGCGATACCGATGAATGCTCCCGCTTCATGCGCGCGCCGGGCGATCTGAGCGCCCGTTTCACCCTTGCGGTTCTTCGGAAAGTCGAGCGGCAGGCCGGCAGCGACGATGTGCCAGAGTTCACCCACCTGGGTCTCGGGCGCGTGAAGTTCTGCGCCGATCAGCGTGGTGAAGGAATTGGACCGGAAGGCGCGGGTGTCGGCCATCGGGAAATCGAAATTCTCGATGAAATGCTCGGAGAGCTGCATGAAGTCATAGCCTGCGTTCTTGTAGGCATCGACAACCGCCTTCGGTTCCAGCGCACCGTCCGAGAGGTTGCTATGGGTGTGCAGGTTACCGCGCCAGAAGCGGCCAGGTAAGGCGAAAGGTGCAAGCATGGCCATGGGGGATTCTCCGGGAGGTCAGATACTCATCTGCATGCCGAGTTCGACAACGCGGTCGGGCGGAATGCGGAAGAACTCGATGGCGCGGGATGACTGGTTCGCCATCATGATGAACAGGCGCTGCTGCCAGTAGGGAAGTGAGGAGCGTGCCGACATGCGGATCACCCGCCGCCCCAGGAAATAGGACGCCTGGCGCGGATCGATGTCGAGGCCGAAGGCCTTGCAGTCGCGCAATGCGCGCGGAAGGTCTGGCTGCTCCATGTAGCCAAAGCGCGCTTCCACCAGCCAGGCGCCGAGCGGCAATTGTTTCACGCTCACACGGTCTTCGCCTTCAAGGCGCGGCTCGCTTGTGGTTTTCGCGCTGATGAACACCAGCCGGTCATGCAGCACGCGATTGTGCTTGAGATTGTGCATGAGGGCGCTCGGCGCATAGAGCGGGTCGGTCTGCAGGAAAACCGCCGCTCCCGCGACGCGCGTTGGCTGGCGGCGCTCGAGGCTTTCCAGCAGCGGAACAAGCTCGACCGACTCCTTTTTCAGTTTGTCCGTGAGTGCCCGGCGTCCGCGCATCCAGGTGACCATCAGCAGGATGATCGTCGCGCCGATGAGCACCGGCATATAGCCGCCATGCGCCAGCTTCAACCCGTTGGCCGCGAGGAAGGTGGCTTCGATGACGAAGATCAGTGCAATCGCTGGAAGCACGAGGAAGCGAGGAAACACGCGTGCGTGCCAGAAGAAAATGGCGGCAAGGATCGAGTCCACCAGCATCGCGGTGTTGACCGCAATGCCATAGGCCGAGGCCAGATTGCTGGAGGACTGGAACGTCAGCACCAGCATCACCACGCCGAACAGCAGAATCCAGTTGATCTGGCCAATATAGATCTGGCCGTGTGCGGTCTCGCTGGTGTGGGTAATGCCCATGCGCGGGAACAGGCCGAGCGACATGGCCTGCTGGGCGATGGAGAAGGCCCCGGTGATGACAGCCTGCGATGCGATGACCGTCACCGCCGTGGCCAGCAGAACGAGGGGGATGACCAGCCAGCCATCCACCATAAGGTAGAAGGGATTTTCAACCGCGTGCGGGTGCGTGATGATGAAGGCACCCTGGCCGAGGTAGTTCAGGACGAGGCCGGGAAACACCACGCACAGCCAGGCAAGGCGCATGGGCTTGGAGCCGAAATGGCCCATGTCGGCGTAGAGCGCCTCGCCACCCGTGACGGCAAGGAAAACGCCGCCAAACACCAGGAGCGCGAGGCCCGGCTTCTGCACCAGCATGGCGATCCCGTAGGTGGGGTTGAAGGCGTGAAAGATCTCCAGATCATCGAACACATGCACGATGCCCATGACGCCGAGGACGAAGAACCACAACGCCGTGATCGGGGCGAACAGCGTGGCCACGCCCGCCGTACCCTTGTACTGGAACAGGAACAGCGTAATCAAAATCGCCAGCGTTATAGGTACCACATAAGGCTTGAAGCCCGGGTTGACGACCTCAAGCCCTTCAACGGCCGAGAGCACGGACATGGCCGGAGTTATCATCGCGTCGCCGAAGAAGAAGGCTGCGCCGATGATGCCAAGCGTCAGGACGATGCCGCCTTTCTTTTGCAGCAGTGTTTCGATCAGTACGACCAGGGAGAGAATGCCGCCTTCGCCCCGGTTATCGGCCCGCATCAGGAACACGACATATTTGAGGGTGACGATGAGGATGAGGGCCCAGATCAGCAGTGACGCAACGCCGAGCACGGCGTCATGCAGGTTGCCACCTTCAGCGACGACAGGGTGCAACGCCTCGCGCATCGCGTAAAGCGGGCTGGTGCCGATGTCGCCGAAGACGACCCCGAGCGAAGCGAAGGCCAGTTTCACTGAAGACTTGTTATCGCCGTGAGGCTGCGGGTCTTGCTTCTGCATGGTTGCGCGCCCGGGGCGCTGCTCCCTCGCTCTGTTAGGCTGCGGCTATTCGGCTGTCACGACGGCGCGGCATTCAGCAGGAAGGGCTGCGAGAGTCAAGGGTGGCGGCGGCTTGACAGGCTTGGTTGGCTTGACCTGAGGTTTCGGCGCAGGGGGCTTCTTCCATTTGGCGTCTCTTGTCCAATAGGCGAGTTCTTCGCCACAGCCGGTGCCATCCTTCGGGCGGGACGGCGGCTGGTTCTTGCACGAGGTGTCGCCCGCCGGACAATTGATGCGGATGTGAAAGTGATAATTATGCCCATAATAGGGGCGTACCTTGGCAAGCCATGAACGGTCGCCCTTGGCCCATTTGCAAAGCTCCGCCTTGATTGGCGGATGCACGAACAGGCGCGCGACCTCCGGGTAGGAGGCCGCGCGCTTGATGAGCCGCATGTGGGCCTCGGTCCACACCTTGTTGTCGATGCGCTTGTGGTCCTTCACCATGAGAACAGGCTTGATGTTCTCGCGCTCTTGCCGGGTCAACCGGCGCTCCGGCATGGGCTGCAACCAGATGTCGGCATCGAGCCCGACCTGATGGCTGGCATGCCCTGAGGGCATGGGTCCGCCGCGCGGCTGCGAGAGATCGCCCACAAGGAGACCATTCCAGCCATCTTCCGCCCTGGCCTCGACGGCCAGCCGCTCGACCAGTTTCACCAGCTGCGGCTGGCCCCAGTTCCGGTTACGGGACAGGCGGATGACCTGCCAGGCGGGGCCATCGGCCGGCAGGGCGACGCCGCCTGACATGCAGCCCTTGTTGTAGAAGCCGATCGCCTCTGGCGCGAGGCTGGCGGCGGGCGTCTTCTCGCTCGAAAAAATCTTCTTTGCCGGAAGCTTCATCAGTTGTTGGTCGGACATGGCGGCCAGTGCCTGTGCCTCGCTGACGGACTGGGCGTGAAGCTTTGCTGTTTGAGCACCGGCGATAAGGATCACCACGGCAAGCAGCAGGCGCTGGATCATGGCAGAACTCATTTCTTCCGGAACTTGTCGAGGGAGACCACCTTGGCCGCCTCATCGGGCGTGGCGGGCGTGCCGGCGTCGGTTTCGACTGCCTCCGGCTCAGGTTCGGCCCGGCGGGCACTGGCCGGCCCGGCGCGCGAAGATTCCACCTCGCGCGGGCGGCTGCCCGCTGGTGCTGAGTCGAACTGGAGGCCGAACTGAACGGCAGGATCGAGGAAGCCCTTCACGGCATCAAACGGAATGACGAGATGCTCGGGAACGTTGTCGAAGGAGAGTTCCACCTCGAACCAGTCCTCATGGATGTGCAGGTTCCAGAACTGGTGCTGCAGCACGATGGTCATCTCGCGCGGGTAGCGCTGGGCGATCTTTTCCGAAAGCCGCACACCCGGGTGCCGGGTATTGAACGCGATATAGAAGTGGTGCTCGCCGGGAAGGCCGGTCGTTGCGGCAATGCGCAGCGCCTCGCGGACAACACCCTTCAGGGCGTTCTGTGCGAGCAGATCATAGCGCATCAAATCGTCTGGCATGGTGGCGTTCCGGCCTTTCCCTGGTCTCAGCAAGGTTCCGCTATCATAGCCGGACGGCCAAGGCAAAGCCATCCGCTGGTTTTTCGGGTGGTTTTGCGGGATCAGACGGCAGCTTCAGACATGACGTCTTCTGCCCGCGGGGAGACGTTCTGGGCTGGAAGGTCGGCCGTTGGCGCGCGCCCTTGTAAGGTCTTCCAACGGGGACTACTGCGTTTCAGAATTTGAGGGAGGAATGAAGTGCCGGCTTCTGTTGCCAGGTGCCGGCGAACCCCGCCTTGAACGGCTAAGCCCAAGGACTTTGATTTCGGTGCTCAGGCTGCGTTAAGCAGCCACTGCGACCGGAGCATAGTTGTCGTTGGCAACTATAAGTTTAGCCCGATAACGTCGGTACCATCACGAGCAAAAAGCAACCCTTTACGCCCTCGTCGATCCTGTTTCGCCCCCATCAAGAACCGCTGGCCTGCAGAGGACGGTGGTGGATGCGCCGGGAACTGCCCCCGGGTCAGAAAGGGATATTACGAACACCGTTTATCGCCATAGTCATGCC
>CAYMQH010000005.1:0-8404 GCA_964392525.1 uncultured Aestuariivirga sp.
GCCACCCACATGACGCCGCAGGAA
Source organism: uncultured Aestuariivirga sp. (assembly GCA_964392525.1). Taxonomy (GTDB): domain Bacteria; phylum Pseudomonadota; class Alphaproteobacteria; order Rhizobiales; family Aestuariivirgaceae; genus Aestuariivirga. The sequence goes on from CAYMQH010000005.1 coordinate 25, forward strand.
ACGCAGGCGCTGGCAAAGTCCGGTGCCATCGCGGGCCTTTGCCCCACCACCGAGGCCAATCTCGGAGACGGCATCTTCCCGGCGGTGGACTACATGGGCCAGAACGGCGCCATTGCCATCGGCTCCGACAGCCACATCACCGTGTCTCCCGCAGAGGATTTGCGCGTGCTGGAATACTCCCAGCGCCTTCGGGACCTGACGCGCAACGCGCTCGCGGGTGGGTCCAACCAATCCACGGGCCGCACCATCTTCGATGCGGCCCTGAAGGGCGGCGCTGCCTCCATGTGCCAGCCTGTTGGCTCGATCGCCGTGGGCCAGCGCTGTGACATCGCGGTGCTCGATGCAGATCATCCGCTGCTCATCGGTCGCGACGGCGATGCAGCACTTGATACATGGATCTTCTCCGGCGGCAATGCGCTGGTGAAACATGTATTCGTGGGCGGCAAGCATCTGGTGAAGGACCGTCATCACATCGCGGAGGAAGCAATCGCGCGGAACTTCCGCGCCGCGATGCGGCGGCTCTCGGCATGAGTATCGATCATCCCTGGGACGCGCTGACCCTTGCGGCGAAGACCTGGCCCCAGGCGGAGGCACTCGTCTTTCCGCACCAGCAGGCACGCCGAAGTTTCGCGCAATATCAGTCAGAAGCACTGGCGCTGGCGGGCGCGTTGAATGCGCAGGGCATCAAGCCGCGCGATCATGTGGCGCTGCTGGCCGAAAACCGTGTCGAATGGCCTATCGTGCAACTGGCCTGTGCGGCGCTGGGCGCGGTCTTTGTGCCGCTCAACACGCATTACCGGCGGGACGACCTGGCCTATGCGCTGAAACAATCGGATTCGGTGGCGCTCATCTGCTCCAGCCAGTACCGCTCCAACCCCTATCTCGAAAACATCACGGCACTCCGGCCACAATTGCCGGCGCTCCGGCATGTCTTCACGCTGGAAGATGATTATCCGCAGCTGATTTCGAAGGCGCATGGTTTTGTGCCGTCTCCCGGCAAGCCGGAGGATGTGGCGGCACTGCTCTACACATCCGGCACCACCGGCTTTCCCAAAGGTGCGCTCCTCTCGCACCGGGCCATGATGATGGTGGGCCGTAACAGTGCGGCACGGCTGGGCCTTGAAGCGGGGGATCGCTGGACCTCCATCATTCCGCTCTTTCACTGCGCGGGCTGCATCCTCAATCTCATGGGTTGTCTCAGCAGGGGCGCGGCCTATGTCGGCGTGCCAAGTTTTGACCCCGAAACAATGTTCCGGGTCATCGAGGCCGAACGCTGCACCCATCTCTCCGGCGTGCCAACGTCCTATCTCGCCATGCTGGGTCATCCGGCGCGGGGCAATTATGATCTTTCAACGCTGAAGGCGGGAAGCTGCGGCGGGGCTGATTGCAACCCGGATGTGCTGAAGCGCTGTGCGGTGGAATTCCCCATGCCCGGCCTTTCGCAGGTCTACGGCCAGACGGAAGGCGGCACGCTGTTCGTTTGCCCGGAGCATGATGACCCCTTGCGCTGGGAAACGGCCGGCCATGCGCTGCCCGGCTATGCGCTTCGCGTGGTGGACCCGCAGACGCTTTCACCGGTTGCGCCCGGTGCGATCGGTGAGATTCAAGCAAAAGGACCGATGGTGATGGAGGGTTATTACAACAATCCGCACGCCACTGCCGAAACCATTATCGAGGGCGGCTGGTTGCGCACCGGTGATCTGGGGCTGCTGCGCGGGGATGGCCGCGTTGTCATCGCCGGGGGCCGCTTGCGTGACATGATCATCCGTGGTGGCGAGAACATCTACCCTGCCGAGATCGAGAATGTGTTGCAGAGCCATGCGGCTGTGGCAGAAGCTGCTGTCTTCGGCGTGGCGGATGATTACTATGGCGAGATCGTCGCGGCGGCGGTGAAGCTTTCAGGCGCTGTCACGGCCGCCGAGCTTCAGGAGATGTGCGCCGCGCGGATCGCAAAGTTCAAAGTGCCGGCGGTTGTTTACAAGGTGGAGCATTTTCCGCTCACCCCGTCTGGCAAGATCCGCAAGGTTGAACTTCGCCAGTGGGCGGCGGAAAGCAGGATGGAGAGAGTGCCGTGACCGGCCTCACCTTCTGGTTCGATGTCCACTCGCCCTGGGCCTATCTTGCCTCGGTCCGTGTGGGAGGCATCGCGCGCAAGCACGGCTTGCCGCTGCGCTGGCGGCCATTGCACCTGCCGCGCCTGCTGGATGAGATCGGCGGCCTGAAGCCGCTTGAAGCGGCCCCGCAGCGTGTCGCGTGGTTCCGACAGGATATTGAGGATTGGGCAGAGCTTCAGGGCGTGCCGCTGAAGCAGCATCCGCAATATCCCTTGCGCAATTCCCGGGCCTTGCGCGCCTGCATTCTGGCAGAGGATGAGCGCCGGGGCGAAGCATTCGCGCGACGCCTACTGCAAGCCTACTGGGCGGAGGAAGCGGATATCACGGACCTCGATCTTCTGGCGCGCTGGGGTGAGGACGCGGGGCTTGATGGAGAAGCGGTGAGGCAGGCCGCGCTCAGCGATCGGTACAAGCAGAGGCTTGATGACAACACGCGCGAGGCCATCGAACGGGGCGTGTTCGGTGTCCCAACTGTTGATACCGGATCAAAGCTCTACTTCGGCAATGACAGGCTGGAGCTGCTGGACTTGCACCTGTCGCGCCAGAAGCCCGCAAAACCTTGAGGTCCGCCGTGGTTGAGGCCGGCACGGTTCATGCCGGCCCGCTTTCCGCGAGATGAGCCGTCATCGAAGGCGTAATCGGATGCGTTGCGGAGTTACCCCTCAGAACCGCAGCTTTACGGTCGCGCGAGCAACGCTGAACTGATAGTCGACCCAACCTGTCAGGTCCGTGTTCTGCTGAGCCCAGCGGCCTTCCGCATCTCCCGGTACCATAGACGAGTATGTTGTCTATGGCGTATCCCAAGCGGCCGCGCAGCGTGCCGTACCAGCTGGCGTGACGGTGCGCCTTGCCCTTGAAGATCGCATCAACGTTGAAGGGCTAGACAACGTCGTAACTCCCAGTCCTTTTCTGCACATCGCCAAAGCCAAGATAGTTCAGGTCAGCCTCCAGACCCAACACGACCTGATTGATCTGATGATTGTATCCAAGCATCGCGCCGCCGGTGAATGCGGTTTGGGTGTTGTCGACTCTTGCGCTGACGTCATCATGACGATCAATGCTGACGTAGCTGTACTCCTGATCAGTCTCTGAACTGTTTATTGCCGCTCCTGCGTTCACGCCAGCGTAGAAGCCTGTCCAGTCATAGCCCTCAGCCGAACCGACATCTGCAGCATGCGCGCCAGCAGTGAGAACGGACATTACGACAGTTGAGAACGCTAGTGCGGGCTTCATCATGAAGTATCCCTCAAAATCAGTGACCAAGCTGAAAACTCATGGCCATGCCTAAATCAGTACACGGAAAAATCAGACTCCTGATGTCTGCTGCACCTGCAACCCGGCGCTGACTGTCGAACCTTGGAGCGGAGGCAAACAGGGGTTGATCATTTGTCTTTTCTACCGTGCCTCCTGTCCTTTCGCGCGGAAGGAGCGGGAGAAGACAAGCGCTTCGGTTCGCCGGGCTCTTCGCAGGGCCACGAAAGAGGATAGCCGGGTCGAGCCCGGCCGTCTTGAAACCTGGTATGAATTACCGCTGGCTCGTTTCCCACTTCGGATTGATCCACGGCTCCTGGTTCGAGGGCGCCAGCGGATCGCGGCCCAGAATGTGATCGCTTGCCTTTTCGCCGATCATCAACGTGGGGGAATTGAGATTGCCGTTTGTGACGCGCGGCATGATGGAGGAATCCGCGACACGCAAGCCGTCAATTCCGATAACGCGGCATTGCTCGTCGACGACAGCCATCGGATCACTGGCGGAGCCCATGCGGCAAGTCCCGCAGGGGTGATAGGCGCTCTCGCAATGTTCGCGGATGTGCGCGTCGATCTCGGCATCCGACTGCACATTCGGGCCGGGCTGGATTTCATCGGCCGCGAAGCGCTGCATGGCAGGCTGGCGGAACAATTCGCGCGTCAGGCGCACGGCGGAGCGCCATTCGGGCATGTCATCGGGGTGCGAGAGATAGTTGAACAGGATGCGCGGCGCCTGGCGCACATCCCTGCTCTTCACCCGCACGAATCCGCGTGACTTGGAGCGCATCGGCCCCACATGTACCTGGAAGCCATGGCCGGGGAAGGCGGCCTTGCCATCATAGCGCATGGCGGCAGGCAGGAAGTGATACTGGATATCAGGATAGTCGACACCTGCGGCGGAGCGGATGAAGCCGCAGGATTCGAAATGGTTCGTCGCGCCGAGCCCGGTCTTGAAGAACAGCCATTCCGCGCCGATCAATCCTTTCGAAAACCAGTTGAGCTTGGAGTAAAGCGTCACCGGCTCCTTGCACCGGACCTGAAAGTAGATTTCGAGATGATCCTGCAGGTTCTCACCCACGCCGGGAAGCGCATGCGCCACGTCGATCCCTGCCGCCTTCAGCACCTCCGGCGCGCCGATTCCTGACAGTTGCAGGAGCTTCGGCGAGTTGATGGTGGAGGAGGCGATGATCACCTCGCGCCGGGCGTTCACCTGGCGGATGTCGCCGCCCACGTCATATTCAACACCCACGGCGCGCTTGCCCTCCAGCAGCACGCGGTGCGCGAAGGCATGGGTGATGAGCTTGACATTGCCGCGCTTCAGCGCCGGCTTCAGGTAAGCATTTGCGGCAGACCAGCGCACACCATTGTGTACCGTCATTTCCATGGCGCCGAAGCCTTCCTGCTGGCGGCCATTGTAATCTGCCGTCACCGGATAGCCGGCCTCGCGGCCCGCTTCGATGAAGGCTTGATAAAGCGGATTGGTGCGGGGGCCGCGCTTCACATGCATCGGGCCCTGCGTGCCGCGCCAGCCTTCCTCGCCGCCGTGACTTGTCTCCATGCGCTTGAAATAGGGCAGCACATGGCGGAAACCCCAGCCCCTCGCTCCCATCTCCTCCCAATGGTCGAAGTCCTTGGCGTGGCCGCGCACATAGACCATGCCGTTGATGGAGGACGAGCCGCCCACCACCTTGCCGCGCGGTGTGACCAGCTTGCGGCCGCCAAGGCCCGGTTCCGGTTCCGACTCGAAGCCCCAGTTATAGAGGTTCATGTTCATCGGGTAGGAGAGGGCGGAGGGCATCTGGATGAAGGGGCCGCGGTCACTGCCGCCGAATTCCAGAACGCAGACGCTGTTCTTGCCATCTTCCGACAGGCGGTAGGCCATGGCGCAGCCTGCTGAACCCGCGCCCACGATAACGAAATCGAATGTCTCAGTCTTCATTTGCTCCGCCGCCCCTGGTCCGAAAGTGCTTCAAGCGCGGCGATGCGCGCCTCTGTTTCCCGCCACGAGGCGTTGACTGTTGCTGCCACAAGGGCCTCCGCCACGAAGAGCGGCACGATATTCGAGTCCCAGCTCGATGGCGCTTCGATGCGCAGGGGAAGAGAATGCACGGCAAGCCTCGCGATTGGCGAAATCCATTGGTCGGTAATCAGCACAATCTTTGCCCCGCGCTCTTGAGCGGAAGCGGCAAACTCGAGCATGCGCGCGTCATAGCGGCGGATATCGAAGAAGACGAGGACATCCTGCTTGCCGATATCGAGGAGATATTGCGGCCAGAATGACTGGGTGGCGGGAACGAGGCTCACGCCCGGGCGCGCCATTTGCAGGTGGGTGACGAGATAAGAGGCAATGGCGCCGGTGATGCGCCCGCCAGCGACATGGATTGTCCGCCTGCGGTCCGCCAGCAGCGCTGCGATAGCATCAAAGGCCCGATGATCCATGAGTTTGAGCGAACCGGAGAGATTCTCCATCGCCGCTGTGGCGAAGCGGTTCAAGATGTGGGTGTCCGGCGCATCCGCCGCCCAGCGCTCATGTTTCGAGATGGGGTTTTGCAGTTGGGCCGAAAGCTCGGCCCGGAGTTCCTCCTGAAAGGCGGGAAAGCCCGAAAAGCCGAGCTTCTTGGCAAGGCGCAGGACCGAGGGTGTTGACACATCCGCCTCGCGCGCGAAGTCGGTGATACTGCCAAGGCCCGCCATGGGATAGTTGGCGAACAGGGCTGACATCAGCTTGCGTTCGGCCGCCGTCAGATCCCCCCACATCAGGCGCAGTCTCTCGGCAACCGTGCTGGCCCGTTGCGTCGGCATCATGCGTCTCCCGTCCTTTGGCGACAGTGTAACGAATTTGACAGCTTAAGAGCAATCTGAAATCATTGCTTCATAAACGCCGGTTGCAGCGGAGTATGTCGGAATGGGAGCTTTGCTCCGGAATGACGAGGAAAGCCCCTTCCTCGCGGTGAATGAAGAAGGGCGTTCGGCCATCGTGCTGATCTGCGAGCACGCCTCGCGCGTCCTGCCCAGGAATCTCGGCACGCTTGGGCTTTCCGAGGGCGATTTGCAACGCCATATCGCCTGGGACATCGGGGCTGAGAACGTCGCGCGGCTGTTGTCGCGCCTGATCGACGCGCCGCTGCTCCTGCAGCGCTATTCGCGCCTTGCCTATGACTGCAACCGGCCTCCGGAGTCGCCTGATTCCATTCCGGAGGTGAGCGAACTCACCGCCATTCCCGGAAACAAGAGGCTTTCCGCCGAAGACAGGCTGGCCCGGGCGCGGGAGATCTACCGCCCCTTTCATGATGGTGTTTCGCGGGTTCTGGACCACCGCGCGGCGGCGGGCATCAAGTCCATCGTTGTGTCCATCCACAGCTTCACGCCCGTCTACAAGGGCAAGGTGCGCAGCGTTGAACTTGGCATCCTGCATGACCGGGATACGTCGCTGTCCTCGCGCCTCATCAAGAGCTTTCCCAATGTCGACGCGCGCCTCAACGAGCCCTATGGCCCGAAGGACGGCGTGCTCCATACGCTCAACATGCACGGTTTCACGCGCGGGCTGCAGCACGCGATGATCGAGATTCGCAACGATCTCGTCACGGCCGAGCGCGGACAGGACGAATGGGCCCAGCGGCTTTCCGTGCCGTTGATTCAGGCCGCAACGGCATAATTCAGGGATAGGGAGAACGGATCATGAGCGAAGGTATGCTGAGCCTCGAGCAGTTGAAGGCCGAAGTGGCGGCGGGCACCATCGATACGGTGGTGGCGGCGATGGTGGACCTGCAGGGCCGTCTCGTCGGCAAGCGCTTCCATGCCAAGTTTTTCGTCGACGGCGGCTATCAGGAAACACACGGCTGCAACTATCTGCTCGGCGTCGATATCGAGATGGAACCGGTGCCGGGTTACAAGGCGACGAGCTGGGACAAGGGCTATGGCGATTTCGTGCTGAAGCCTGACCTCAAGACGCTGCGCCGCACACCATGGCTTCCCGGCACGGCGCTCGTCCTTTGCGACGTGCTTGACCACCATACCCATGAAGATGTGCCGCATAGCCCCCGCGCAATGCTGAAGAAGCAGCTGAAGCGCCTCGAAGCGATGAAGATGAAGGCCTACATGGCCTCGGAACTGGAATTCTTCCTGTTCGACGACTCTTACGAAGTGGCGAACCAGAAGGGCTACCGCAATCTCAAGACAGCGGGCTACTACATCGAGGATTACCACATTCTGCAAACCTCCAAGGAAGAGGTCTACATGCGGGCGCTTCGCAACGGCCTCGCAGGCGCTGGCATTCCGGTCGAGAATTCCAAGGGCGAATGGGGGCCGGGGCAGGAGGAGATCAACGTCAGATACGCCGAGGCACTGGAGATGGCGGACCGCCATGCCATCATCAAGAATGGTGCGAAGGAGATCGCCTATGGTGTGGGCAAGGCCGTCTCCTTCATGGCGAAGTGGGATTACGGTATGGCCGGCAATTCATCCCACATCCACCAGTCTCTCTGGTCGCTCGACGACAAGCCGCTGTTCCTTGACAAGCAGGGAGAGCACGGCATGTCGCCCTTGATGAAGCAATATCTCGCGGGGCAGCTGGCCCATGCCGAGGAGATCACCTACTTCCTTGCGCCCTACATCAACTCCTACAAGCGGTTCATGGCGGGCACCTTTGCGCCGACCCGTGCTGTGTGGAGCTTCGACAACCGCACGGCGGGTTTCCGCATCTGCGGGGCGGATACCAAGGCGGTGCGCGTCGAGTGCCGTGTGGGCGGCGCGGACCTGAACCCCTATCTCGCCTTCGCGGCACTCATCGCAGCAGGGCTTGATGGCATCGAGAAGAAGATGGAGCTGGAGCCGGTCGTTTCAGGCGACGTCTATGACACCTCACGCAAGCTGCGCGAAATTCCGAAGACTCTGCGAGAGGCGACGGCGAAGCTTGATGAGTCGTCCTTCCTTCGCGCCGCACTCGGCGATGATGTGGTGGATCACTATGTCCACACCGCGAAGTGGGAGCAGTTTGAATTCGACCGCCGCATCACCGA
>CAYMQH010000005.1:8504-15595 GCA_964392525.1 uncultured Aestuariivirga sp.
CTGAAGAAGGCGGGCCTCAAGGTGGCGCTGTTCGCGGATGTGCGCCCCAACCCGGTGGAAGAGAACATTCTTGCCGGCTGCAAGGTGTTCAAGGACGGCAAGCATGATGGCGTGGTGGCGATTGGCGGCGGTTCTGGCCTCGATGTCGGCAAGCTCATCGCGCTCATGCATTCGCAGAAGATTTCGGTGTTCGATCTCGAAGACATCGGCGACTGGTGGACGAGGGCTGACGCCTCTGTGATTTCCCCCATCATCGCGGTGCCGACCACGGCAGGCACGGGCTCTGAAGTGGGCCGTGCCGGCGTCGTCACCCATCCCAAGACGCACGAAAAGAAGATCATCTTCCACCCGGCCATCATGCCGAAGGTGGCGTTGCTTGATCCCGAACTCACCGTCGGCCTCCCGCCGAAGCTGACCGCTGCCACCGGCATGGATGCGCTGGCGCATAATCTCGAAGCCTATTGCGCGCCCTTCTACCACCCGTGGTCTGCAGGCGTGGCGCTTGAAGGCATGCGCCTCGTCAAGGAGAACCTTGCCAAGGCGGTGAAGAAGCCGAAGGATCTTGATGCGCGCGGCAACATGCTGGTCGCCTCCGCCATGGGCGCCACCGCATTCCAGCGCGGACTGGGCGCCATCCACGCGCTCGCGCATCCGTTCGGCGGCCTTTATGACGCGCATCACGGCCTGCTGAACGGCATCATCATGCCTTACGTGTTGAAGGCAAACCGCCGCAAGATCGAGCCGGACATCGAGCGCGCCGCCGCTTACCTGGGCATCAAGGGTGGCTTCAACGGCTTCCTCAAGTGGATCATGGCGCTGCGCAAGGAAATCGGCATTCCGAATGCGCTGAAGGACATCGGTATCGACACCAAGCGCCTTGATGAAGTTGCGGCCATGGCGGTGAAGGATCCCTCTGCCGGCGGCAACCCCATCCAGTTCACAGAGAAGCAGTACAAGGCTCTCGCCAGGAAGTGCGTGACGGGCGATCTCTGAGTTCAGTTGCCCGGCACCGTCTCGACGTGGAATTCCACGTCGATTTCCCCGGCGTGGAGGAAATCGAGGATCATGCTGAAGCGCTGGCCGGCCGTCAGCGGCTGGTGCAGGCCCATGAGCCGGAGGTGCCGGGCCGTTGGCCGCATGGCGAGTGGCTTTCCCGGTTCAAGCACGAATGAGGCGAGCGGCGGATCGTCGTAGCGGTTGTTTCGCCGCGCTTCGATCGCTGCGCAGGCGGATGAGCGCGCCGCGACCAGTTCGTCGGGCGTCTTGCCCTCGTTGACCAGCGGCACGAAGGCCTGTCCATCGACCGCCGCCCCGCTGGGCAGTGCCCAGGCGTGGCCGATGGCGATGTCGCCAAGCCTGTAGGAATGGGCGCGGGCGGGCGTGGCGCAGGTGATGAGCCCCGTGAGGCCCAGGATCAGGCGGCGTCTGTGCATGCCGCGGGTTTGAAGTGCGGGTGTGACGGTTTCAGGGCAGAGGATATTTTTCCCACTTGACTCGCTTTTGCCTCTATGGAACAAAATAGGAACATTCTGGATCATTCCTGTCATGCGTATGAAACCGGCACATGCTGCGGGGGCGAAGGAAACTTGCGCCACCGTTACACCTTTCCGCCGCGGCGATGACATCACGCCGCTCATGGAAGGCTTGCGCGCGCATATCGCGCGGCTTGAGCGGGCACAGGGGCAATTCGAACGGCGGAAGGGCAAAAGCACCCCGTGGATGATGGGGCTTCCTGAGCTTGACCGGAACCTTCCCGCGCAAGGCCTGCTGCGGGCGGGGTTGCACGATGTGTCGCCCCAGGCCCATGGCGACCAGCCCGCCGCCATGGGATTCGCACTCGCGCTGGCGCTCCGCCGGTTGTCGGATGCGCAGGAACGCCGCCCGCTGCTGTGGTGCCGCCTGGGCGTGCATGAGCGCGAGCACGGCAGGCTTTATGGCCATGGCCTGGCCAGGCTTGGCCTGCCGCGTGAACGCTTCGTCACCATCACGCTGAAAAAGCCGATGAGCCTGCTGTGGACGATGGAGGAGGCGCTCAAATCAGGCGCGCTCGCCGCCGTCATCGGGGATGCCGAGGCCGCCCATGCCGACCTGACCGTCACCCGCCGCCTGTCGCTTGCGGCTGCGGCGGGAAAGAGTGCCGCCATTCTTACCTTTGCCCGGCCGGACCCTGCCGCCACGGTGAGCCACACGCGCTGGAGGGCGGGGTCCGTTTCCTCCTCAAGCCCGCCGCATGACGGGCAGGCGGTGGGCCCGCCCTGCTGGAACATTGAATTGACCCGCGCGCGGGGCGGCCGCCCTGGCGCCTGGATTTTGGAATGGCATCATGCGCAGTCTCGTTTCTCTCTGGTTTCCGGATTTTCAAGTCGAACGCTTCATCCGCTCACGGATCAAGACGAGGCGCAAAGCTCCGCCCAAAGGCCTGCCCTTCGCGCTGGTTGAAAGCGAAAAATCCGGCCTGCGCCTGATTGCTGTCAATGCCGCAGCGCGTCAGTTTGGCCTGATGCGCGGCATGAGGCTCAATGATGCGCGCGCTCAGGTGCCTGACCTTCTGGCAGAGGCGCATGAGCCTGCTGAAGACACGGCGAGCCTCTTGGGGCTTTGCCGCTGGATGGAGCGTTACAGCCCGTGGGTTTCGCCAGACATGCCGGACGGAATCTTGCTCGATGTCACGGGCGTGCCCCATCTCTTCGGTGGCATGGAGAACATGCTGGCGGAGATGCGCAGCCGCCTTTCGCAGTATGGCTTCACGGCGCGGCTGGGACAGGGCGCTACCATTGGCGCCGCATGGGCGCTTGCCCGGTATGATGCAAAGGATATCGGAAGCCTGCCCATCGAAGCGCTGCGCATTGATGGCGCTGCGGCCAGGACGCTGCGGCGCCTGGGCCTCAAGACGGTTGGATCGCTGCTCGCCATTCCGCGCGCCTCGCTTGCCCGCCGGTTCCGCGGCGAGACCATCGGCGAGAATGTGCTCTTGCGGCTTGATGAGATGATGGGCGTGCGTGACGAGCCGTTGAACCCGCTCAACCCGCCCAGTTCCTTCATGGCGCACCGTGTGCTGATGGAGCCGGTGATTCATGCCGAAGGCCTCGAAGCCGTTCTGACGGGCGTGGTGAACATGCTGTGCCGCGATCTCGAAGCACAAGGCAAAGGCGCGCTCCGCGTCATCCTCAAGCTGTTCCGCGCCGATGGATCACGCGCCAATCTGCCGATCGGATTTTCCGTGCCGACCCATGATGCGCGCCACATGCTGCGCGTGCTGACGCCGAAGCTCGAAACGGTGGATGCCGGTTTCGGCATCGATGCGATGACCATTGAAGCACGCGAGACGGGTGATGTGACAGCCCGCCAGCACGGTTTTCTCGAAGATGACAGCACGCTGGCGCTGGAGCAGTTGAATGACCGCGTTCTCAACCGTCATGCTGCACCCTTCCTCAGTCTTGAGGAGGTGGAAAGCCACATTCCCGAACGCGCCGAAGCAGCGCGCGCCTCTCTGGGAACCGTGCCGCGCAGGCAGGGCCTGGCGAAGGCCCGCCCGCTTCTCATCTTCGAAATGCCGGAGCCTGCCCGCGTGGTGGCCGCCGTGCCCGATGGCCCGCCCATGCGGTTGACATGGCGGCGCGTGACGCGGCGTATCGCAAAGGCGCAGGGGCCTGAACGTATCGCGCCTGAATGGTGGCGGCTGACTGAGGGCGAGCGCCCGCGCGATTATTATATCATCGAGGATGACCAGGGCCGCCGCTACTGGCTGTACCGCGAAGGGCTTTATGGGGAGCCCGGCGAAGAGCAACCGAAATGGTTCGTTCACGGACTTTCGGCGTGAGTGACGGTTTCTATGCCGAGCTTCACTGCACCAGCAATTTCTCCTTTCTGCGCGGTGCCTCGCACCCGGAGGAACTGGCGATGCAGGCGAAGCATCTGGGCCTTGCAGCACTTGCCGTGACGGACCGCAACACGCTTGCCGGGGTGGTGCGCGCGCACTCCGCCGCGAAGGATGCAGACCTCGCCTTCATTCCCGCCGCGCGGCTGGATCTCCACGCACCGGAGATATCGCTGCTCGCCTATCCCACCAACCGCGCCGCCTATGGCTCGCTTTGCCGCCTGCTGAGTTCAGGCCAGCGCCGCGCCGGGAAGGGGAAGTGTCTGCTCACGCTGGAGGATGTCCATGCGCACGCAGAAGGCATGATCTTTGCGCTGCTTTCCGAAGGCAGCGATCACCTCCCCGATCTTCGCCGCAGCTTGAAAGCGCCGCTCTATCTGGCGGTAAGTTATCATTACCGGGGTGATGACCGCGAAAGGCTGAACCGGCTTGCCGAGATTGCCCGCAAACATCAGACGGGCCTGCTTGCCACCAATGACGTGCTCTACCACCATGCCTCGCGTCGTGTGCTGCAGGATGTGGTGAGCGCCATCCGCGAGGGTGTGCAGGTGGCGGAGGCGGGCTACCTGCTCGAAGCCAATGCCGAGCGACACTTGAAGACGCCGGAGGAAATGGCGCGGCTGTTCCGCGATCATCCGCAGGCGATTGCCAATACGCTGGATATTGCCAAGGCCTGCCGCTTCTCGCTCGACGAACTGCGCTATGAATATCCGGAGGAGCCAATCCCGCAAGGTTCCACGCCGCAGGCCCATCTTGCCCATATCGCATGGGAGGGGGCGAGGGATCGTTACCCGCAAGGCATTCCCAACAAGGTGAAGGAGAATATTGCGAAGGAGTTGGCGCTCATCGAGAAGCTCAACTACGCGCCTTACTTTCTCACCGTTCACGACATCGTCCAGTTTGCCCGGAGGCAGGATCCGCCGATCCTGTGTCAGGGGCGGGGGTCGGCCGCCAATTCGACCGTTTGCTATGTGATCGGCATCACGGCAGTCGACCCCAACCAGATCGACCTCCTGTTTGAGCGCTTCATTTCGGAAGAGCGGAAAGAACCGCCCGACATCGACGTCGATTTCGAGCATGAGCGGCGCGAGCAGGTGATTCAGTATATCTACCAGCGCTATGGCCGCGAGCGGGCAGGGCTTGCCGCCACCGTCATCACCTATCGCGGCCGTTCGGCAGTGCGCGAGGTGGGGAAAGTCATGGGGCTTTCGGAGGATGTGACGGCAACCCTCGCCGGCATCGTCTGGGGCCGCATGCGGGAAGATATGAATGAGGGCCGGCTGAAGGAGGCGGGGCTGGACCCCAATGACCCGCTGCTCGCCAGGGTTATCGAACTGTCGGATGAGATCGCGGGCTTTCCGCGCCATCTCTCCCAGCATGTGGGGGGCTTCGTTCTCACCAAGGGCCGCCTCGACGAGACGGTGCCCATCGGCAATGCCGCGATGGAGGAGCGCACCTTCATCGAATGGGACAAGGACGACATCGACACGCTGGGAATCCTCAAGATCGATATTCTGGCGCTCGGCATGCTCACCTGCATCCAGAAAAGCTTCGAGATGATGGAGGCATGGTATGGCGTCAAATACTCGCTCGCCACCCTGCCGCGCGAGGATGCAGCGGTCTACGCCATGCTGTGCAGGGCGGATTCGGTTGGCGTGTTTCAGGTCGAAAGCCGGGCACAGATGAACATGCTGCCGCGCCTCAAGCCCCACTGCTTCTATGATCTCGTGATCGAGGTGGCGATCGTCCGCCCCGGTCCCATTCAGGGCGATATGGTGCATCCTTACCTGCGCAGGCGCGATGGCCTTGAGCCTGAGGAGTACCCCGCACCCAGCCCTGCCTTCGGGCCGCCTGATGAATTGCGCCAGGTTCTGGGCCGCACCAGGGGCGTGCCGCTGTTCCAGGAACAGGCAATGAAGCTCGCCATGGTGGCGGCTGAATTCACGGCGGGCGAGGTGAACGAGCTTCGCAAGGCCATGGCCACATTCCGCCGCCGGGGCACCATTGGCAGGCTCGAACAGAAGATGATCAGCCGCATGGTGGAGCGTGGCTATGACGCCACCTTCGCCGCGCGCTGCTTCAACCAGATCAAGGGCTTCGGCGAATATGGGTTTCCCGAAAGCCACGCGGCAAGCTTCGCGCATCTGGTCTATGTCTCGGCCTGGCTCAAGTGCCATTACCCGGAGGTCTTCGCCGCTGCACTGCTCAATTCGCAGCCGATGGGATTCTATGCACCTGCCCAACTCGTGCGCGATGCGCGCGAGCATGGGGTGGAGGTGACGCCCGTGGACGCCGGTTTCTCACGCTGGGATTCAACGCTCGAAACACCATCGAGAGGCGTGCGCGCAGCAGTCCGCCTCGGGTTCCGCGAAGTCGACGGGCTCCGCGCGGAGGATGCAGCGCTTCTCCTGCAATACCGCGCGCAGAAGAAGCCCATTACCATTGCAGCACTGCATGGCTTCGGCGTTCCGGTCAGGGGCCTGGAAAAACTCGCGGAGGCGGATTGTTTCCGTTCGCTCGGCCTCGACCGGCGCGCGGCCTTGTGGGAGGTGAAGGCGCTGGCGAAATCGAAGGCGCTGCCGCTCTTTGCCTTCGCCGATGCGCGCGAGCAGGGAGAGGAAGAGGCCGTGACGCTTCCCGCCATGCCGCTCTCCGAACATGTGGTGAATGATTATCAGACGCTGAAGCTCTCGCTGAAAGCCCATCCGATGCAGTTCCTCCGCCGCCTGTGCGCGGAGCAGAAGGTGACGGACAATCAGAAACTCAAGAGCTTGCGCAATGGCGCTGCGGTCAGCGTGGCGGGGGTGGTGCTGGTGCGCCAGCGCCCGGGTTCCGCCAAGGGCGTTGTGTTCCTGACGCTCGAAGATGAGTTCGCCGTGTGCAACGCTGTGATCTGGCCGCAGGTGCTTGAGGCGCACCGCGCCGTGGTGATGGGCGCGCGCCTCATGCTCATCCGGGGCCGCGTGCAGAAGACGGGCGAGATCATCCATGTGGTCGCGAACACGGTCGAAGACCGGTCAGCCTGGCTTTCGCTTCTGACCGAGGATGGCAGCCTGCTGCGGAACCCGCTGGCCCGCGCCGATGAGGTGGCAAGGCCGGGGCCGGACCCATACCAGAGCCCAGCCGCCCGCCACCCGCGCCAGGTGCGTGTCATCCCCAAGAGCCGGGATTTTCACTGAAACATGACGGCAGTTGCCATCACCAAGTCAATCAT
>CAYMQH010000005.1:15695-83607 GCA_964392525.1 uncultured Aestuariivirga sp.
CATCACCAAGTCAATCATGAGGTGCCTTGACTGCGTCTCTTCGAAGATGGTGCGTTGATGCAGATGTTAAAACAAGGCAAAAATTCATGCCTGTCCCAGGTCGAACTTTCTGATATTCCGATGTCATTTTCGTGGCTTATGCGGCAACTGACCGTATTGAACGAAACGGAGAAATCAAGCAACCGGTGCTCCAAATCCTGGCACCGGAGTATGTAATGACCTGGCATTTACAGATGAGCCGCAGAGTGAGAGGGAAATGTTACCGGGAAACTCTCATTCAAGCTGTTGGAATTATTCAGCCTCTGGCTATCGCCTTACTCCTGTTGCCGTTGGTTTCGCCCGTTGAAGCCAAGCCTGCGGATCTCTTCATGTTTGCAGACAGGCCCGGTTGGGGTGGGCAAGAGGTCAAGGGAAACCAGGACCTGAGCGGGCCTGTTTCGGTGCCGGGGCGTCTGATTACACTGGGCTTTGGTGGCGATCTGGGATTTTCAGGAAAGGACCAGCCGCTCGTCACATCCGGTGCAATCCGGCATGGGCAAATCATCCCGTGGGAAACCCTTACCTCCGGACTGGCGCCGTTGCTGGAGGTCGATGCAACATTCGCAAATCTTGAAACCGTGATAACGGACGATGCCAGCCTGAAGCCCGCAGAACGATCCTTCAACTTCGCGGCAAGCCCGGAGGCGCTGTTCGCTGCTGCTCGGGCGAAAATCAATGTCCTCGCGACAGCAAACAATCATGCGGCCGACTATGGACGTGCCGGCATTGTTCAAACCCTGCGTCATCTGGAGACTGCAAGGCTGCATGGTCTCAAGGCCCATGCCGGGCTTGGGGTAGGGCGCAAGCGGTATGACAGCGACCTTTTCAATATTGGTGGCGTACCGGTCGCGCTCGCTGCGATCGGAAAGGGCATCAATCCCGGTGGTGCTGATGAACCCGGTCAACCCATGCAGGCCAGTGCAGTGGATTTTGAACGCGTGAGCCTTTCTCTCTATGAGACCGGTGCCCCTGTCAGAGTACTGTCGATCCACTATGGCGAGGAACTCAGCGGTGTTGTCTCTGGGCCTGACCGGCAGCGCCTGCGGTCCGTGGTTGATCGTGGACGTGCCACAATCGTCTTTGGCCATCACTCCCATGTTGCAGCCGGTATTGAACGGCGCGGCAACAGCCTGATTTTCTACGGGCTCGGGAATTTGCTTCATGCCGGAATGCAGAACATGGCACGCTATGGCGCCTGCCGGGATTTCGGCGTGTTCGCAAAGGTCTATCTCTGGGTGGAGCCCGGAAAATCTCCACTCATCCGGGCTGTTGAGGTAACGCCGCTCAAGGACATGCACGAGGTCACAAAACCCTTTCCAGAGGAAGAAGCCAGGCGAAGAGTTGCCCTGCTGAATGTGCTGAGTGCCCGGTTGGGCGTGGATGGTGGACAGCCATTGCTCTTCGCAGCAACAGACACCGGATCAGGTCTCGCCTGCACGCCGGGTAACAGCGGGTTTGGTGATGAACTTGAGGCGCGCTGCGCGGCGCTTCCCAACATACCAGAAAACATCGCGCACATTGACGGTGAAGGCTCGGATGCCTGTGACCCCAATTCAATAAAATGAATGCCCTGCCATGTCGTCCTGTCAGGGTCAGAAGTGAAATCCAACCGCGTCATCTCCTTTGATGACTTGGTTCCGTGCTCTTCAGGAGAATGCTGTTCAGGTTTCATGAATGAAGTGAAAGAGAGGCAGAGAGCACTGGCAGGTCAGGATTGATCGTCGCCTAGAGAGAGCGTGACGGAGAGTTCTGCGCGTATCATCGTCGTCAATCTTTACGTCATACAAGTGTCACCGAAATGGAAGATTGGCTCCGCAAACGGAGTCTTGTCATGCCGCAGCTTGGTGAGCAGCCCTATCTCCACCCCGGCGCGACGGTGCGTAACAGCACGCTTGGCGCTTTTGTGGAAATCGGTGAAGGAAGCCACATCTTCGAAACGGTGATGGGGGATTACAGTTATACCGCTCGCTACGCCGACATCGCCTATTCCTCGCTCGGCAAATTCGTGAACGTTGCTGCGTTCACACGGTTCAATCCGGGCGAGCATCCCTATCACCGGGCTTCCCTTCATCACTTCATGTACCGCTCGAGCTATTTCTGGCCGGATGAGTCTGACGAGCAGGCTGTATTCGACTGGCGAAGGTCACGGCCGGTGCAGGTGGGCCATGACAGCTGGATCGGCCATGGCGCCGTGATCATGAAAGGCGTCACGGTCGGGAACGGTGCCATCGTCGGGGCTCACTCGGTGGTGACGAAAGATGTGCCCCCCTATGCGGTGGTCGCTGGAGCGCCTGCCCGGTTCATCAAATGGCGGCATCCCCAGGCGGTTGCTGACCGGCTTCAGGCGCTCGCATGGTGGGACTGGACACACGACGCGATCAGGGCCGCACTCCCCGATTTCCGCGCACTCTCCGCAGAAGCCTTCCTCGAGAGATACGAGCGCCGCTCCGTCATGCAGCCGTTACATTCGGTTGGTTAGAGGCGTCATGCCTCCCGCCGATCCGCATTCCGATTCTTCGTCACGCGCCGCATGGATGCGCGTTCTGTCGCTCGCGCCGTGGAACGATCTTCAGGTTCACGCACAGGCCGTTGCCGACACGCCACATGATACGCTGCGTGGCCCCGAAACCGGCCTCGTGATGTTGCGCGGCCGCATGGGAGCAACCGGCGCAGCCTTCAATTTCGGCGAGGCGACGGTCACGCGTTGCACCATACGCCTTGCGGATGGAACCGAGGGGCACGCCTATGTCATGGGGCGGAATGGCGGACATGCGAGGCTCGCCGCTGTTTGTGATGCTCTGCTGCAGCAGGCGCATTCCCATGCCGTCGTCATCCACTGTGTCATTCAGCCGTTGGAAGAGAAAATGCGCCTGCGACACGCCACTGTCTCGGCAAAGGCCGCGGCGACCAAGGTTGACTTCTTCACCATGGTGCGTGGCGATGGCTGAGCAGGCAAGTGCAGGTGCGGCGATCCATTCCTCTTATGCCTTCCGGTCCGTCATGCAGGCCATGGCAAGACCCGGCCGCATCTTCGGCCTGGATACCCCGGTTACTGGGCCGGAGCCCATGATGGCGTCCACCGCAGCCGTCGTGCTGACGCTCTGCGATTTCCAGACTCCCATCTGGCTGGGCTCCGGCTTTCGTGGCGCGGCGCTTCAACACTTCCTGCGCTTCAACACCGGCGCTCCGCTGACGGACGACGCCACTACGGCCCATTTTGCATTGCTGGATGCCCGCGATCTGGCGGAAGGGGTGATGCATTTCATGGCCGGTACCCATGAGTATCCGGACCGCTCCACGACACTCATCATCCAGGTTGAGGAGTTTCTGCCGGGAAACGTCGAACTCTCTGGCCCCGGCATCCCGTCCCGCATCTCGCTTGGCGCTGCAGGGCTCGATCAGTCCTTCTGGCGCAGCATGGCGCAGAACCATGCCCGCTTTCCCATCGGCATCGATGTGATTTTTGCCGGTCCGGGCCAGGTCGCGGCTTTGCCCCGTTCCACGGCGATACATGTTCCGGAGGCTGTCTGATGTATGTGGCCGTAAAGGGTGGCGAGCAGGCCATTGACGCCGCGCACCGCTTGCTGGAGGAGGAGCGGCGCGGCGACCGCAGCGTACCATCCATCTCCCTCGCGCAGATTGCCGAACAACTCACCCTCGCTGTTGACCGCGTGATGAACGAAGGCTCGTTCTATGATCGCGAGTTGGCGGCACTCGCCATCAAGCAGGCGCGTGGGGACTTGATCGAGGCGATCTTCCTGATGCGGGCAACGCGGACGACGCTTTCGCGGTTCGGCTACGCGGAACCGCTGGAGACCCAGACGATGCGCGTGAAGCGGCGCATCTCGGCCGCGTTCAAAGATATTCCGGGCGGGCAGGTCCTGGGGCCGACTTTCGATTACACGCATCGCCTTCTGGATTTCTCACTCGCGGGCGATGCCGAACCGCCCCAGGCGGCCAGCGCCGCTGCCGGGCTTCAGCACAACATGCCCCGTGTGCTTGAGCTTCTCGGAAACGAAGGGTTGATGGAACAACCGTCCGCGCCGGCCGGCGAGCCGGGAGACCTGACCCAGGACCCGCTGGGTTTTCCGGCAGGCCGGGACCTGAGACTGCAGAATCTCGCGCGCGGCGATGAAGGTTTCCTGCTCGCGCTCGCCTATTCGACGCAGCGTGGTTATGGGCGCACCCATCCGTTTGCCGGCGAGATCCGGCTTGGCACGGTTGAGGTTTGCTTCACGCCGGAGGAACTGGGATTTCCGGTCGTGATCGGCGAGATCACCGTCACGGAATGCGAGATGATCAACCAGTTCCGCGGCTCTGCAACCGTGAAGCCGCAGTTCACCCGTGGCTATGGCCTCGGCTTTGGCCAGTGTGAACGCAAGGTCATGTCGATGGCGCTTGTTGACCGCTCGCTGCGCGCCGGCGAACTCGGCGAGGACCGCGTGGCCCCCGCCCAGGATGAGGAGTTCGTTCTCTCGCACTCGGACAATGTTCAGGCGACGGGTTTTGTCGAGCATCTGAAGCTGCCGCATTACGTGGATTTCCAGTCCGAGCTGGTGCTTCTCCGCCACATGCGCCGCGAGACAGAGGGTGAAGGTCAGTCGCTGGAGGCAGCGGAATGAACGCGCCTGCCCAAAACTTCGCCTATCTGAACGAACAGACGAAGCGGATGATCCGACGGGCAATTCTGAAGGCCATCGCCGTGCCAGGCTATCAGGTGCCCTTCGCCAGCCGCGAGATGCCCATGCCCTATGGCTGGGGCACGGGTGGCGTTCAGGTGACGGCCTCTGTCCTCACCCCGGATGATACGCTGAAAGTTATTGATCAAGGCGCGGATGATACGACCAACGCCGTCTCGATCCGCAAGTTCTTTGTGAAGACGGCCGGTGTCGCCACCACCGAACGCACGCAGGACGCGACCGTCATTCAGACCCGCCACCGGATTCCGGAGAAGGCCCTGACCGAGGATCAGATTCTCGTCTTTCAGGTGCCAATCCCGGAGCCCTTGCGCTTCCTTGAACCGCGCGAGACAGAGACCCGCAAGATGCATGCGCTGGAGGAATATGGCGTGATGCATGTGAAGCTCTACGAGGACATCGCGCAGTATGGCGAAATTGCCACCACCTATGCCTATCCGGCCAAGGTGGCGGATCGCTATGTCTTCGATCCGTCGCCGATTCCGAAATTCGACAATCCGAAACTTGATGGGTGCCCGGCGCTTCAGTTGTTCGGCGCAGGACGCGAAAAACGCATCTATGCGGTACCGCCCTATACGCAGGTGAAGAGCCTCGATTTCGAAGACCACCCGTTTGAGGTCCAGTCCTGGGAGCAGCCCTGCGCGCTCTGCGGCTCGCGCAGCAGTTTCCTCGATGAGATCGTGATGGATGACCAGGGCAGCCGCATGTATGTCTGCTCGGATACGGATTTCTGCGCCAGGCAGAAGGGGGAAGCATGACAGCGCTTCTCTCGGCCCGGTCCGTCAGCAAATTCTACGGAAACCGTGCTGGTTGCCGCGACGTCTCGTTCGATCTCTGGCCTGGCGAGGTGCTTGCCATCGTAGGCGAATCCGGTTCCGGCAAGACGACCCTGCTCCGGTGCCTTTCGGGGCATTTGCCAGCCACCTCCGGCACGGTGCGTTACACGATGCGGGATGGATCTCAGGTGGCGCTCGACGAGATGAGCGAGGCGGCCCGGCGCTTGTTGATGCGCACTGACTGGGGCTTCGTGCATCAGGACGCGCGTGAGGGCCTGCGCATGGGCGTCTCGGCCGGTGCCAATGTCGGCGAACGCATGATGGCGGTGGGTGAGCGTCATTACGGCCGCATCCGCTCGACTGCAGTGGACTGGCTCGGCCGGGTGGAAATTCCCGAGGATCGGATTGATGACAGTCCGTGGTCCTATTCGGGCGGCATGCGCCAGCGCCTGCAGATCGCCCGCAATCTGGTGACATCGCCCCGCCTCGTGTTCATGGATGAGCCGACCGGCGGCCTCGACGTGTCGGTTCAGGCGCGGCTTCTTGATCTCATACGCGGACTTGTGAAGCGGCTGGATCTGGCGGCGATTGTGGTGACGCATGATCTTGCGGTGGCGCGCCTGCTGTCGTCGCGCATGATGGTGATGCAGCAGGGCCAGGTCATCGAGCAGGGTCTGACCGACCAGATTCTCGAAGACCCGCAGGCACCCTACACCCAGCTTCTCGTTTCCTCCGTGCTGCAGGTGTGACGATGAGCGAGGTGCTGCGCATCGAGAATCTCACCAAGGCCTTCGTCCTGCATCAGCAGGCAGGTGAGCGCATTCCCGTGTTCAATGGCCTCACCGCCAGCCTGCGGGCCGGGGAGGCGGTTGCGGTGACAGGGCCTTCGGGGCGTGGCAAAAGCTCGCTGCTCAAGCTGGTCTATGGCACCTATCGTGCCAATGCGGGCGCGATCCGCGTTCTGGCCGATGGCGGGTGGACCGACGTCGTAGCGGCCGCCCCGCGCGAGGTCCTGATGCTCCGCCGCAATGTGATCGGATATGTAACGCAGTTTCTCCGCGTCATTCCGCGCATACCCGCAGAGGTGCTGGTTGCCGAGCCGATGATGGACCGCGGGGTACGCGAGGAAGTGGCCCTGGCGCGTGCGCGCGAACTCCTGTCGCGGCTCAACATTCCGCAGCGGCTCTGGCATCTCTCGCCGATGACCTTCTCAGGCGGCGAGCAGCAGCGTGTAAACATCGCGCGTGGCTTTGCCGCGCATTTCCCGGTTCTGCTTCTCGACGAGCCGACTGCTTCTCTCGATTCCGAAAACCGACTGCGGGTACTGGAGCTGATCTCCGAAGCGCAGCAACAGGGCAGCGCCATTCTCGCCGTGTTCCATGATGAGGCTGAACGCCGCCGCGCCTGTTCCCGCGTGATCGAGCTGGGCTGAGGAGGAAGACATGCGCTACGCTGTCTACTACGCTCCAGCACCTTTCAGCGTTTTCCATGCGCTGGGCTCGCAATGGCTCGGGCGCGACGCCGTCACCGGCCTCCCGCTGCCCTGTCCTGACATTGCCGGCATCGCGGCAGCCACGGCCGAGCCACGGCGTTATGGCTTTCACGCAACGCTGAAACCACCCTTCGTGTTGCGCGAGGACGGCGCGCTTTGCGCCCTGACCAGCGTCGTGGTGGCGCTTGCCGAAGGCGAGAGACCCATCAAGATTCGGCTGAAGGTGGACGTCCTTGACGGATTTCTCGCCCTTGTTCCGCAGAACCCCAGCGAGGAGCTTCAGAATCTTGCCGGTCGTTGCGTCTCGGCGCTCGATTCATTCCGGAAGCCAGCCCAGCCAGAAGAGATTGCGCGCCGCCGGGCGGCAGGGCTTTCGGAGCGCCAGGAGGATAATCTGCAGCGCTGGGGTTATCCCTATCTCTTCGAGGACTTCCGCTTTCACATGACGCTTACCAGCCGGCTGCCGAGCGATATACTGCAGCGGTTCAAGACGGCGGCAGAGGAACACTTCGCACCGGTTCTCGCGGACGCGGTGATGATCGACGCGATTGCCCTGTTCCAGGAAACAGCTCCCGGCGCCTCCTTCCTCTCAGTCCGCCGCTTTCCCTTTTCCAACCTCTCACCCGAGGCCGCCTCATGAACGAAACAGTCTACACCAATGCCCGGATTGTGCTGCCTGACGCGGTGGTGGACGGCACAGTGATCGTGAGGGATGGGCATTTCTCCGAGATCCTTGAAGGCAAGGTGGCTGCACCGGCGGAAGACTTCGAGGGCGATTACCTCCTGCCTGGGCTTGTTGAGCTTCACACCGATCATCTCGAAACCCACTTTCATCCACGCCCCGGCGTGGCATGGCCTGCCATTCCCGCCGTGATGGCGCATGATGCACAGATCGCCGCCGCCGGGATCACCACCGTATTCGACGCGCTGCGCGCTGGAACCTTCGATCCTGGTGACTTGTCTGCGCGTGAGGCCATGACGCTGTCGTCGGCCATCTCCGAAGCGCAGAGCAGGGGCCGGCTTCGGGCCGAGCACTTCATTCACCTTCGGTGTGAACTGCCCTGTCCAGATACGGCGGAATCAGCCGAAATGACCGCGTCTGCGGGCCCGCTTCACCTCATTTCCGTAATGGACCATACCCCGGGTGCGCGGCAGTTCGTGTCTATCGACAAGTTTCGGCAGTATTATCTTGGCAAGAAACTCATCCTGCCGGAACTGATGGATGCTTACATTGCGGAGCGGCAGGAGTTGCAGTCCCGGCATGCAGCCCGTAACAAGCAGGCGATCCTCGCGCTTGCGGCCCGGCTGAGCGTCCGCCTTGCGAGTCACGACGATGCAACGGAAGCGCATGTTGCGGAAGCGATCGCGGATGGGGTGGTGATTGCTGAATTCCCGACCACGCGGGAGGCAGCCCAGGCCGCGCATCGCAATAGCCTTGCGGTGCTGATGGGTGCGCCCAATGTGATGCGCGGACAATCACATTCCGGAAACATTTCGGCAGCCGATGTGGCTGCGAGTGGCCATCTGGATGTGCTGTCGTCTGATTACGTGCCCTCCAGCCTTTTGCCGTCTGCGTTCCGGCTTGCCGAAACGGTGCAGGGCGTAACGCTTCCCGATGCCCTGCGAATGATTACGCTCAACCCGGCACGGGCAGCAGGCCTTGATGACAGGGGCGCCATTGCGCCGCACCGGCGCGCGGACTTCCTGCAGGTCCGTTTCGAGAGTGGTATTCCGGCGGTCCGCCGCGTGTGGCGTGAAGGCGCGCGAGTGCTGTGATGATGCATGAAGCTGGACATCTCGTGCTGGTGGTGGGACCAAGCGGTGCTGGCAAGGATAGCGTGATCTCCGGCGCCAAGAAGCGTCTCCGGGGCGATGGCGGATATGTCTTCCCCCGCCGCTTCGTGACGCGCCTCAGCAGCCCTGATGCGGAAGACCATGTGTCGCTCACCGAAGCAGAGTTTGACTTTGCCGTCGCCGAGGGTGCATTCGCCCTGTGGTGGCGGGCGCATGGCAACAGCTATGGCATCGGGCTTATCATCGAGAGCTATCTCGGGTCTGGCTCCGTGGTGGTGGTGAATTGCTCGCGTGCGTCCCTTGCGGAGGCCTGTGCAAAGTTCGCCAATGTGACGGTTGCCGAGATCACAGCGCCTGATGACATACTGGTCAGGCGGATCGTCGCGCGCGGACGCGAGACGGAGGAGCAGGCGCGGGCCCGCGTGTCCCGCAAGGTTCCGGACTATCCCCAGGGCGTGCGGGTCGTGCGCATCGTCAATGACGGGCCGCTTGAGCGCGCCGTTACGGCCTTCTGCGATGTGCTAAAGAACCCGGTTGCGAACCCAGGTCGAGGCCCGCTCGACTGCCAGAACGAGAAGGAAAATCGCAATGATGATGGTCGCGGCCTGATCATAGTCGAACATCTCAAGTGAGACCTTGAGTTCGATACCGATACCGCCCGCGCCGACGAGCCCAAGCACCACCGAGCCGCGCGTCGCCTTTTCGAGGGAGAACAGCGACGTGTTGATCATCGAGGGAAGCGCCTGCGGGATCACCGAGGAAAAGATAATGCCGCTGCGTCGGGCACCCATTGCGGTCAGCGCCTCGCGCGGGCCCTTTTCCGTCTCTTCCATAGCTTCTGCGAAGAAGCGGGCGGCAAAGCCGATGGTGTCCACCATCAAGGCGAGGACACCCGCCGCGGGTCCGAGGCCGACGGCAATCACGAAAACAATGGCCCACACGAGGTCCGGCACCGTGCGGAACAGCGCAACGATGCTGCGCACCAGCCAGACGACCGCCGGATGCGGAGACAGGCTGGGTGCCGCAAGAATGGCCAGAGGAAGGCTGAAGATCAGACCGAGGATGGTGCCCGCCACCGCCATCTGAAAGGTCTGGAGAAGGGACCACAGCACTGGTTCCAGCCGTTCCAGCGACGGCGGAAACATCTGCTCCACCAGCCGTCCCAGTGCCGGAATGCCGCGCGACAGCTTGTCGGGCGCAATTCCGCTGGTGGTGAAACTCGCAATGACAAAGGCGGCGACGGCCAGACCCAGAACGAAACCAAGAGGCGAGGGCCGCATCCAGCGCGGTGGCAGGCTCATGTCAGACATAGAGATCCCGGAGTTCGCTCTCCCTGAGGCGGGAAGAGGGTGAATCGAGCACCACCCGCCCACCCCCAAGCGCGATGACGCGATCAGCAAAGCTCAGGCTGTGGGAGAGATTGTGCGAGGTGAACACCACTGTCTTGCGCTCCTCGCGCATCAGTGCCGCGAAGAGTTGCATGACTTCATCGCCGGCCTGCGGGTCGAGACTGGCTGCAGGCTCGTCAGCCAGAACGATCTCTGGGTGCTGCATGAGGGCGCGGGCTATGGCAACGCGCTGCGACTGACCGCCTGAGAGCTGGTCGGCGCGCTGTGCGGCCATGCCGGCAAGCCCCACCCGGTCCAGACAAAGCAGTGCTTCTTCGCGGATTGCGTTGGGCGCGACGGACTGCAGCCATGCGCGCGCACCAAGACCGCGCGCCTGGGCGCCATGAACCACATTGGTCAGGGCCGAAAGCCTGCCGACCAGATTGTGCTTCTGGAAAACAAAGCCAACCTGGGTCCGGACGTTGCGCAGTTCCCGGCGTGATCCCATGACATTGGAACCGAGTACCCGGATGTCGCCGGTGTCCGGCTCTATCAGCCGGGGAATGCAGCGGAGGAGCGTCGACTTTCCTGCGCCGTTCGCGCCGATCAGGGCGACGATGCTGCCCGGCGCGATGTTAAGGCTGACGCCCGAGAAGACCGGGCGGCCCGGCGTGAAGGATTTCCTCAGGCTGCAAATGGCGATCGCGGCGGGGGTTGGGGCCTCCGCCGCAATATCCAGGGACGTGACAGCGATGTTCACTCATTCACCGAGGAAGGTGGAGAATTCCGGAAAACCAACGGTTCCATACATCGCCCGCACATTGTCATAGTCTTTATCGTTCACGGTCGCGACGAAGTAACCGCCATCATACTTCTGTGTGTCTTCGCCCTTGAGCACGCCGCTCATGAGAACGTCGCCCTTTTCAAGGAACGCCTTGCGCACGGTCTCGACGACTTCAGGCTTCACATAGGATGCCGCGATCAGAATGTCGTTCGGCAGATCCGGTCCGCGGCCAACAACCGCGAACTTCTGGCCCGGAAAATTCTCACGCACCGAACGCAGATGCGTGAGGTTCATGCCGACGGCTTGTACGTCGCCACGGATCATGGCTTCCACCGCGACGTTGCGCTTGATGATTTCCGCGGTGTAGTCCGTGTTGTACTTGAGGCCTGCATCAGCGAGAATCTGAGCGGGGCCAAGCTGCTGCGATGTGGAGCCGATTTCGCCGAAGGCAACCTTCTTGCCCTTGAGATCAGCCATTGACTTGATGTCACCTTCGGCCACCACAACGATCTGCGCGAAATAGTCCGGACGGTGCCAGCCGACGACCGGCTTGGCATCCGTCAGCTTGGCGAACACCACATATTCGGCAGGGCCGGTCAGCACGAAATCAACCTGCTCGGCGCGCATCGCTTCAACAGCAGCCGTACGGTTGTTGACCGGCGTGAACTCCACGTCATAGCCCGTAGCCTTCTTGAGTTCCTCGACAAAGCCACCATACTCACGCTGCAACTGCTCCATGCCTTCGACGTCCGTGACGGCGAAGCGGATTGTCTCGGCGGCGGCCGCCGAGGAGAGGAGGCCGGCGGCAAGTGCGAGGCCTGCAAGCCATTTCGGAAGTGTCATGATGTTCGCTCCTGTTTAGCAGGTTTTATTTTGCAAGGTTTCATGACACTGTCATGAAGGCCCGTCACTTCTCTCAATCGAGATGGAGAATGTGACGATGCCTGAAGCCAGACCTGACGAAGACCTCATCATCCGTGGCGGCCTGTGTCTGCTGCCGGGCGAGGGACTCGTGCCGGCGGATGTCGTCTGCTCAGGCGGCTGCATTGCTGCGGTGCGCAGCGCCGGAACGGCTGCCGGGCCTGGCATTGATGTTCCGGGCTGTCTTGTTCTTCCCGGCATCGTCGACATCCATGGCGATGCTTTTGAGCGCCAGATCATGCCGCGGCCGAAGACGGCCTTTCCTCTTGACATCGCGCTGCTGGATACAGACAGGCAACTGGCAGCCAACGGCATTACCACCGCCTATCACGGAGTCACCATTTCATGGGAGCCGGGCCTGCGCAGCCTTGAGCAGGCGCTGCAGATCATCGCGGCCGTGGAGCGGCTTGAAAGCCGGTTCCTGGTGGATCATCGCATCCATATTCGCTGGGAGACCTTCGCCCTCAGCGAAATGGCGGCCGTTCAGGCGCTGTTCGCCCGCGCGAAGACGCCCTTGCTGGCCTTCAACGATCACACCACGCCGACCCTTACGCGGACACGTGCCGACAACAAGATACAGGGATCGGCGGAACGCGCCATGATGGATGTGCCAGCCTACATGAAGTTGCTCGATGAGGTTGGGGCGCACATGGCCGAGGTGCCTGATGCGATTGCCGCCATGGCGGCCGCTGCCCACGCCCAGGGTGTGCCACTGCTCTCACATGATGATGTGACGCCCGAGATGCGCAGCTTCCATCGCGGGCTCGGGGCACGGATCGCTGAATTTCCGATGAACCGGCCGACGCTTGCGGCATCGGCCGCTGCGGGAGACGTCATCGTACTCGGCGCGCCCAACGTGGTGCGCGGTGGAAGTCATAACGGCGCCATCGGGGCCGAGGAGGCGGTGCGGGATGGAAAATGCACCGTGCTCGCCTCCGACTATTACTATCCCGCCCCTCTGTGTGCAGCTTTCATGCTTGAAGAGCGCGATGTGCTACCCATGAAGCAGGCGTGGGCACTCGTTTCGGCAGCTCCGGCAGCCGCCTGCGGTCTGGGGGATAGGGGCGAGATTGCCGAGGGGCGGAAGGCCGACTTCGTGATCGTCTCCGAAGACCGGCTCGTTCCGGTCGCTACCATCGTGAATGGCCGGGCCGTCTACCGCGCATTCTAGATATCAAACTGTTTCCGGCCCGAGATTGTGGTGCGCAGCCGCGTCGAGATGTGATCGATCACCGACACCGTGACGAGGATCATGATGATGAGGAACGCCACCTTCTGCCATTCCAGAGTGCGAATTTGCTCGGAAAGCTGCAGGCCGATACCGCCGGCACCTACGATGCCGATGATGGTCGCTGAGCGGGTATTTGATTCGAAGTAGTAGAGACACTGCCCGATCAGCACCGGAGCGACCTGCGGCAGAAGCCCGAAGCGGATGCTGTGAAGCTTGTTGCCGCCGGAGGCCTTGACCCCCTCCACGGCCTTCTGGTCGGAGGCCTCGATTGCTTCCGAAAACAGCTTTCCGAGCGATCCGATGTCAGAGATGGCAATGGCGAGGACGCCGGCGAATGGGCCAAGGCCGACGACATTCACCCAGATCAACGCCCAGACCAGCACATCGACGCCGCGCAGCGTGTCGAAGCCGCGCCGGGCGAAAAAGCGAAGGATGCGGGACACTGTGGTGTTGCGCGCCGCGACAAGGCTCAGCGGCAAGGCGAAGCAGGCGGCCAGCAGCGTGCCAAGAAACGCAATGGCCACCGTTTCGCCAAGTGCCTTGACGAAGCGCCACAGCGTGGCGCTGTCACCCCACTCTGGTGGAAACATCAGGACGGTGAGCTTACCGAGACTGTCGATGCCGTTCAGGAAACGGGTAAGCGAGAAGCCAAGATACCACAATCCGAAGATCAGGAGGGCGATCGCCGCCACGGCGAGGGCCCGCGCAGCCCAGCCGGCTGGCGCGAAGGCGGCGGGATAGCGCGCCCGTAGGGCGGCATTCTCTAGGTCCGTGTAGCTGTTGGCGTCCGTGCCGCTCATGTCAGCCTGCCTGTGTGATGAAGTTGTGCCGGACACGTTCAGTCACCAGATCGATGAGGGTGACCGTGATGATGATCAACACCAGAATGGCCGATACATCCGGATAATAGAATTTCCGGATCGCCTCCATCAAGTCCTGACCGATTCCGCCCGCACCGACGAAGCCCATGACGGAAGCGCCGCGTACGTTGATTTCGAAGCGGAGCAGCGCATAGCTGAGGAAATTTGAAAGAACCTGGGGAAGAACCGCGAAGCGCATTGTCGTGACCCAGGATGCGCCGCTGGAGACAAGTCCCTCCACCGGCTTCTGGTCGACGTTCTCAAGGACCTCATAGAAGAGCTTGCCGAGGGCGCCCGCGGTGTGGATGACGATCGCCAGGACACCGGCGATCGGACCGAGCCCGAAGGCCATGACGAAGATCAGCGCGAAGACCAGCTCCGGAACGGTCCGGCAGAATTCAAGGATGCGCCGGACCACGAACGAGACCGGGCGCGAGGGGCTGAGGTTGGCAGCTGCCAGGAAGCTGGCTGCAAAGCCGATCATGGCGCCAAGCAAGGTGGCGACATAGGCAATCAGCAGCGTGTCAACGAGGAGCTTCAGCCACTTGCCCAGTCCCCAGAACCAGCCGGGTACGTCAAACAGGACGAGTTGCCCGGCCATGGGACCTGAGTCGAGGAAGAAGAGCCTGGCGATGTAGTTTGGAAACTTGTGGATGTTGGCGAAGAAGACGTCCAGCCTGATCTCAGCCATCCATCCTGCCAGCATCACCAAGGCGGCCAGGCTGGCAGCCGCCATGATGAAGCGGCGGCGTTTCACAGCGACCTCGGCAGCATAGGCATCAGCCAATTGCTCTGCGGAGGGGCGGCGCCGTGTCGTCGCGGATGCGTTCATCATTGCTGGCGATCCTGGAAGTGAAGGCCCGCGCTTGCGGCGCGGGCCCGATTTATCGTCAGGACTTGCGCAGCGTATCGACAAAGGTGTTCAGATCAATCATGACCTGATAGTCGGCGTTCGTAACGGGTGTCCACAGTTGCTGCTCGCCGTCGGTCATCACCTGGAACGCCTCGGGATCATTCTTCTGGATGTTGAAGAAGGCATCCTTGATGCTGGCCTGAAGTTCGGCAGGCAGTGTCGTCAGCATGGCGAAGGGCGAGTTCACGATCTGATTTGACTTAAAGATGATGCGGAAGTCATCGTACTTGGCCATCTGCTTGCGTTCCATGCGGCGGAGCATGGACTCGTTTTCGTCGTTCCACCAGTTGAAGGCACCATCGATCTGACCTTGCTGCAGGGCGATGACAGCATTCTCATGGCTGCCCGTGTAGACGACATTGGCGAAGAACTCCTCAGGCTTGATGCCCATCTTGTTCATCTCGAAGCGCGGAACATTGTTGCCTGAGGCGGAGTTTGGATCAACCAAGCCAAGATTCTTGCCCTTCAGGTCCTCGATCTTCTGGTAGGGGGAGTCCGCCTTCACATAGAGGACGGAGTAGTAGCCCTTTGTGCCGTCCTTGTTGACCTGCATCGCAAACGCTTCAATCTTTGCTCCGTTCATCAGCGCACGGGCAAAGGCAGAGGGGCCGTAAAGCGCAATCTGGATATTGCCGGCCACCTGGCCTTCGATCACGGCGGCGTAGTCATTGGCGATGCGCAGTTTCACCGGAACGCCGAGCTGCTTGGAAAGATACTGGATGAAGGGTTCATAGCGCTTCTCGGTGCCAGTTGCGTTCTCATCCGGAACGACGGCGAAGCTCAGTTCGGGATACTCCGCCTTCCAGTCGGCGCGGGCGGCAATCGCAAGCGCGGGAAGGGTGGCGAGGCCGGCAGCGGCCTGCAAAAGGTTGCGGCGGTTCATCATAGGCAGTACTCCTGTGGTTTGAGATGTCTCTCGGAGGCGGGATCACGCTGCGCTGGAGAGCGTGGCAGACCCATTGGACTTGCGTGCCGGCGCCTCCGGAAGGTCCAGCACGTCGTTGGCTTCAAGACCGTAAAGGTCGACAACGGTCTCTTCGGTCAATTCCTCAGGCGTGCCATCGAAGACAACATGCCCTGCCTTCATTCCGATCAGGCGCGTGCAGTAGCCACGCGCCAATTCGAGTGAATGGAGGTTGCACATCACGGTAATGCCCGCTTCGCGGTGAAGGTCGCGCAGCGTGTCCATGACGATTTTGGTGTTGCGGGGGTCGAGCGAGGCCACCGGCTCATCCGCGAGGATGATTTGCGGGTCCTGCACCAGGGTACGGGCGATGGCCACGCGCTGCTGCTGACCACCGGACAGGCTCTCGGCACGCTGACTGGCGAAATCGGCCAGGTCAAGGCGGTCCAGCGCGCGCAGGGCGTGGAGTTTTTCCTCATACGGCCAGGCCTTCATGAGTGCGGGCACAAGCGAGATATGATTGATCCGGCCCATGAGGACGTTGGTCAGAACATCCAGCCGCCCCGCCAGATTGAACTGCTGGAAAATCATCCCGCAGGATGATCGCCAGTCACGCAGGGCACGACCCCTGAGTTGGGTGATGTCCTTGCCCTTGAAGAAGATATGCCCCTCCGACGGGTCGACCAGCCGGTTGATGCAGCGAAGCAGTGTTGATTTTCCGGCGCCGGAGCGTCCAATCACGCCAACGAAGGAGCCATCGGCAATGTCGACGGACACACCATCGAGGGCCGGCTTGCCGCCAAAACGCTTTCCGAGAGACTGTATGCTGAGCATGGCTTTCATCCTCCGACTGGGTCGTTAATCGGAAGACAAAGACAGCGGCGTGACAGTGTTATTGCAGAAGGGTAACGATCCACACCGGCGGATGCGACAGGCGGATCTCACATCCCGGCGGCTGGATGCTCCCAGTGGCAGGGCTTCGCATGCTGACGGATGAGGGCGGCGAGCGATTCCGACGTTACAAGAGACAGTGCTGTCGCAACGTCGCAGCGCAGCACGCTGCGCTGGCGCTTCTCATCCCAGCGCCGCAGATGTTTCTCGACCAGCAGCATATAGACGTCAACGAAGCAGGTTTCTCCCGCATTGCGGCGCTGGAACTCGAAGGTTCCGAGGCAGCCGGGCATGATACGGCCGATGAGTCCTGCTTCTTCGTAAGCCTCCCGTGCAGCGACCTCCTCAGGCGAGAGCCCCCGGATCGGGTTTCCCTTGGGAATGATCCAGCGCTTGCTGCCCCGGCTGGTCACGAGGAAGATCTCGCCCGGGCGGTCCCGGGTCACGGAAATGGGCAATGCTGCGATCTGGCGAAGTGTTCTCAATCCTTCAGTCCATCCCTACCTGATGATTCGGCTCTGATTATCGCCTGAAACATTGTCATAATCCTGCGCTCATCTTGATGATGACAATAATGGCAGCTAACGATCAATTTCGGTGACACCGGCGCATAACGGCGGAACGAGGGACAGGTCCGATGAGCGACAAGAGCCAAGGTCAGTCAGCCGTGACAGCCAATCGCGGCGCGAAACAAATAGCCGATCACGAAGCAGATCCGCGGGAAATCGAGATCAAGTTCCGCGCCGACAAGGATGTGGTCGATGCCTTGCGGCAGTCTCCACTGCTTGCAGGGGTTGCCTTTGCCCCGGCGCGTGATCTTGTATCTGTCTATTATGACACAGACGATAGGCTCTTGCGCCGCAAGGGCATTGTGCTGCGGGTCCGCCGGAAGGGGCGCGCCACGCCGGTGATGGGCGTGAAGTGGTCCGCCGAGTCTTCCGGGGGCCTTTTCTCCCGTCATGAGGTGGAAGCCGCCTGCCGGACTGGCCTTCCCGACCTGCAGCTCCTCGCCCCCGCCCTTCGGGAGCGCGTTGCGGAGATCATCGGTGAACATCCCCTTTCGCCGGTGTTTGAAACCCGTGTGAAGCGGCGCACCGCAACCCTCCGATTTGGCCATTCCGACATCGAGCTGGCGCACGATGAAGGTGTGATCGCCGCCGGTGAGGCCCGGATGCCCATCGCCGAAATTGAGCTTGAGCTGACCGCAGGAAACCAGCAGGACCTGCTTGATTTCGCTGCCGCTTTGACACGGGACCGTGCACTTCAGCTCGATTTTGAAGCCAAGTCGGACCGTGGTTATCGCCTTGCCGCGGGCGAGGCCCCGAAACCGCGGAGGGCGGCCGCGCTGGTCCTTCCAACCGCCATCACCTTCGATGATCTCATCGCAGCCGTCTTGTCACATACGCTCGATCACTTCGTGGCCAACTGGGCTTCGCTGCGGGAATCAGATGTGCCGGAATCGATCCATCAGCTCCGGGTCGCGCTCCGCCGGATGCGCAGCGCGCTCGGCGTGTTCAGGCGCACCATCAAGCTCCCTGAACTCGAGGACATCCGGTCTGAGGCCAAAAGAATTGCCTCAGGCCTCGGCCCGGCGCGCGAGTGTGATGCCTTCCGCATGAATGCCATGGCGGGTCCGCTCGGCAACAGGGAAGTCCCGCTCAAAGGCGCAGCACAGCTTCTGGCGGCTGTCGAGGCCCGCCGCCTGAAGAGCTATGCGCAGGCGCGCCAACTCATGGCGGATCCAGCGACAACCATGTTCGTCCTGCGGGTTCAGAGCTTTGTTCACCGGCGTGCCTGGCGCACGGCGGTATCGGCCGGCGATCTCGGCCAGCTCACCGCCGAGGCCAGGCCTTACGCGGCCGAAGTTCTCGGCCGGTTGTTGCGCCGGGCCTTGAAACGGGGCAAGCATCTGCCGGATATCCCGGACCCAGAGCGCCATGAATTGCGCATCGAACTGAAGAACCTGCGCTATGCGGCCGAGTTCTTCGGAAGCCTGTTTTCGGAGGATCGCACCCTCCGCCGCTATCTGAAGCTGGTGGCCGATCTCCAGGAAGATCTCGGCGCCCACAATGACGCGGCAACGGCGGAAGCCTTCATCGAGAGCCTCGCCCTTGCACCGGAGAACGACCTGCACTTTGCGTCCGGTTATGTTCTTGGCTGGTACCGCCATGCCTCCATGGCGGCTGACATAAACCTGACAAGAAAATGGAAGACGCTGAAAAAATCCGAAGGTTTCTGGGAGTGATGCCGGAAGGTTCCGCCCTGAATCGGCCTTCCCTGACATCAGCCGAGACGTTCCCAATGAGCAATGCCTCCTCCCCACCGACAGCGACGACCTCCGGCACTGCCGCCGATCTTGACGCCGAATATGTCCGCCAGGACTGGCTCGACACGCTGGACGAAGAGCTTGAGCAGGAACTCGACGATGCCCGCCTCCAGTCGCTTCTCGACGGCGAGGAGGCGACCGCCGCTAATCTCGACCGCCGCTTCTATTACGAGGAATTGTTCCGCCTGCAGCGTGAATTGATCAAGCTTCAGGATTGGGTCGCCACGACGAAGCAAAAGGTCGTCGTGATCTTCGAGGGCCGCGACGCAGCGGGTAAGGGTGGCGTCATCAAGCGGATCACACAGCGCCTCAACCCGCGCGTCTGCCGGGTCGTGGCGCTGCCGGCACCCAGTGAGCGCGAGCGCGGACAGTGGTATTTCCAGCGCTACGTTCCGCAACTTCCTGCTGAAGGCGAGATCGTGTTGTTTGACCGGTCCTGGTATAATCGCGCCGGTGTGGAACGGGTCATGGGGTTTTGCAGCGAAGCGGATGTGGCCGAGTTCTTCCGCAGCGTGCCGGAGTTCGAGCGCATGCTGGTACGCTCGGGCATCAAGCTGTTGAAATACTGGTTCTCCATCACCGATTCCGAACAGCACAGGCGCTTTCTGATGCGCATCCGTGATCCGCTGAAGCAGTGGAAGCTCAGCCCGATGGATCTCCAGTCCCGCGTCCGGTGGGAAGCCTACACCAAGGCCAAGGAAGCCATGCTCGAGCACACCCATATCCCGGAGGCGCCGTGGTGGGTGGTGGAAGCGGTTGACAAGAAGCGCGCACGCCTGAACTGCATCGCCCATCTCCTGGGCCAGTTTCCCTATGAGGAAGTCGTGCGCCCGGAGGTTCTCTTGCCCGAACGCGTACACAATCCCGACTATATTCGCGGCCCCATTCCCAAGGACATGTATGTTCCGGCCAAATATTGAGGCCCGGACGCCGTTCCGCGCGAAACACATCCCGACGAAGTTGGGCTGAAGCCACGCGCGGTGAGCGCGCGGTATTGGCGTCAGTCAGAGCTTGGGTGCCGTGGCCAGCGGAATTCCTCTTATGCATGGGGGCTTCGCGGGCGTTCGGCACCTCGCGGAGAAGGCTGTGCGTCATGATCTTTGTGTCAGGCCGGATGGCTGTGGCGCTCTCCACCCGGGGTGGGGAAATGCGTCAGCTGAAGCGACTGTCACAATAGCTTTAAATGAGTCGGGCCTAAGGGATCAAACGAGCCGAGAATCACACCATGCTCAGTATTCCTTCGCCGCCGCCCCGCCATTACCGGGCGATCTTCATTTCGGATATTCACCTCGGCACCAAGCGGGCGAAGACGGAGGCATTGCTGGAGTTCCTCCGGTCCACCGAGTCCGACCAGCTCTATATCGTGGGTGATTTTATCGACAACTGGTCCCTCCGGAAGTCATGGTATTGGGACCAACTCCATAATGACGTGATCCAGAAGCTGCTGCGCAAGGCGCGCAAGGGCACCAAGCTCATCTATGTGCCGGGAAACCACGACGAGAATTTCCGCAACTTCGTCAATCTGCGCTTTGGCCGCGTCGCGGTACTGGAAGAGACCGTTCACACCGCCGCCAGCGGCAAGCGCTACCTTGTTCTTCATGGCGACAAGTTCGACGGAGTGGTGCGCTTTGCACCCTGGCTGGCGAAGCTTGGCGATACGGCCTATGAAGTTTCCATGGATTTCAACGCGGTTCTCAACCGCGTGCGCCGCGTGTTCCGCCTGCCATACTGGTCTCTCTCGGCCTATCTCAAGAACCGCGTCAAGAAGGCGGTCGAGTTCATCTCGTATTTCGAAGATGCCGTGGTGCGCGAAGCCCGGAGCCGCAACTGCCAGGGCGTGATCTGTGGCCACATCCACACCCCAGATGACCGAGACATAAACGGTATCCACTACCTGAATGATGGCGACTGGGTGGAGAGTTGCACCGCTCTCGTTGAACATCAGGATGGCCGCTTCGAAGTTCTCCATTGGCATGCCACGTCCCCTGAAGCCCTTACGGAACAAGCCTATGCGCATCCTGATCGTGACGGACGCCTGGTCGCCGCAGGTTAACGGCGTCGTTCGCACCCTCAACGCCCTCATCGCGGAACTCAAGGCCAAGGGCCATGATGTCCGTTCCATCAATCCCGAGGGGCGGCCTTCGAGGCCATTTCCCTTCTACCGGGAAATCACGCTTACAAGCACGCGGGTGGGCGACCTTGAGCAGGAGATCGCAGCCATCGCACCCGATGCCATTCATATCGCCACGGAAGGGCCGCTCGGCTGGGCAGCGCGGCGGGTGTGCCTGCGCCATGGTTTGCGCTTCACCACAGGTTTCCACACCCGCTTTGCCGAATATGCCGCAGCCCGCATTCCGCTGCCCGGTGTCCTGGGGCTCGGCTGGCAGGTGCTGAAGCATTTCCATCGGCCAAGCCAGGGTGTGATGGTACCCACCAAGTCGATCGGCGCTGAGTTGGAACGGCGCAACTTCACCAATGTGAAGGTGTGGACGCGCGGCGTGGACCGCAGCCTGTTCAAACCTTATGAGCGCTCCCATCTGGCGCTGCCGCGCCCCATCGTTCTCTATGCCGGGCGCCTCGCGGTGGAGAAGGGCATCGATGATTTCATCGCCCTCAAGGTGAGGGGCAGCAAGGTTCTGGTCGGTGACGGGCCGGAGCGCGAACGCCTGCAGCGGCTCGCGCCGGACGCGCATTTTCTCGGCTTCCGCCACGGCGAGGATTATGCCCGCACGCTCGCCTCGGCCGATGTCATGGTGTTTCCGAGTCTCACCGATACGTTCGGTCTCGTGATGCTGGAGGCCATGGCCTGTGGAACGCCGGTTGCAGCCTATGACGCGCCAAGTCCCCTTGATGTGGTGGAGGATGGTGTGACGGGGGCCATCGCAGACACTCTCGAGGAAGCCATCGCGCGCGCCGCGCCGCTTGATCGCGCCACGGTGGCGGCGGGCTCGATGAAGTTCAGCTGGAAAACCTGCGCCGACATGTTCGAATCCTGGCTCGTTCCCTGTGGACGCATCACCCCCGGCCGCCGCCACAGCCTGTTTGCTCAGGCATTGCCGCGCTGACTGAACCCAACACAGCCCCTGCTGGTGAATTTCCATGCTCGTGATTTTGCAATATGCCTGTTTGTTGCTTGCAGTCGCCGCTCTTGCTTACCAGATGCTCAGCTGCGGGATCGCGATTGTCCGCTGCCGCATCGGGAAGGCGCAGCCCCGGCCTGATGCGCGCCCGCCGGTAACGGTTGTCAGGCCAGTCAGGGGACTGGAAGCCTTCTCGCGTGAGACTTTGGGCTCCACCTTCGACATTGCCTATCCGGATTATGAAATCCTGTTCTGCGTGGAGGACCGCGATGATCCGGTCATTCCGCTTGTCCACGCACTGATTGCCGCTTGCCCGGAGCGCGATGCCAGCATCCTGATCGGTACCGACAGGCTGGGTGAAAATCCAAAGCTGAACAACATGGCAAAGGGCCTGAGGGCCGCACGCTTCGACCACATCGTCTTTGTGGACAGCAACGTTTTCACCCCGGCTGGCTATCTCGATCAACTGGTCCAGACGCTGGAGGAAGGCGCCGGCATGGTGTCCGCACCGCCGATTGGCATGGCGCCCCGGGGGTTCTGGGCCGGGCTTGAGTGTGCCTTCCTGAATTCATATCAGGCCCGCATTCAATACGCGGTGGATAGCCTCGGCATGGGCTTTGCGCAGGGAAAGACGCTGTTCTTCCATAAGGCGGACTTGATGAATGGCGGGCTTGCCCGGCTTGCCTCTGAGCCCGCAGAGGATGCTGCCGCAACGAAGATGGTGCGAGCCGCCGGCAAGCAGGTCCGTCTCGCGGGTCCGTTTCCGCAACTCATCGGGCGGCGCAGCTTCAAACAGGTCTGGCAGCGTCAGGTCCGGTGGGCCCGGTTGCGCCGGGCGAGCTTTCCGCTGCTCTTTGCGCCCGAAGTTTTCGGAGGCGTTCTGCCCCCATTGGCGGCAATCCTGTTTGGTGCTGAAGCTGCCGGTCTTGCCTGGCCGACCATCCTGGTCGGCTTTCTGGCAGCGTGGTACTTGCCGGAACTGATCCTGCTGCGCACAGCGGGATGGCCGGGCTCACCGGCGGTTCTTGTCCTGCGTGACCTGCTCCTGCCATTCGTGTTCATCGCGGGCTGTGCAGGGCAGGAGTTCGAGTGGCACGGCCGCAAGATGTCGACGGCGCGTGATTCCACCGCCCCTCAAAAATGGAGGTCTGTCGGCCCGCGGCAATTATGGGCACGTTTGGCTGGACGCTGACGACCGGACTCGTTTCCATCCCCTGACGGGAAGAATGGCCTCCTGCGCCTTTGGTTCCACTGCATTCGTGCTGCGTTCAGCAGATGCTTACGGTGAGCGCTCGTTATCTGCTTCTCGCTCATGCGCCCGACGGCACGGGTGTTGTGCCATAGTCTTTCCGCAGATCTGTTGCAAAAGCCCATGAGAACAGCACGGCACCCCGTTCTGATGAGTGACTGAGGGAGGAACCCGGATGAAGCGCATCATGCTGGCAACGGATTTTTCGGAGAGGTCGGACCGGGCATTGCGCCGCGCCGCACTGCTTGCCCGGGAGCATGGCGCAACACTCGAACTCATTCATGTCGTGGACGACGACAGGCCGCGCCGGCTCGTCGAACATGAGGAATCGGACGGCAGGTTCCTGCTCAATGAACTGAGCACGACGCTTGCGGTCAATGATGGAATTGCAAGCGAGATCGCCATCATTCCCGGCGATCCCTTCGATGGCATCGTCAACGCCACCAGGGAAAGACAGCCGGACCTTCTGGTGATTGGCCCCCACCGGCGGCAGATCCTCCGCGATTCCTTCATTGGCACCACGGCCGAGCGCACGATCAGATCTGTCGATTGCCCCGTGCTGATGGTGAACGGGCCTCCATTTGCACCCTATCGCCATGTCATGCTGACAACGGACCTTTCCGGCGCTGCGGCAGGCACCCTGCAGCGGTATCTTGACTTGGGCCTTGCCCCGAAAGTCATGCACTCCATCCTGCACGTCTTCGAAACCCACGCCCTCAGCATGGGAATGTCGGGAACGTTGCCGAAGGCGGACAGGGATTTCTACATTGCTGAACAAGCCAGCGAAGCGCGGCGGAATACGGCCGACTTCGCAGGTGGGCTGAAAGGCCAGCGCTTGGAGGTCATCGTGCGATATCTCGAGACCACGGCGGCCAACGAGATCAGGAAGGCGGCTGAGGAGGCCGGTGCGGATCTGATCGTCCTGTCCGCCCACGGCAAGGGCGCCTTGGCGCGGATGTTTCTGGGCAGCGTGACGCAGCAGGTTCTGCAGTTCGCCACGGTTGATGTTTTGTGCATGCCGCCGGGCCCGAGGGCGTGATGGTGAACTTGGCAGGCACGCGCCGCAGCCTGGCATGGCCTGATGGTGCGGAGCGGCACAATGTGCCCTTCATGGCCCTCTGCTGATCGATGTTGCCTCTTGCCGGTCTCTTCATCATCGGATTGCTGGTGCTGATCCTCGGGGCGGAGCTGCTCACGCGCAGTGGCATCACCCTTGCGCGGCAACTCGGCATCGCACCCATCATCATCGGTCTTACGATCGTCGCACTTGGAACCAGTGCGCCTGAACTCGCGGTAGGGATTGATGCCGCACTGATCGGCAATGGCGCTCTGGCCGTCGGCAACATTGCGGGTACCAACACCGTCAATGTCCTGCTGATCCTTGGCCTCAGTGCGCTGCTCCGCCCTCTTGCCCTTCAGACGGACACGCTCACGCTTGATCTTCCTGCCATGCTGATCGCCGGCCTTCTCATGCTTGGCCTGTCGGCGGATGGCAGTCTTTCGCGCCTTGATGGCGCAGTGCTGCTGGCGGCTGGCGGCGTCTACACGGTTCTGGTTGTGCGATCCGCCCGCCGGTCGCGGCGGCTCGTGCAGGTCGAAGACCCGCTCAAGGAAGGTGGCAGCGGGGGTCCCGAGGGGAACAGGGCCCTGATCAGCATCGCGCAACTTCTCGCTGGCATCATTCTGGTTGTCGTCTCGGCTGATTGGCTTGTCACCGGCGCGGTAGGCCTGGCCAGGTTATGGGGAGTGTCCGATGCCTTTATCGGGTTGACGGTCGTCGCCATTGGTACATCGGCACCGGAACTGGTGACGACCGTGATGTCGACGCTGCGTGGAGAGCGGGACGTGGCGATCGGCAACCTGATTGGCAGCAGTGTCTATAACATCTGTGTGATCCTGGGGGTGACGAGCCTGATTCCTGAAACGGGCATCCCGGTGCCGAAGGAAGTCATCTGGGTGGACATACCGGTCATGGCCGCGGTCGCTCTGGCTTGCGTGCCTGTCTTCTTCTCGGGGCGCGAGGTAACGCGCGTTGAGGGTGGATTGTTCGTCATGGCCTATGTTGGGTATCTGGCCGGGCTCATCCTCACCCGCACGTGAGGAACACCAACGGCGCCTCATGGTGCCGCATCGCACTTGGCGCGAAGCGCTTCACCGCTGACAGGCCGTGTCTGTTGGCCTCTGTCGTTCTGCGCTTTCAAGGTCCAACGCGAGCCTCGGCTGAAAATGACAATACCCGCAGCCGTGTGGCCGCCATCGCCCTCTCAACGGACATGCAGGCGCAGACCGGTGATCGACCTGTGGCCATGCCCGCTGGTACCGTGCCCGCATGTTGCGGGCCGCTCATGCCTTCACGCGCGCGCCTGCTTGATCATAGAACGGTGTGAGGCCGATCTCGGCGGGGTAGGTCTCGGAGGCCACGAGGAGTTCGTAGCGCCCGGATAGCAGGAACTCATCGCTGACGCCATCCGGGTTGCGCACATAGCCATAGCCGATACTGCGCTGAAGGGTGTAGCCGAAACCGCCGGAGGTAAGATAGCCAACCGGCGTGCCGTTGCGCAGGATTGTCTCACGCCCGACAAGCACGGCATCCGGATCGGCGATGGAGAAACCTGCGAGACGTTTGGTGAGAGGCTTTCCAGCCAAGGCCTCAAGCGCGGTACGGCCGAGGAAGGGGGTGTTGGAGCGCGCCTTCACGGCCCAGCCCAGGCCTGCCTCGAACGGCGTGTCATTCGGCGTGATGTCGGAGGACCAGGCGCGGTAGCCCTTTTCCAGCCGGAGCGATTCGAGGGCGCGATAGCCGACGGGCCTGATGGCGAATGGCGCGCCCGCCGCCATCAGCGCGTCATAGACCTTGCCCGTTTCGGCCAGCGGCACATGCAGTTCCCAGCCGAGTTCGCCCACATAGGTGATGCGCAGCGCGCGGAGCCTGACACCCGCCACCGTGATCTCCCGGACATGGCCGAAGGGGAAGGCTGAGCCTGAGACGTCGGCCGCTGCAGCG
Source organism: uncultured Aestuariivirga sp. (assembly GCA_964392525.1). Classification (GTDB taxonomy): domain Bacteria; phylum Pseudomonadota; class Alphaproteobacteria; order Rhizobiales; family Aestuariivirgaceae; genus Aestuariivirga. The sequence goes on from CAYMQH010000005.1 coordinate 41,985, forward strand.
GCTGCCAGCACGTCCCGGGCGCGGGGGCCCATCAGCGACAGCGTTCCCCATTGCTCGGTAACGTCACGCAACTCGGTGTTGGCACCCGCAGGCAGGTGATCGCGGATCCACGCCAGGTCATGGGTTCGGAAGCCGGTGCCCGTCACGATATAGAACAGTTCATCCGACAGCCGCGCCACGGTGAGGTCCGCCTCGATGCCGCCACGCGAGTTGAGAAGCTGCGTATAGGTCAGCCGGCCCGGCGGCTTCGCCACATGGGCCGCGCAGATCCATTCGAGCGCTGATGCAGCATCGGGCCCCGAGAGTTCGTATTTCGCGAAGCTTGACTGGTCGAAGATGCCCACCGCTTCGCGCACATGCCGGTGCTCCTCGCCCACATGCGAAAACCAGTTCTGCCGGCCCATGGCATAGATGTCGCGCGGCGCGACGCCCTTGGGCGCGAACCAGTTGGGCCGCTCCCAGCCGAGCTTGGACCCGAACACGGCGCCCTGTGCCTTGAGCCGCTCATAGAGGGGAGAGATGATGCGTGGGCGGCCCGATTCATATTCCTCATGCGGGAAGCCGATGGAATAGTGCTTGCCATAGGCTTCACAGGTGCGCTCCAGAACCCAGTTCCGGTCCTTGTGCAGGTCCGAGAAGCGCCGGATGTCGACGACCCAGAGATCGAGCGGGGCCTCACCGCTGGCCACCCATTCGGCGAGAACCCAGCCCGCGCCGCCACCCGAGGCGATGCCGAAGGCGTTGAAGCCCGCGCCCACGAACATGTTGGCGCATTCGGGCGCGGGGCCGAGGATGAAATTGCCGTCTGGCGTGAAACTCTCTGGCCCGTTGATCATCTGCTTCACACCGGCGCGCGCGAGGGCGGGCACGCGTGCAATCGCCTGTTCCATGTGCTGCTCGAAGTGGTCGTAGTCATCGTCGAACAGCCGGAACTGCCAGTCTTCGGGCACATCGCCGGTGGTCCAGGGCTGCGGGTTGGGCTCGTAGCCGCCCATGACGAGGCCGCCGACCTCTTCCTTGAAATAGGTGCGCCGGTCCGGATCGCGGATGGTTGCGGCATCGGCACTCAGCCCGTCGATGCGCTCAGTGATGATGTATTGATGCTTCACCGGTTGCAGGGGCACGGTGATGCCGGCCAGGGCGCCCACCTGCCTGGCCCACTGGCCGGCACAGTTCACAACCTTCTCGCAGGCGATGACGCCCTGCGTCGTCTCCACATGGGTGATGCGGTTATCCTTCATCCGGAAACCGGTGACGCGGATGTTCTCGATGATGCGCGCGCCATGCATGCGCGCGCCCTTGGCCAGCGACTGGGTGATGTCCGACGGGCTTGCCTGGCCATCGGTCGGAAGCCAGCTGGCGCCGACCAGGTCGGAGACATCCATCAGCGGCCACATCCGCTTCACCTCGGCGGGCGAGACGAGGTGCATCTCCATGCCGAAGCTTCTCGCTGTGGTGGCGAGGCGGCGGTACTCCGTCCATCGGTCCTGATTGGTGGCGAGCCTGAGGCAGCCGGTCATTTTCCATCCGGTGTCGAGGCCCGTCTCGGCGGCAAGCCCCTTGTAGAGTTCGACCGAATACTTGAGCACCCGCGTGATCGATGCCGAGGCGCGCAGCTGGCCCACGAGGCCCGCTGCATGCCAGGTGGACCCGGAGGTGAGCTGACCCTGTTCCAGCAACAGCACATCCGCCTTGTGGTCGCGCGCCAGGTGATAGGCGGTCGAGCAGCCGATGATGCCACCGCCGATGACGATGATCTGGGCGTGAGAGGGCAGGGTCATGATTGTATCGTCCCGTATTTGTCGCGGTAGCGGATCAGGAATGCAGCGAGCCGCTCGAGATTCTCGGCGGCATAGGCCTTGTAATCGGCGCCGGGTGCCGAAAGGTGAAGGTCGGAGACCATGGCCCACATCGCCTCGCGCACCAGGGCTGCGCCCTGCATGGCATCGAAGGACCGCCACAAGGCCTCGTTCGGCGGCTGGCCGAAATAGGCACCAAGCAACGCTGCCGCCTGCGCTTCGGTCATTTCGGCATTGGCGGCGGCCCCGGCGAGGTCGAACATGGCGGTTCCGAAGCCGGCGTATTCGAAGTCGATCAGCCACAGCCGCTGGCCGTCATCGAGAAAATTCGCGGGCAGCAGGTCATGGTGGCCGAAGATGATGGGCAGCGGCACCTGCGCTTTCTCGAAGGCATCCGACATGGCGAGGAGACGGGGGATCTCCGCAAGGAAGGAGCTCTGGCCCGCCCGCAGCGTCCGCGCATAGTCGCGGATCACATGAAAGGGCCAGAACAGGACGGCCGTTCCCGAAACATGCGCGGGCAGCGCATGGTGGAACCGGTGCAGCAATTCGCCCACCTGTTGGGGATTGGCCCGCACATCCGCCGCAGCCCAGGTGCGGGATGAGATGAAGGCGCACACCATCACGCCGTTGGCAGTGTATTCCACGGCCGGTGCGAACCCCGCGCCGTGCGCGGCGCGCGCAGTCATCGCCTCGCGCGCCCTGTCCACGTGGTGGACAGGAAAATCGATGCCAAAGCGCACCACATGCTGGCCCGCACGATCCGTCACCTTCCAGCTCTCATTGGAGAGGCCACCCTTCAGCGGCTCCGCGGTAATCGGCCCCGTCCAGCAGGGAAGGCGCAGGATATGTTCGGGAATGCTGTCTTGCATGTTCATCAATCCGCAAGCCCGAGGCGGGCGCGCTGCTTTGCTGCCGCCGCCTGGATGAGGCGGTCGGCGATGATGGCGATGAAGGCGATGGCGAGACCGGCCACCAGTCCACGTCCCGGATCAGCCTTGGTGAGCGCAATATACACTTCCTGTCCGAGGTCGCGCGTGCCGACAAGGGCGGTGATCACCAGCATCGACAGTGCGAACATGATGGTTTGGTTGAGGCCAAGGAGGATCTCCGGCAGGGCAAGACGCAGCCGGATGCGCGTCAGGATCTGGATTTCGGAACAGCCCATGGCCCGGCCGGCCTCGATCAGGCGCGGGTCCACGCCCTGAAGCCCCAGCACCGTGTAGCGGATCGCCGGTACGATGGCGAAGGCGATGACGGCCAGCATGGCGGTGAAGTCACCGACGCGGAACAGCATCACGGCCGGCATCAGATAGACGAAGGAGGGCAGTGTCTGCAGCGTGTCGATGATGGCCTGAACGCCGCGCCACAGCCTGTGCCGCTCCGCAACGGCAATGCCGACGGGAATGCCGAGCGCCATGGCGAAGATGGTGGAAATGCCACACAGATAGACCGTGATCATGGCCTTTTCCCACTGTCCGGTCAGCGCGATGAGGAGGCTCAGCGTGCCCACCAGAGCAGCCAGCCGCTTACCCCCCAGGTGCCAGCCCGCCGCCGCGATGAACAGCACGACGCCCAGCCACGGCAGCGACAGGAGAAAGCGCCGGACGGGAATGAGCACCCCCGTCAGTACCGCAGTCTTGATGGCCTCCAGCGTGTCGAAATAATTGACGTTGATCCATTCCATGAGGCCCGACCAGAACGGCCCCGTGGTCAGCCGCGCTGCCTCCGGAAAGGACTGGATGCCGGGCGCCAGCAGGCCACCCAGACTGCCTGCAATGATGATCGCCAGCGACGCGAAGACGTAAGGATGGCGGGTGATGATATTGCTGTCATTGCGTGTCTCCACGCCCTTGCGTGCATAGGCCTGGCTCAGGCGGTCGAGCGCGATGGCGAGGGCCACGATGGCGAAGCCCGCTTCGAGGCCGGTGCCGAAATCGAGGCGGCGGAGGGCGGCCAGCACATCGAAGCCCAAGCCCCCGGCGCCGATCATCGATGCGATGATCACCATGTTGAGCGACAGCATGATCACTTGGTTCAACCCCACCATCAGCGCATCTTGCGAAGTGGGCACCAGTACCCGCCACATCATCTGCCGACGGGTGCACCCCATCATGTGGCCAAGATCATGGATGTCTGGCGGAACCTTGCGCAATGCGAGCGTGGTGATGCGCGTCATCGGCGGCATGGCGTAGATCAGCGTTGCCACCACCGCCGCCGTCGGCCCGAAGCCGAACAGAATGAGGATCGGGACGAGATAGGCGAAGACCGGCATCGTCTGCATCAGGTCGAGAAGCGGAGCGAGGGCGCGCTCGACCCATTTGAAGCGATAGGACAATATGCCCAGCAGGAGCCCGCCGCCGACGCCGAGTGGAACCGCGACGAGGATCGAGGCCAGCGTGACCATTGCGCTGTCCCACTGGCCGAAGACCGCAACGAAGCCGAGGCACACGATCTGCACCAGCGCCAGGCGGATGCCGCCGGCGTGATAGCCGAGCAGCGCGAAGACGGCGATCACCGCAATCCATGACACCCTGGGCAGGATGAGCGTGCCGCTGCTTCCCTCGCCGGACATGAAGCCCGTCGAGAGAAGCGACAGTGCGAAACGGTAGGGCACATCCACCATGGCGGCGATCAGGCGCGTGAAGCCGGAGACGCTGAACGGCCCGATGGCGGCTTCCTCGGTCAGCCATTTGACGAAGCCGCCGATCCAGCGTGCCGCGGGCACCGTCCAGGCCTTGGGCCAGTCAAACATCCAGGCCGGCGCAGACGTGCCCAGCAGCATCAGCAGCATGACAAGCATGATTGCGGAGAGCGGCAGCAGCAGTGTCGTTGCGGTGAGGCGCGCGTCCTTCATGCGCGGTCAGCCCCCGAGCATGAGGCGGATCACGGCATCGCGGTGAAGCATGCCGATGGTGGATCCCGTCTCATCCGTCACGCGTAGCGATGGGGTGCCATCGAGAAACATCGGTGCGATCTCCGCCACCGTGGCGCGGGCCGGGATGGCGCCCACCTCCTGCAGCCCGGGGCCCGGCGTGAAGATCGAGCGCACCCGCACCGCCTTGGCCTTGGGAACGGCGCGGGTGAACTCGCGCACATAACTGGTTGCCGGGGCGAGGACGATCTCTTCCGGCGTTCCCACCTGTTCGATGGCGCCATCCTTCATGATGGCGATCCGGTCGGCGAGGCGGATCGCCTCGTCGAAGTCATGGGTGATGAAGACGATGCTTTTCCGCAGAACTGACTGGAGGCGCATGAACTCCTCCTGGAGTTCGCGCCGGATCAGCGGGTCGAGTGCCGAGAACGGCTCGTCCAGAAACCACAGTTCGGGCTCCACCGCGAGCGAGCGTGCGATGCCGACGCGCTGCTGCTGGCCGCCTGACAGTTGGCGCGGGAAGGAAGTTTCCCGGCCGCCCAGCCCCACGAGCGCGATCATTTCGCGGGCGCGCTCCTCGCGCCTTGCCCGCGGCACGCCCTGCACCGAGAGCGGGAAGGCAACATTGTCCAGCACGTTGAGATGCGGCAACAGCGCAAAGTGCTGGAAGACCATGCCCATCTTGTGCCGGCGGATCTGTATCATTTCCGCTTCGGTCGCGGCGAGCAGGTTCTGGCCGTTGAAGATCACCTGGCCCGCCGTCGGCTCGATCAGGCGCGACATGCAGCGCACCAGCGTCGATTTTCCGGAGCCGGACAGGCCCATGATGACGAAGATCTCGCCCTCGGCAACCTCAAGGCTGGCATCACGCACCGCAGGCACGAGGCCCGCGGACTGCAGTTGCTGAAGACTGGGATTGCCGCCGGAGGCCGCCAGCGCCGCAGCGGAATTCGCGCCGAAGACTTTCCAGACATTGTGGCAGGCAAGCTTGACGTTCGGCATCACTCGGAACCGGAAATCAGTATGGCAGAGGGCAGGACGGAGGTCGGACCGTCCGGCGGCGCGCGCAGGCACGCCGCCGGAACGGTTGCGGCAAGCCGCGTCAGTTCTTGATCCAGCCGCTCCAGCGGGCCTCGTTGGCGGCCATCCAGCCGGCCACCACATCCTCGATCTTCTTGCCGTTCAGATCGACTTCAGTGATCATCTTGCCCATCTCGTCATTGTCGATGGTGAAGGCCTTGATGGCCTTGTAGGCGGTGGGCCACTTGTCCTTCACGCCTGACCAGCCCACCTTCCAGATTTCGCCGAAGGGCTTGCCGCAGTCATAGGCGGAATCGGGGTTGGAGCCCCATGCCGGGTCCTTGTAGCATTCAGGCGCATATTGCGGGAACTCGACCCATTCGCCTTCATACTTCGCGGGTGCCCAATGCGGTGCGTAGATCCAAAGCATGATCGGCGCCTTGCGCTGGTAGGCGCTTTCGAGTTCGGCAAACAGCGCGGCATCGGTGCCGGCATGAATGACCTCGAAGGGCAGGTCGAGTGCGGCCACCCGCTCATCATCGAAGCCGCCCCAGGTCACGGGCCCGCCGAGGTAGCGGCCCTTGGGGTCGGTCTCCGCCGTGGCAAAGGCCTTGGCGCAGGCCTCATCCTTCAGCGCTTCCCAGTTGGGAAGGCCGGGGCAGGCCTCCTTCATGTAGGTGGGATACCACCACTCTTCCTTGGCCTTCATGCCGGTCGGCCCCAGCACCTCGACCTTGCCGGTGGCCGTGGCGGCGTCCATCGCCTCCCGGCCCGTCGTCTCCCACATTTCCATGGCGACATGCAGGTCGCCATTCTGCAGGCCCGCGAACTGCGCGAGATAGTCGGCCTGCACATATTCAACATTGATCCCGGCCTTCTTCAGGACCTCGCCCATGATCTGCGTGGTGATGAGCTGGCCGGTCCAATCATGCAGGGTGAGCTTGATCGGGTCCGGGGAATCGGCGGCAGCCGCGGGCTCCATGATGGCCGAAGCCAGCATCCCCGCGAAGGCCAGCGCCGTGAGGTGGCGTAATGGCTTCCTGTAGGTCATCGTCTTCTCCCTGTGTCTCTTCGTACCGGGTCTTCCGCCCGTCAGAGCCATGAGGCTCCTGCGTGATTAAGAGACCTGCGGGTGTGGCTGTCAATCGCCATGTGTGGTTTTTTGGCGTAGTCTTGCCCGGATTTGTGGCATTCAATGTGTTTCTGGCAGGTTGCGCGATGATTTCGAAACGGCATGGTGAGATACTCAAGCTTCTGGAGCTTCAGGGCAGCGCGTCGATCGCGGCCATGGCCCGCCAGCTTGGCGTGTCCACCGAAACCATACGCCGTGATGTCCGCCCGCTTGTCGAATCGGGTTCGGTGGTGCGCATTCATGGGGCCGTGGGGCTTGCGGGCCAGCTCGGCGAAGCTCCCTTCGCGCGCCGCATGCGTGATAATGCGGCCGCCAAGAAGGCCATCGCCCGGCATGTGGCCAGCACCATCCGCGACGGTGAATCGGTTATGCTCGACACCGGCACGACGACGAGCTTCCTCGCGCGGGCCCTCATCGGCCATCGCAACCTCACCGTGGTGACCAATTCATCCGACATTGCACGCACACTCGCCACGGTGAATGGCAATCGCGTCTACATGGCGGGCGGTGAATTGCGCAGCGACTCAGGGGCGGCCTTCGGCAGTTCGGCGGTCGATTTCGCCAGCCGCTTCTTCGTGCAGCACGCCGTCATTTCGGCTGGTGCGATCAATGTCTCGGGGATCATGGATTTCGATCTTCATGAAGCGGAATTTGCCCGGATGGTGCTGTCGCGCGGGCAGCGGCGCGTGGTGGTGAGCGATTCCACGAAGTTCGGCTGCCGCGGCTTCGTTCATGTCTGTGAACTGAGCGCCCTGTCCGAACTGGTGACGGAGCTTGCGCCGTCGGGCCCGCTGGCCGTCGCATTCGCCGCCGCCGGCGTGAAGATCGCAACGGCGTGATACCGCGTTCCGGCCACGCGTGACGGGTCTACCCGCGGCATCAACGCCGCAGCCCAAGCCGGATCTGCTTTTCGATCTCGATCAGGGCAAAGAACACGACACCGATACCGATGATGACAAGTCCCTCCTCCAAAGGAACCGGCCGGGTGCCGAGCGCCGCCTGCAATGGGGGCAGATAGGTAACGGCAAACTGCGCGGCCGTGATGGCGATGACCACCGTCCAGACCACCTTCGTGCCGCGCACTGCAGCCCAGCTCAGCGAAGTGCCATGGATATTGCGGATGAAGAACAGATGGAAGATTTCGAGCACCACCAGCGTGTTCATCGCCATGGTCTGTGCGAGGGCCACCGGATAGCCCTTGTCGACGGCATAGGTAAAGATGCCGAACACCGCCGCCAGGAAGAGAATGCCGACCAGCACGACATGCCAGACCAGTTCACCCGACAGGATCGGGGCGTCGCGGCGGCGCGGCGGCCGTGCCATGGTGCCGGCCTCCGTCGGTTCGAAGGCGAGGGCAATGCCGAGCGTGATGCCGGTGATGAGATTGATCCACAGGATCTGCACCGCGGTCACCGGCAGGGCCAGTCCCATCAGCAGGGCAAGCACGATCGTCAGGCCTTCGCCCGTGTTGGTCGGCAGGGTCCAGCTGATGACTTTCTTCAGATTGTCAAAGACGGTCCGTCCCTCGCGCACGGCGGCGGCGATTGACGCAAAGTTATCGTCAGCCAGCACGAGATCGGCCGCCTCCTTGGCGGCTTCCGAACCCTTCTGGCCCATCGCAATGCCGACATCGGCGCGTTTCAGGGCGGGGGCGTCATTCACCCCGTCGCCGGTCATCGCCACCGACAGCCCGCCCGCCTGCAGCGCAGTGACGAGCCTGAGCTTGTGTTCCGGGCTGGTGCGCGCGAAGACATCAATCGAAGCAGCCTCGATCTGCAACTGAGCATCATCCAGCGTGTCGATATCTGCTCCGGTCAGGACATGCGCGGGATTGGCAAGGCCGATCTCGGCAGCAATCGCAGCGGCCGTGCCGGCATGGTCACCGGTGATCATCTTCACCCGGATTCCTGCGGCGCGGCACTCCGCAACGGCCGCCACCGCTTCGGGCCGTGGCGGATCGATGAGGCCGACAAGCCCGAGGAAGCTGAGGCTGCCATCGAGCGTTGCCGCATCGATCCCTTCGCCATGTTCGTGGCGCTCGGCGAGGGCCAGCACCCGCAGTCCGCGGCTGGCCAGCGCGTCAGCCCGCCCGTGCCAGTCATTGGGGTCGATGTCCCCGCACATTCCGAGCACGCGTTCGGGTGCGCCCTTCACATAGGTGACAGACCCTCGCGGCCCATCTGTCATCACGGCCATGAAGCGGTGGCGGCTGTCGAAGGGAATGGCGTCGCGCCGCGGTGCCTGATGGTCTCCCACCTTGCCCGCGAAGGCAAGCAGCGCGCCCTCCATCGGGTCGCCCTCAATCATCCATTGCCCATCGCGGTTGTGCAGGGCCGCGTCGTTGCACAAGGCAGCCGCGCGGGCCAGCGCCGTCAAGTCGCCTGCGGGCGTGACGGTGCCATGCGGCGCGTAGCCTTCGCCGGATATGGTAAAGCTGCCGCCTGCAGTTTCAGCCGCCGCAACCATCATCTCGTTGCGGGTGAGGGTGCCCGTCTTGTCGGTGCAGATCACCGACACCGAACCGATCGCCTCGATCGCGGGCAACCGGCGGACGATGGCATTGCGCTTCGCCATGGCCTGCACACCGATGGCCAGCGTAATGGTCATCACGGCCGGCAGCCCCTCGGGGATGGCCGCCACCGCGACGCCAACCACGGCCATGAACAGATCCGAAAACGCATGGTGGCCGACCGCATAGCCATAGAGCAGGAGCAGCCCCGAAACGAGCAGGATCAGGAACGACAGCCAGCGGGCGAAATGGTCCATCTGCGCAACGAGCGGCGTGGTGATCTGCTCGATCCCGGCGAGGAGGCCGCCGATACGGCCGATTTCGGTATCAGCACCAGTCGCCACCACAAGGCCGCGCGCCGTGCCCTGTGTCACGAGCGTGCCGGACCACAGCATCGGCTTGCGGTCGCCCAGCGGCGCATCCCGCGCCACGGCGGCCACCGTCTTCTCCGCCGGAACCGACTCGCCCGTGAGAATGGCTTCCTGCGCGGCCAGCCCGCGCGCTTCGAGCAGGCGCAGGTCGGCGGGTACCTTGTCGCCTGCTTCCAGAAGAACGATGTCTCCCGGCACCAGGCTCGATCCATCGACGCTCACCCTGCTGCCCCCGCGCAGCACTGCGGCGCGGGGCGCCAGCATGCCGCGGATTGCGGCCATCGCCTTCTCGGCCTTGCCCTCTTGCAGGAAGCCGATTGCCGCGTTGGCCAGCACCACGGCGAGGATCACCCCGGTATCGACCCAGTGCTGGAGGCCAGCCGTCACCGCCGCCGAGAACAGCAGCACGAAGATCAGCACATTGTTGAACTGGGCCAGAAACCGCATCAGGGGTCCGCGCTGGCGCGCCTCCGGCAGGAGGTTCGGCCCGTACTGCACCAGCCGGCGCGCCGCCTCTTCGCGGCTCAGACCGTCGGGGGTGGCGTCAACGGCCGCAAGGCAATCGGCGGCGGAACATGCGTGCGGGTCTGTGAGCCCCATGTCATCGCGCCGTATAGCCGCCATCGATCACGATCTCCGCGCCGGTCACGAATTTGGCCTCCTCGGAAGCCAGCCAGACGACCGCCCATGCGATGTCGTCGGGCTCACCCATGTGTCCCAGCGGATGGACGCTGCCAGCCGCCGCCTTGGCAGCCTCAAGGTTGTCCGAGGTTGCGCGGAGATGGTTCTCGACCATCGGTGTCCAGATGTAACCGGGGTGAATGGAGTTCACGCGGATCTTCTCGGGCGCGTAGGTGATGGCGTCATTCTTGCTCATCAGCCGCACGGCACCCTTCGAGGCATGATAGGCGGCGATGCCGCCGACCCCGATCAGTCCGGCAATCGACGAGAGGTTGACGATCGAGCCGCCGCCTGCCGCACGCAGATGCGGGATCATGTGCTTGGTGCAGAAGAACACGCCCTTGACGTTGATGGCCTGGACACGGTCCCACTCGGCTTCCGTCACCTGATCGGTTGTGGCGGGAGAACCGGAAATCCCCGCATTGTTCACCAGCACGTCGAGCCTGCCGAAGCGCGAAGCCGCAGCAGAGATGGCCTGCGCGATGGAACTTTCGCTGCTGACGTCAACTTTCCAGAAGGCGGCGTCAAAGCCACGTGCGGCAAGCTCTGCCGCGAGGCCCGAACCCTCGTTCTCCAGAACGTCGAAGATGATGATGCGCGCGCCTTCTTCCGCCATGCGTATGGCGCAGGCGCGCCCGATTCCAACGCTTCCCCCGGTGATGACCGCGGTCTTTCCTGAAAGCCTGTTCATGCTGTCTCTCCCGAACTGCGAAGCAAACTTTTGGATGATCTGCCTGACGCACCGGCTGCCGCATTGATCGAGCGCAATCCCAAGATTAAGAATTGTTCATGTATCGCCGGGGCGTCCTGTTGTAACGTTGAGCGATGGAGGATCATGCATGAGTGTCCGCGACATCCTTGTTCACCTGAAATCACACGAAGACTGGTCGCCTCATATCGACCATGCGATCAACACGGCGAAGCTGTTCCAGGCGCATCTCCGTGCTCTTGTCACCTTTCACGAAGTGGTGATGCTGCGCAGCCTTTCGCGCTACGCCGGCAAGAGCCTCGAAGAACAGATGCAGCGGGACGCCGCCATCGCCGACAGCCTCAAGGCCAGGTTCCTGAACGCCTGCGCCGAAGCAGGCGTCGCCTGCTCCTTCGATACGGCGGAGGGAGCGGCCGGCGAACTCGTGCCCTGGGCCGCCCGCCTCCATGACCTGACCATCATCGAGCAACGCCAGCCCGGTGTCGATGAATTGGGGTTCGACGCGGCCGAAGAGACGGCGCTGAGTGCCGGCCGTCCGGTCCTGCTCATTCCGCGCGAGGGGCGGTTCGATCCCGCGCCCCAGCACATTCTTGTGGCCTGGAACGGCAGCGCCATGGCGGCCTCCGCGGTGCAGGGCGCTCTGCCCTTCATCCAGCGGGCCAGGAAGGTGACGATCTGCTCCGGCGAGTTGCGCCTTCCCTTGAGGCCGGGCAGCCGCATTCCGGATCTTTCGATCGCGAGCCACCTCAGGAGGCATGTCGCCGAAGTGGCCGAGGAAAAGACGCAACTCGGACCGGCGCAGGTTGGCGAGCATCTTCTCAACCGGGCGAATGAGCTCGGATGCGGCATGCTTGTGATGGGCGCCTTCGGACGCTCGTGGTTTTCGGAATACCTGCTCGGCGGCGCGACCCGCCACATCCTGAGGCACATGAGCGTTCCGGTTCTGGCCGGCCGCTGAGCCGGCCGGAATGGGCACCGGTGGAGAGTCACCGGTGCACAGGGGTAGGGCAGTGGACGATGAGGAGAACCGGCATGACCGTCAGCATCTATCTTCCCCTCAGGACCTATCCCGATCCTGCCGCCGAAGGCAGTCTTCCGCCGGTGATCGAAGTGGCGCGCCACATCGGAGCCAGCGTCACCGGTGCGGGTGTCGAGATCGACATTCCGCCGGTGAAGAGCAAGCTGGCGGAGGCCATTCTCCATATACAGGAACAGATCAGAACCGCGGAACAGACCAGCCGGGCCCATGCCGACAGGCTGCTTGCGGAACTGGTCAGGCTGGGCGGGCTTGCTGGCGTGCCGGTCGCCAGCGAGAAGCTGCGGGCGCAACCTGCCCTGCTTGATGATGCGCTGGTTCAGGCGGCGCGGTTTCACGACGTTACGGCCGTTCCCCTCGCGGCGGGTGACATGGCCGTGCGGGGCATGGCCGAATCCCTGGTGTTTGGCAGCGGCCGGCCGGTCATCGTCCTGCCTGAAACGGCAGGCGCGCCGCTGGCGCTCGACACCGTCGTCATTGCGACTGATTTCAGCCGGGTGGCGGCACGGGCGATGTCCGATGCCCAGCCCTTCCTGCGCCGTGCCGCGCGCATTCATGCCGTCACCGTCACCGGCGAAAAGGACGTCAGCCACGGCAACCGTGCGGCCCTGACGGCTCAGTTCGAGCGGCAAGGCCTTGCGGCGCGGCTGGTCCAGCTCGAGGCCATGGGAGAACCCGTCGCATCGGTTCTCCAGCGCTATTGCGACCAGTTGGGCGGCGGGCTGCTCGTCATGGGAGCGTTCGGTCACTCGCGGTTGCGTGACTTCGTGCTCGGAGGCGCGACGCGCAGCATTCTGGATGAGGCCCGGCACGCCGTCCTGATGAGCTATTGATGAGAAGGCCCGGCAATGCTGGTTGTGATGCTTGACTCAGGGCGATGTTGAGCACAACCTTCATCGTGTCAAACCTGCGACACGAAGCCTCGCACGGGCGAACACCGAAGACCACAGGGAGGGACGAATGAAGTTGAGCCGAAGACTGTTTCAAGCTGCCGCTTTCGCCGCCGTCATGGCAGGAACCGCGGCCTACGCCGAAACCGAGCTGACCGTATACACCGCGGTCGAAGCCGAAGACCTGCAGCGTTATGCAGAGGGCTTCAACAAGGATCATCCCGACATCAAGATCAACTGGGTGCGCGATTCGACCGGCGTCGTCACGGCGAAGCTCCTTGCTGAAAAGAACAATCCGCAGGCCGATGTCGTATGGGGCCTCGCCGCCACATCGCTGATGCTGCTCAAGACCGAAGGCATGCTCGAGCCCTACGCACCGAAGGGCGTGGAGAAACTTGATCCGAAGTTCGTGGACAGCTCCAGTCCGCCGCAGTGGACGGGCATGAACGCGTGGATCGCGGCGATCTGCTTCAACACCGTGGAGGCGGAGAAGGCGGGCGTCAAGGCGCCGACCACATGGAAAGACCTGCTCAAGCCCGAATACAAGGGCATGATCGTGATGCCCAACCCGAATTCCTCGGGCACCGGCTTCCTCGACGTGTCGAGCTGGCTGCAGCTGTTCGGCGAGGCCGAGGGCTGGAAGTACATGGACGCGCTGCATGAGAACATTTCCTCCTACACCCACTCCGGCTCCAAGCCCTGCAAGATGGCAGCGGCCGGTGAGGCCGTGATGGGCATCTCCTTCGCCTTCCGCGGCGCGAAGGAAAAGGCCGCCGGGGCGCCCATCGAGGTGATCATCCCGAGCGAGGGCGTGGGTTGGGACATGGAAGCGACCGCCATCATTGCCGGCACCTCCAAGCTGGATGCCGCCAAGACCCTGGTGGACTGGACGGTCACCAAGCAGGCCAACGAAATGTATAACGTCGGTTATGCCGTCGTGGCCTATCCGGGTGTGGCAAAGTCCGTGCCCGACTATCCGCCGGAAGCGGTGGAGCGCATGATCAAGAACGACTTCGAATGGGCGGCCAACAACCGGAAGGCCATCCTCGAGGAGTGGCAGAAGCGCTACGACTCGAAGTCAGAGCCGAAGGGCTGATCCGTCAATCGCACGGGGCTCCGGCTTGCGGGCCGGAGCCCTATTTATTCGTGGGTATCCGCCATTGACTGACAGTCTCTCCAGCCTCGGGGGCAGGACCGGCGCGGGGCACTCCGCTCCCTATCTGCGCGTTCTGAACCTGACCAAGTCCTTCGGCGCCTTCACCGCCCTCAAGGACATATCGCTCGACATTCACCGGGGCGAGTTCGTGTGCTTCCTCGGGCCATCGGGCTGTGGCAAGACCACGCTGCTGCGGGCCATCGCCGGACTGGAGATGCAATCCGCAGGGCGGATCGAACAGGCTGGCCGGGACATTTCCCTGCTGCCGCCATCGCGGCGTGACTTTGGCATCGTCTTCCAGTCCTATGCGCTGTTTCCAAATCTCACCATCGAGCAGAACATCGCCTACGGCCTGCAGAATGTGGAGCGCAGCCGCGAGCGCATCAAGGCGCGGGTGGCGGAACTTCTGGCCCTCGTGGGCCTTCCCGATCAGGGGCACAAATACCCCTCGCAGCTTTCCGGCGGCCAGCAGCAGCGCATTGCGCTGGCCCGTGCGCTGGCCATTTCGCCCGGGCTTCTGCTGCTTGACGAGCCGCTCTCGGCGCTGGACGCCAAGGTGCGCGCCCATCTTCGCCATGAGGTGAAGCAACTCCAGCGCCGGCTTGGCGTCACCACCATTATGGTGACCCATGATCAGGAGGAGGCGCTCTCCATGGCTGACCGCGTGGTGGTGATGAACCACGGCGTGATCGAGCAGACCGGCACACCGACCGAGGTCTACCGCGAGCCCGCCTCGCTGTTCGTCGCGGATTTCGTGGGCAGCATGAACAAGCTGGACGTGACCGTCCTGTCCGACCGCAGCGTGGCGTTCGGCGATCTCGCGCTCGCCTGCCGCGCGCATGGCCTGCCACAGGGCTCCCGCGGGGTGCTGACACTGCGGCCCGAAGACGTGGTGCCTGTCGAATCGGCACAGGCCGATGCGTCGAACCGGCTGGGCGTCATCGTCCGCGACATGGAGTTTCTCGGCCCGCACTGGCGCGCATGGCTGACGAGCGAAGCCTTCGGCAGCCGCGAAATCGATGTGCAGTTCTCGATCAATGCCGTGCGCCGCCTGTCGGTCACGGTGGGCATGCCGCTCACGATCGAGCTTCCGCCCGAGCGCCTGCATGTCTTCGCGCCGGATGGCCTCCGTGGCTGAAGCAGCCGCCGCAACACCCCCGCGCAGACAAGGCCTGTCGAGCCTGCTCGATGGAGACCGCGTGCTGCAAATCGCGTTCATGGCGATGATCGGCCTCTATCTCATCGTCACGCTGGCGCTGCCGCTCTATGCCATGCTGTCGAAGTCGGTGACGACCTACCGCTTCGATCTCTCCGCCTTTGAGTTGCAGATCAACCCGGGCAGCGGCTGGCAGC
The DNA here is from genome assembly GCA_964392525.1 of uncultured Aestuariivirga sp. Classification (GTDB taxonomy): domain Bacteria; phylum Pseudomonadota; class Alphaproteobacteria; order Rhizobiales; family Aestuariivirgaceae; genus Aestuariivirga. The sequence continues at coordinate 57,516 of CAYMQH010000005.1, forward strand.
CGCCGGTTCGGCTGTCTGAACTCGCCGCGACACTTCCGGCTGACAAGCAGCCAAAGCTCGACACCAACACCGATGGCCGCCTTGCCGTCGTCGACCTTATCGAGGGTTTCAGCTTCAGGGGGCCTGAACTCTATCGGTTCCGCAACGTCGGCGAGGATGCGGCCTATCTTGCCGGATCCGTCCGCATCACTCATGGTGACTGGCTGGAGTACAGCGCCAATGACTTCCGCAGGGTGATGATCCGCCCGCATGCAAGCCGCGGCTTTGAGAACTACGTCACCTATTTCTCGACGCCGGCGCTTGTGAACTCGATCGGCAACTCGGTTTTCGTTGCGACGGTGTCGACGATCATCACGGTGGTGCTGGCCTTTGCCTTTGCCTACGCCCTGGCGATGACTTGCGTACGCTGGAAGGGCTTTTTCCGGCTGGTCATGATGATTCCCATTCTGGTGCCGTCGCTGCTGCCCGGCATCGCGCTGATCTACATGTTCGGCAAGCAGGGCTTCATGACGCCGCTGCTGTTCGGCCATTCGATCTATGGCCCCATCGGCATCGTCATCGGTTCGGTGTTCTTCTCCTTGCCGCATGCTTTCATCATCATCGCAACCGCACTTGCCCTGTCGGATGCGCGGCTGCATGAGGCCTCGATCGCGTTGCGCGCCTCGCCGCTGCGCCGCTTCCTGACGGTCACGCTTCCCGGCGCGCGCTATGGGTTGATCTCGGCGGCTTTCGTCACCTTCACGCTGGTCATCACGGATTTCGGCCTGCCGAAGGTGATTGGCGGCCAGTACAATGTTCTGGCGGTGGACATCTACAAGCAGGTGATTGGCCAGCAGAACTTCGAGATGGGCGCTGTCGTCTCGGTAGTGCTGCTGATCCCGGCGGTGATCGCCTTCGTGGTGGACCGCATCATCACGAGGCGCCAGCAATCCTCGGTATCGGCGCGCTCCGTGCCCTTCGCGCCCCGCCCCAACCGGGCCGCCGATGCCGCAGCCTTCATCTATTGCCTGCTGCTGGCCTGTTTCATCGCGGGTATCCTGCTGACCTGCCAGTATGCAGCATTGGTCAATCTCTGGCCCTATGACCTGAGCTTCAGCCTCGCGAACTATGACTTCAGCCGGACCGACGGCGGGGGCTGGGAGGCTTATTTCAATTCGATCCGCATGGCGGCCTATGTCGCGGTGGCCGGCACCATCATCGTGTTCATCGGCGCTTACATCGTCGAGAAGATGCAGGGCATGAAGGTGGCGCGCAACGCGCTGCACATGCTGGCAATCCTTCCGCTCGCCGTGCCGGGTCTTGTGCTGGGCCTCTCCTATATCTTCTTCTTCAACAATCCCGACAATCCGCTGCACATCTTCTACGGCACCATGGCGATCCTGGTGGTGAGTTCGATTACCCATTTCTACACAGTGTCGCATCTCACCGCAGTAACCGCGCTGAAGCAGCTTGATCCTGAATTCGAAAGCGTGTCGGCCTCGCTGAAGCAACCGGCCTGGCGGCTGTTCAGCCGCGTCACCGTGCCGGTCTGCATGCCGCCGGTGCTGGATATCTCGATCTATCTCTTCGTCAACGCCATGACGACTGTGTCCGCCGTGGTGTTCCTCTATTCGCCGAGCACGAAGCTCGCCTCCGTTGCGGTGCTGAACATGGATGATGCGGGCGATGTGGCTTCGGCCGCCGCCATGGGCATGATGATCTTCTACACCAATGTGGCAGCCCGCGGCCTGCACGCCCTCGCAACGCGCGGCCTGATCCGCCGGACACAGGCGTGGAGAGTGCGCTGATTATGGCGTGGAAGGACAAGGGCGCTGACAAGGGGCACGTGACGGCAGAAGGCGATTCCAACCTGTCGGGTGCGCGCCGGGCATGGTCGGAACGCCATATCGGCCCCGCGGCGCAGGCGCTTCTGGCCGAGGACGAGAAATACTTCTTCCGCCAGTCGCTCTCGACGCCCTGCCTCAATGTGCTGGATGGCAGCGCCGGCAGCCACCTGGTCGATGTCGAGGGTCGGCGCATCCTCGATTTTCATGGCAACTCCGTTCATCAGCTCGGTTACGGGCATCCGCGGGTGGTGGCGGCGGTGAAGCAGGCGGTTGACGAGCTGCCGTTTTCGCCGCGCCGCTACACGAACCGCTTCGCCATCGATCTGGCGCGCCGCCTCTCCCAAGCCGCGCCGATGCAGCAGGCACGGGTGCTCTTCGCGCCGAGCGGCGCAGCGGCCATTTCGATGGCACTGAAGCTGGCGCGCTATGCCACCGGGCGCCACAAGACCATCAGCATGTGGGATGCGTTTCACGGTGCCAATCTGGATGTCATCGCGGTAGGCGGCGAGGCGCTGTTCCGGGCCAATGCCGGGCCGCTGATGCCGGGCACCGAACATGTGCCGCCCCCCGGCCTTGCGCCACGCTTCTTTGGAGACGACGGCCGCGCACATGAGCGGCTCGCTGACTATATTGATTATGTGCTGGAGGTTCAGGGCGATGTGGCCGCCGTGCTGGCCGAGCCGATGCGCTGGACCACGGTCGAGCCGCCGCCCAGCGGTTTCTGGCAGCGAGTGCGCCGCTCCTGTGACCGGCATGGCGCATTGCTGATCTTCGACGAGATTCCCAGTTGCCTGGCCCGTACGGGAACCATGTTCATGTGCGAGCAGGTGGATGCGGTGCCTGACATACTGGTGATCGGCAAGGGCCTCGGCGGCGGCATCATGCCGATGGCGGCGATGATCGGGCGGGGTGACCTCGATGTGGCCGCACAGGCTGCCATCGGCCACTACACGCATGAGAAGAGTTCCGTTGGCTGTGCCGCGGCCCTGGCGGTGCTCGATGTGATTGCGGAAGACGATCTGATCAGCCGCTCTGCGCGGGTCGGCGCGGCAGTGCTGGAGGATTTGCGCCAGCGCTTCTCACACCATCCTGCCGTGCGCGAGGTGCGTGGCGCGGGCATGTATTTTGGAATCGAACTCCAGGATCATGGCGGCATCAGCGCCACCGACCGTGCCGACCGGGTGCTCTATGCCTGCCTCGAGCAGGGCCTGAGCTTCAAGACAGGCGGCGGCAATGTCCTCACCCTCTGCCCGCCGCTCACGATATCGGACGGCGAACTGGGAACCGCCATCGACATTCTCGGCCGGAGCCTCGCCTCGGCGTAACGCCGCCCGCCCCGCTTGCTCAACCTGCGCCGTCACTGGCGCGAGGCAAGCGGGAAGCCCGCCTTGATGCAGGCCTCCCGGCTTACCGGTCACTCAGTGCATGTGGGCGTCCGGTGCCTTGACATCGAAGCCGACTTCGACCGTGCCCGCCTTTTCGAAGGTGAGCGTGACCGTGAAGTGCTCACCCGCCACAGGGGGCTTCTTGAGGTCCATGAACATCAGATGCAGCGACTTCGGCTTCAGGTCCACTGTCGTTCCGGCCGGAATGGGAATGCCCTCCGGAAGCTCGAACATCTTCATCACGTCGCCATCCATCTTCATGTCGTGAATCTGGGTCATGGTGCTGATGGTGGTGTCGGCCTTGATCAGCCGGTCATCCTCCTTGCCGGTATTGGCGATGCTCAGAAAACCCGCCGATACATTCGCCGCCATAGGCGACTGGCGCGACCATGCGCCGGTTATGACGAGGTCTCCGGCCTTGACCTCCGTTTCATGCGCACCAGCCCAGGGCGACGCCAGCATGGCGGCGCAGGTCAGGATCAGTGCGAAGGCAATTTCCTTGATGTATTTCATGATCATTCTCCATGTATTTTCTTGCAAGGATTGGATTACTGCGCGCCGGCCTGTTTCAGCCGCTTCGGCAGAAGGAGGTCGATGATGGCGAACAGGGCAATCGCCAGCCCGCCGAGCGGGAAGGCGATGGCGAGCAGCGCGCCGAGGCCCAGCACGCCGGCCGGCACGGCATAGTCCCGGGGATATCTCGGCGCGCCGATGCGTCCAGCGGGCCGGCGTTTCCACCACATGACGATCCCGGACACGCAGAGGAACACGGTGGCGAGGCAGAAGAGCGTGTTGATGGCGAAGTTCCACCATCCAAGCTGGCCTTCGTGCAGCGCAATACCGACCGCCATGGCCTTGGCGGGCAGGGCGTAGTCGGCATAGCGCACATCGGCCAGCACCTTGCCCGTGAACTGGTCGACATGCACGGTGCGGTCAAGCGTCGGGCTGGCGCCGTCATAGCTCATGCTGTTCTGGGAAATCGTCCATACGCCCGTCTCGCCATCGGGCGGCGTGACGCGCATGCGCCCCTCGATGCCCAGCGTGCGGCCAAGCTGCACCATCCCGTTGAGGTCAAGCGGCGTGCCGGCCGGCAGCACCGTGACGCCCGCTGCGGATCCCGATGCCGGAAGCGGCGTCTGCTCCAGCCCCCAGGGCACCTGCTTCTCGCCCGTGCCGTTGAGCGAGAGATGGGTCTTGTCGGAGAGCGGGACATTGTCCCACTTCTCGGCCGGAAATGTGCTCCAGGCCTGGGTAAACTTCTCTCCCCACACCGATGCCCAGGCGAGTCCCGTCACCATGAAGAACACCAGGATGATCGCCATCCACGCCCCGGTCGTTTCATGCCAGGACTTCCACAGGCTGCGCCCCTTGGCGCTGAACCGCGGCACCAGCGCCGCGCCGAGGCCTTCGCCGCGCGGCCACCACAGGTAGATGCCCGTTACGGCGAGGACAACGCCGAGGCTCGCGGCGATCTCGATCAGCCAGTCGCCCGTCTGACCGAGCAGAAGCGTGCCGTGGATCTTCTCGAGAAACAGGTTCCAGCTGCTGTCCTGCGGCATGGAGCGCAGGATGGTGCCACTGTAGGGATCAACGGCGAGGACGTGATTGACCTCGCCCGCTGCCACGGTGACCATCATCGGGGTGGTGGCGTCATAGGGCGTGCGGATGTCCTTTATGACGGCCTCGGCCCCGAGGGATGCACGCGCCGCACCAGCCAGCTCGTTGGCCGGAAGTGCCTCGGCCTGAGCGGCAACCCTCAGGCGGTCGCCATGCTCCGGCAGGTAGGTCGTGAACAGCATCATGAAGAAGCCGGTGATGGCCAGCATGAGCAGGAATGGAATGACGTAAAGCCCGGCGTAGAAATGCCAGCGCCAGACGGCGCGATAGAGGCGTGTATTGTCCACAGCGTCCTGCTGCGGCGCGGAAGTGACAGACATGGAGTTTCGCTCCCCTGGATTGGACAGATGTCGGCGTCACCCGATGGGCGCGCCGGTTCAGGCAATCAGACCAGGAGAAGGGAAGGCGGGCCGCGCGGCGGGCTGCCGTGAAGCAGCAAGGATTGCGGCGGCTTCAGATGGGCCGTCGCGGGTGGGACGGCCGGCATCGCTGTGCGGGCCGGTGCCGCGAAGGCGGCGATGGCGTCTCCCGGCGAACGGCCGGAGATTGTGGCGCAGGCGCTGCACAGAACGCAGCAATCGGAATGGGAGGGAAGCTGCCCCTGACCGGGCGTGCCGTCCGGCCCGCCGGAACTGCAGAGTGACAGCGCAAGATCACGATCGAGAAGTGCTGCGGCGGATGTGGCAGGCTGCGGCAGGATGCCGAGCAGCGCCGGCGCGACAAGCACCAGCATCACCGCCTGGATCATCCACCGGCGGTGCAGCCTCAGCCGATTGAGCCACCCCTGTCGCATCAGGCAACTTAGCTGCGAGGCGGCCGCAGTTGTCCACGCTACCAAAGGTCGCATGGACCGCAGCCACTGCTGTCGGCGGGGCCACAGCCCAGGGGCTGGCATGGCATCCGTGCCAAGGCCCGCGAAATGGCGCCGCTGACAAGTCCTCCCGTATCAACTTGTGTGCGGCAGCAAACTTTGCTCAACTCCTGTCGAGAGTTGGCTCAGGGGCTGCGTGTGATCACCGAAACGGATCGTTTGCCGCGAGGCACGGTGGCGGCCCAGATGCCGCCACGCATGTTGGGGCGGTCCAGTCCGGCAGGTTTGGGCGTGCATGAGTGATTTCTTCCAGAATGGCATCGTCACCACGCTGCAGGATGTCGGTGCGCGCAGCGGCGCGGAACTCGAGAGGGACGTCACCCGCCATGCGCAGCGTTGCCCCATCACGCTGGTGCTGCCGTGCCTCGCCTCGGAACTGGACAACGCAGCGCTGGACCGAATCGTCCTGGCGCTGGCGGAGGTCCCCTACCTCAGCCGCATCATCATCGGTCTCGATCAGGCTGACGCAGCGGCGTTCAAGCGCGCCGTTGGCTATTTCGCAAGGTTTCCACAGCCGCACCGGGTGATCTGGAACGATGGCCCCCGCATCAACGCCTTGCTGAATGGGTTGCGGCGTCACGGCCTAGCGCCGGTGGACAGGGGGAAGGGCCATAATCTGTGGACATGCCTCGGCCTTCTTCAGGCTGAAGGACTCACCGGGATCGTGGCGACGCATGATTGCGATATCGTCAACTACACGCCCCGCCTGCTGTCGCGCCTCGTCTATCCGCTGGTGCATCCGGATTCCAACTATGTCTTCGCCAAGGCCTATTATGCCCGGGTGAGCCAGGGCAGGGTCTATGGCCGGGTCAGCCGGCTGTTCGTCACGCCGCTGCTGCGCGCTTTGAAACACTGCCAGGCGCCCGCCCGCTATCTCGAGTTTCTCGACAGCTTCCGCTATCCGCTGGCGGGCGAATGCGCCATGCATGTCGATGTGGGGCGGCGCCTGAACCTGACCATGGACTGGGGGCTGGAGATCGGCATCCTGTCCGAACTCTACCGCAACTATTCGACACGCCAGATCTGCCAGGTCGATATCGCCGACACCTATGACCACAAGCATCAGCCCATTGGCAGCGATGCCAGCCAGGCGGGCCTCAACCGCATGTGCCGCGATGTTGCGCTGCGTGTCATGCAGGGGCTGGCGGCGCAGGGGCACGTCCTTGATCTGGGCTATGTGCGCACCATCGTCACGGCCTATCAGCGCATCGTGATGGATCTGATCGACTCCTATGCCGATGTCGCCGCCATCAATGGCCTGACCTATGACCGGGGCGAGGAGGCGATGGCCGCATCGGCATTCGCCGACATTCTCTATGCGGCGGGAAAGCACTTCGTCGGCGAGGAGTATCACCGCCCCTTTGCCCTGACATGGGATGAGGTTATACGCAGCCAGCCCGACATACTGGCAAGCCTGCGGTCCGCCGTGACGCTGGACCGCGACCAGTTCGCCTGACCCTGAAGGAAAAGAGGAGACTTTCGTGAGCGCACCGGCTTCACCCCACCTCCTGGGCGTTATCAATCTCTCGCCTGAGTCCATGGTCACCGAGTCGATCGCCCTGTCGGAGGCCGGCATTCTGGAGCGCGCCGCGTGGCTCACGGCGGAAGGTTGCACCATCATCGATCTTGGCGCGCGGTCCATCACGCCGACGGCGCCGGAAGTCAGCGATGCCGAGGAACAGCGGCGGCTTGCCGGGCCTCTGCGCCTTCTCACCGGTCATGGCTACACGGTGTCGGTGGATACCTGGAGTTCGGCGACCGCCCTGGCGGCACTGGCCGGTGGCGCTTGCGTCATCAACTTCACGGGCAGCGACATCTCGGCGCCGGCGCTCGCGGCCATCGCCGCAGCGCGGGCCAGTCTCATACTGACCTACATGCCCTATGGCGATGCCTACCGGATGCGCGGTGCCGATCCCATTCCCTACAGGATCGACAGCATACTGGCCCAGCTCGAGCCGCGCGTGCAGCAGGCGCGGGCGGCAGGCGTCACGGATGTCATCATCGATCCCAACCTCGGGATCATTCATCCCTCCACCAGCGATCACGCCAAGATCCAGTTACAGAACCGGGTGCTGTGGAATCTGGGCCGGCTGCGGGCCCTTGGCTGCCCCATCCTGCTCTATGCGGCGCGAAAACCGGAGCCTCAGGCCCGCATATTGTTTGCCTCGAATGTCCTGCATGCCCGGCCGGATTACATCCGAACGCACCATCCCGATATTCTCAACCAGCTGATGGCGGCCGACAGCCAGGACAGCAGCCATCATAACAATGATGACAGCCATGTCTGACGGGCCGCTCACCGGCCGCGTCGCGCTTGTCACCGGCGCGGCCCGCCGCACTGGCCGCAGCATTGCGCTGGCGCTTGCCGCAGCCGGCGCCGACATCGTGGTACACTATCGCAGCAGTGCTGCGGAGGCGGCGGAACTTGTTGCTGAAATCGCCCGTCTCGGGCGGCGTTCAAGTGCGATCAGCGTGGACCTCAACGATGCCACTGCCACCGCCCGCGCTTTCGAGGATGCGGCACACCGTTTCGGGCGGCTCGACATTCTCGTCAACAACGCCTCCGGCATCCTCTGGAAGGGTCTTGCCGAAACCAGTGCCGCAGAGTGGCATCGCGCGATCGACGAGACACTGCACATCACCTATCATGCCTGCCAGGCGGCACTGCCCTTGCTGCGCCTCAGTGGCCAGGGGCGCATCATCAACCTCATCGACGCGGATGCCGATGCGCTTGTCGCGGTGCCGCGCCTCACCCCCTACAAGATCGGCAAGACGGGCGTGCTGATGCTGACCCGCACCCTCGCTGTCACCGAGGCGCCGTTCGGCGTCACGGTCAATGGCGTATCGCCCGGCACCCTGGAGAATTCCGAGCGGAAGCCACCGCTGGAGCGCATTCCGGCCGGCCGCTATGGCACACCTGAAGAGGTGGCGCGGGCGGTCTTGTTCTTCGCCGACCCCGCCTCAGGCTATATCACGGGCAGCAATCTCAAGGTTTCCGGCGGCTATCTGATCTGAGGCCTGGCACCACCGTGGCGGCGTCAGTCCTCCACGCTGGCGAAGATCGCCTGCTGCAATTCGGCGATGCGCGCCATGGCGGTTTTCTCCACCACGTCCTTAAGCTTGCCGTCACGGTCGAGCAATGCGAGGAAGCGATTGCGGTCGAGCGTCAGGCAGATCGTGTCGGCCGTGGTGCGGGCGCTCCATGTGCGCGGCACTGGCTTGATCAAAGCCAGTTCGCCGAACCAGTCGCCGTCTTCCATCACGCTTAGAACCGTCTCGCGGCCCTCGCCCCACTGAACATAGTTTTCAACCCGGCCACGCGCGATGATGTAGAACTTGTTGCCCGTGTCGCCCTCCTGGAAGATGACACGCCCGGCCGGGAAGGTTTCGGACACCAGCGCGGTGGTGAGCATGGCAAGCACATCGGGTGAACAGCCAGCGAGGAATGAAATGGCCCTGAGCCGGTCGGGTGTGATCGCCGCCTCGCCGTCGTGGAGCGAAAAGCCGCTCTGCTTCTTCCACAGCGCGGCATAGGCGCCGTTCCGCGCCAGCAACTCCACGTGTGTTCCCTGCTCGAGAACCTTGCCATGCTCCATCACGATGATCAGGTCATAGTTGGTGATGTGCTGCAGGCGGTGCGTCACCGAAACCACCGTCCAGCCGCGCGTTGTCTCCTCGAGCGTTTCGTTGATGGCCTGTTCGGTCGCTGCATCGAGCGCCGAGGATGCCTCGTCGAGGAACAGCACGTTCGACCTGCGCAGCAGGGCACGGGCAATCGCAACGCGCTGGCGCTGGCCGCCGGACAGCAGCCCGCCCTGCAGTCCGACCTTCGTATCATATCCCGCCGGCAGTCCGAGGATCACGTCATGCAGCTTCGCGGCCTTCGCCGCCTCCTCGACCTCGGCATCGGTTGCGTCGAGCCTGCCGCTCCGGATGTTCTCGCGGATCGTGGTATCGAACAGCGCTGTATTCTGCAGCACGATGCTGGTGTGCTGGCGGAAGGAGTCCTCCTGTGCCTCCCGGAGGTCCGTGCCGTCGTAGGATACGCTGCCGCGATGCGGATCATGGAGGCGCACCAGCATGCTGAGTACGGTGGACTTGCCGGAACCCGAGCCGCCGACGATCGCCACCTTTCTGCCGGCCGGTATGTCGAAGGATACGTCCTTGAGGATCGGGTTGTCCGGTGTGTAGCCGAATGTCACATCGTGGAGCGACAGGCCTCGGGTGAGCAGCGACAGGGGCCTGCTGTCGCGCTTGTCCGTCAGTTCCGGCTCATGCCCGAGAAGCCTGTTGATGCGGGTGAGGCCGCCTGCGCCATTCATCAGGAAGGGAATGGTCTGAGCCAGCTGATCGGTCGCTCCGCAGATGTTCAGCACGAGGCCCATGAAGGCGATGAGCACGCCCGTTGTCACGTATCCCGCCGTGGCCAGCCACGCGCCGAAGCCCAGCACCGTGATCTGCAGGAGCCACGCCGACAGCAGCGTCGAGCGGCTGACGGAGGAGGTGAACAGATGCGACAGGAAACCTTCGTGCCGCATCAGATTGAGGCGGTCCGTCAGCTGCCGCATGCGCTCGCCGCGCAGGTTGAAGGTGCGGATCGCCAGGTGCGTGAGCACGTTTTCCTGAACGAAGGCCGCGACCTGCGCCTGCCCGGCGTCGCGCCTGTGGTTCATGTCATGGGCCCGGCGCGAAAAGGGTCGCGAGGCCAGCACCAGCAGCGGCATCATGCACACCGTCAGCACTGCGATGCGCCACTCGATGAGGAACAAAATCGCGGTGCTCAGGGTGATGTTCATCGACCGCATGAGGAAGCTCGGGAAGGCCCGTACCATCGCGGTCTCAACGGCGGCCACGTCAGACCCGAAGCTTGCCACCACGTCTCCTTCATTGACGCGCGAATAGAAGCCGGGGCCCTGGGCCTGCAGATGGTCGAACAGTTTCTGGCGGAGATCGGCTGCTGAGGAAGCCCCGATCCGCGCGGCGGCCCAGTCATGGGCCACGCCACCGGCACCGAACAGTACAAACAGCCCGACCTGTATGGCCAGCAGGATGGCCAGAAGCCACATGTCGCGCCCTGCGATCGCGTCGTCGAAGATATGCCTGTAGGTGAGGGGGATCGCCAGATAGAACAACACCTGCACGGTGATGCCCGCGATCAGCATTAGGCCGGCACGAGGCTGGGCAAATGCCATCCGGAACGCATAGCCGAAGAATGTCCACATCGTCATCTTGCTTATCCCCGCCGTGTGTCCGTTGCTTACCATGCTTACCGGCGGACATGTTTCATGTTAAGCTGTTGGGTGGCAAACGCGCAATCGCGGGGGATGCCCCCGGATTGCCTGTCTGGGTCAGGGGAAGGGGAGTTGCATGCCGCGGGATGAGCGTTTCGACATTCTCTTTGAACCGGTGAAGATCGGTCCTGTCACCGCGCCCAACCGATTCTATCAGGTGCCGCATTGCAGCGGCATGGGCTACCAACTGCCCGCCACGCTGGCCGCCATGCGCGGGCTCAAGGCGGAGGGCGGCTGGGGCGTCGTCAACACCGAATACTGCTCCATTCATCCATCGTCGGATGACATTCCCCATCCCTTCGCCAGCCTGTGGGACGAGGACGACGTGCGGATGATGGCGGCGATGGCCGATGCCGTTCACGCACATGGCGCGCTGGCGGGAACCGAACTCTGGTACGGTGGCATGCGCTCTTCCAACAATCTCTCGCGCGAGGTGGCTCTTGCCCCGTCGAGTTTTCCGGCGATGGAATCGCCCTGGCAGTGCGCGCGCATGGACCGCGACGACATCCGCACTTTCCGCGGCTGGCACCGCGCGGCGGCGCAGCGGGCGCGGCAGGCGGGGTTCGACATCGTCTATGTCTATGCCGCGCACAGCTACATCCTCAATCAGTTCCTCGACCGCGACATGAACACGCGCAGCGATGAATATGGCGGCACGCTGATGCAGCGCGCCAGGCTCCTGCGCGAGGTGCTGGCGGAAACCCGGGAGGCTACCGGCGGCACGTCTGCCATTGCGCTGCGCATCGAGGTGGACAACGAAGATGGCGGCGGCTTCGAAGAGCGTTCCGAATTGCTTGCCTCGCTCGCGCCGCTGGTTGACCTGTTCGATGTCACCATCTCGGATTACTCCCAGGAAATGGGCGGATCGCGGTTTTTCCGCGAAGGCTCCCTCGAACCGCGCATCGCGCATGTGCGGGCGGTCACCGGCAAGCCTGTCGTCAGTGTCGGGCGCTTCACATCCCCCGAGACCATGCTCTCCCAGGTCAAACGCGGCATCGTCGATCTGATCGGCGCTGCACGTCCCTCGATTGCCGATCCTTTCCTGCCCGCCAAGATCGCTGCGGGCCGGGAGGACGACATCCGCGAGTGTATCGGCTGTAACATCTGCTACGCCCACAACAGCAGCGCTGCCGCAATCCGCTGCACGCAGAACCCCACGATGGGTGAGGAATGGCGGCGCGGCTGGCACCCCGAAAAGATCGCGGTGGCCACGCGGCGCGAGCAGGTTCTCGTGGTGGGCGGCGGCCCGGCGGGGCTTGAGGCAGGGCTGATGCTGGCGCGGCGCGGCCATGAGGTGAAACTCGCTGACGCCGGCGCATCGCCCGGCGGGCGGCTGCAATGGGAAACGCGGCTTCCCGGCCTTGCCGAATGGGGCCGTGTGCGTGACTGGCGGCTGCATCAGATGTCGAAGCTCTCCAACATCGAGGTGTTCCGGGAGAGCTTCATGACGGCGGATGATGTGGCAAACCTCGGCAATGCCCATGTGGTTGTCGCCACGGGCAGTCACTGGCGCAGGGATGGGCGCGGGCGCAGCCTGCGCGCCGCCATTCCCTCCTATGCCGACCCCCGCACGCTGGCACCCGAGGCGGTTCTGACGGCAGAGGTGAAAGGCCCGGCCGTGGTGTTTGACGATGATCTCTACTATCTCGGCTGTGCGGTGGCTGAACATCTTGTGCGGCAGGGGGTGGATGTCACCTATGTGACGAGCGGCGGCAAGGTGGCGGAATGGTCCGGCCTGACGGGCGAGCAACACCGCGCCCATGAGCGCCTGCTGGCGCTCGGCGTGAAGGTCATCGTCAATACGCTGGTCACGGGCCTCAAGCCCGGTGGCGCGGTGCTGCGCTGTGTCTATTCCGGCACCGAGCGGGATATCGAAGCGGCCTGTTTCGTTCCCGTGACTTCGCGCGAGCCAGACGATGCGCTCTACCAGGACCTGAAGGGCAAGGGGCTCGCCTTCCTCGGCCTCATCGGGGACGCGCGCGCGCCGGGCCTCATCGCGCATGCCGTTCATGCCGGGCACAAACTGGCCCGCGAATTCGGCGAGGAGGAGATCGTGGTGCGGCGCGAGCGGCCGGTTTGATGCCGCGCCAAAGAAAAACGCGCCCCGGTGAAGGGACGCGTAAGCGAAAATCGAACCGGCTTGCGCCGGCCTCAGCCGCTGTTTTCAGTCAGCCAGCCGGACTCAGAGAGCCCGAAGCTGGTCGGCAGACTGCTTGCCCGAGCGGCGATCGGTCGTCACTTCATAGGAAACCTTCTGGTTTTCCTGAAGGGTCCGCAGGCCGGCACGTTCGACGGCGCTGATGTGGACGAACACGTCCTTGCTGCCGTCCTCAGGCTCAATGAAGCCATAGCCCTTGGTTTCATTGAACCACTTAACTTTTCCGTTTGCCAAAATGTCGTCTCGCTTTCCGTGGATTGAGCGCCTGAAACTGTCAGGCGCATTCTGAACCTAAGCAGGTCTTTGCCCCAAAAGTCAATGTCTCCCTTGCCGGTGCAGGGCGACACCGGTTTCAGGACCCGGGCAGGTCCTGTTCAGCGAAGCGGCCGGACCTGTCAGCGACGCGTTCGGAGGGGCGTCGCCACCGCCAGACCCTGTACATCTTATGCGGGTATTCTCTCCGCTCTTTGCAACTGCCGGACTCTGGCCAGCCCATGGATGACGATCCTGCCGCCCGCACCTGCCGCCTGTCCCGCGCGGCCTCCGGCCCTGACGGCGCACCGAAAAAAGCCACTCAACCGGGCCAGGAAAAAACAAGCCAACCTGCAGAGCGTGTCGTCAAGGGTCAAGATGGCGCAAAGTTAAGTTAAGTAATTGAAATATTTATAGTTGACAGGTTTTCCGGCATGCGACAGTTTCGGACCGGACAGTGTGCGGGGCCAGGCGATCCGGTCTCACGCGGAGCATTTTTTCGGAAAGACCGGTTCACAATGGCTGCCAATCCCCTCGCCGATGTTGTCTCCAGTCAGTACGAGAGGTGGATGTATCCCCAGCCCATCCTCGATCTGCAAAGCTGGCTGATCGGTAACTGGCAGTGGTTCGACCCCAGCCACGCCCACCCCATGTTCTGGCCGGATCGTCCCTATAAGCCCGGCATTGACATCCTGATCGCAGGGTGCGGCACCAATCAGGCCGCAGTCTTCGCCTACACCAACCCAAAGGCCAATGTGGTGGCCATCGATGTGAGCGCACCGTCGCTCGATCATCACAGATTCCTCAAGAACAAGTACGGGATGAAAAATCTTGAGCTGCACAAGCTCCCCATCGAGGATGTGGCAAGCCTGAACCGGGACTTCGATCTCATTGTCAGCACCGGCGTCCTGCACCACATGGCAGATCCGCAGTCAGGCATGAACGCCCTTGCCGGCGCGCTCCGGCGGGAGGGCGTCATGGCCGTCATGCTTTATGCGAAATATGGGCGGCTGGGCGTTGACATGCTGCAGTCGGTGTTCCGCGATCTCGGGCTCAGCCAGACCGATACCGGTGTGCTGATGGTCAAGGAGGCACTTGCCACCCTGCCGGAGGATCATCCGGTCCGGAGTTACATGAACATCGCGCCCGACCTTCGTTTCGATGCGGGCCTCGTTGATACGTTCCTGCATGGCCGCGAACGCAGCTACACCGTGCCCGATTGCCTCGATCTGGTCCGCGACGCGGGCCTCGCATTTCAGGGCTGGTTCCTGAAGTCGCCCTATTACGCGCCACCGCTGTCGAAGAATCCGTTCCAGGCGCTGGTCGCGTCACTCCCCGAGGAGGAGCAGTGGCCGCTCATGGAGAAGCTCAATTTCCGCAATGGCTGTCATTTCTTCATGGCCTGCCGCGCGGACAGGCCTGAGGCCGCCTACAGGATTGGCTTCGACTCTCCTGCAGCCCTCGATTACGTGCCTGGGTTCCGCTACCGCTGCGGAATCAATGGCCGCAAGCTGTTCCGCCATAACTGGACCGTGACCGGCAGCGATCTGGAAGTGGCCCTCGCTGCCCGCATCGATGGCCGCCGCACCATCGGGGAGATTGCCGCCGTAGCGGATGAAGCAGCCTTTGGCGGCCGTACGGGCGCGGAGCGCAATGCCGCTGTGATGGCCGTTTTCCAGTCGCTCTGGCGTCTGGACTTCCTCACCATGGGCCTCAGCCCCGCCGAAACGCCGGTGGGCGCTCAAGGCTGATCCGGTCGATATTCCCGCCTCCGGCGGGTATCATCTCGGCATCCGCAGGTTGAAGAACCTGCAATACTTCAGTTCATGCCTGGCGCGGAGAAAAAACATCTCCCGCTTTGTCGCTGTTTAGCGAATATCGTCTGGCGTTATTGAGTAAAGTAAATAATGATTTAACAAGTTACCTATCCACCGGAGATTGTCATGTCCGTCTTTTCGCATGTTGAGGCCGCTGCGCGCATTGATGGCGCGGCGGGGGGCGGCCGCGGGCATGAGCGGTTCAGGGCGAAGACATCGGCTTCGGCTGCGGCCATGGCGGCGGTGGTGGCTGCGGTGCTGCTCACCCCGGTCAGCCCTGCCCGGGCCGATACGGTGATCGCCAATGTCATCAGGGGGGATGATGGTGCGGCTGGCCAGAATGGTGGCCTTGGCGGCATCGGTGAAGCCGGTGGCTCAGGCGAGGCCGGCGGACACGGCGGCAATGGTGGCGACGGCGATGGCATCGCCGGAACCGACGGAACCGATGGTGGTACTGGCGGCGCCGGTAACGAAGGCAGCCTTGGCACAACCGGCACTGCCGGCGGCAATGGCGGCACGGGCCTCAGCGGAACCGGTCTGTCGATCATCATCGGTGCTGGTGGATCGGTCATCGGCGGCAATGGCGGCGATGCCGGCAATGGCGGCACGGGTGGATCGGGCGGCGATGGCGGCGATGGCTCCGTTGGTGGCAATGGCGGTAACGGCGGTGCCGGTGTCCTGTTCGGCAGCGGTGGCTTTGGCGGCTTTGGTGGCAATGGCGGCTTCGGTGGCCTTGGCGGCATGGGCGGTGCGGGCGGCTTCGGCGGTGATGCAGGCTGGGGCGGCACCGGCATTTTCGGCTCCGGCCTGTCGGTGCGGAATGAGGGATTGATCCGCGGCGGCAATGGTGGTGCCGGTGGCGTTGATGGCGTGACGGGGCAGGAAGGCACGGCTGGTCTTTCCGCCAATGGTGGCCTTGGTGGCCATGGCGGCAACGGGGCCGCTGGCGTGGATGGCATCTTCGCCGGCGAGGATGGCGGCGATGGTGGCTTTGGCGGCAATGGCGGTGCAGGGGGCGCGGCGGGCGGTGCTTCGGCAGTCGCTGGCATGGATGGTCGTGGCGGCAATGGCGGCGCGGGCGGCGCTGGTGTGGATGGTGCCGCTGGCAATACTGCCGGCGACAGCGGCTTCGACGGCGGCAACGGTGGCAATGGCGGCGCGGGCGGCAATGGCGGCGGCACCACGGGTGTTGGCGGCAATGGCGGCGCTGCCGGTGCCGGTGGATCGGGCGGCGATGGCGTGGCTGGCGATCAGGCAAGCCCGGACGGTGGATCGGGTGGCAATGGCGGCAATGGCGGTGTTGGTGGCGCTGCTGGCTCCGGGGCGACGGCCGGGGCCTCCGGCGCGGATGCCGCGGGCGGCAATGGCGGCGCGGGTGGCGATGGTTACAGTTCGATCGTTACCGGTGTTGATGGCGGCACTGGCGGCGTGGGTGGAAATGGTGGCGCAGGCGGGGGCAGTGCAACGGGCGGCAATGGCGGCAGTGGTGGCGACGGCGGCGCTGGTTACAGCGGTGCTGACGGCTCCGGACAGGACGGTACAGATGGTGGCGTTGGGGGCCGCGGTGGCAATGCCGGGTCAGGTTCATCTGTCGGCCTGAATGGTGATGGTGGTGCTGGCGGCCGTGGCGGCACTGGTGGTTCAGGCCAAGCGGGCGTCAGTGGTGATCAGGCCAGCCCGGACGGTGGTGCTGGCGGCAATGGTGGCGATGGCGGCCGTGGTGCACTGGGCGGCGCGGCAGGCACGGGTGGTCTTGGCGGTGCTGCGGGGCAGGATGGCATTGGCGGCAATGGCGGAAATGGCGGTACGGGTGGTGTGGGCTATACCTCGGCGCTGCAGGACGGGAGCAACGGTGGCAACGGCGGCATGGGCGGTAATGGCGGTGTCGCTGGTCTGGGGGCCGGCGCGGCATTGGACGGTACCGACGGTGACGGTGGTGCGGGCGGCAATGGTGGCAATGGCGCCTCCGGCGGGGCAGGCGCTGACGCAACGGACTTTGAACCTGCGGAAGATGGATTGGATGGCGGCCACGGTGGCACTGGTGGCTCCGGCGGCCAAGCCGGTGGGGCAAGCGGGTCGGGCGGCGATGGCGGTAATGCCGGCGTCGGGGGCACCGGTGGAAATGGTGGCGCGGGCAGTGCCTATTTCTCAGCCGGCGGCAATGGCGGCAATGGTGGCAATGGTGGTTATGGCGGGGCGGGTGGCTCCGGCTTAACCACCGGCACTGCTGGAACTGACGCCGTAGGCGGCAAAGGCGGCAATGGCGGCGATGGCTTTAGCTCCACCGTGGCTGGAGTTGATGGCGGGGCGGGCGGCAACGGCGGCAACGGCGGCGCTTCGGTCCTGATCGGCGGTAACGGTGGCAATGGCGGCAATGGCGGCTTGGGCAGTGATGGCGTGGCCTTCGCCGAATCAGGCAGCCATGGCGGTGCTGGCGGCAATGGTGGCGCGGGCGGCGCTGGCGGTGCCAATGGTGTTGGCGGCAATGGCGGCAGTGCCGGTAATGGCGGCGATGGCGGCGATGGTGCCGATGGCAAGAGCGGCTTTTTCGTGTCCGTTGTCGACCGGCCCGGCGGACATGGTGGCAATGGCGGTAATGCCGGTATCGAAGGTGCGGCGGGCGATGGCGACAGCGGCGTTGGCGCGGCAGGCGCCTTTGGCAATGGCGGTCATGGCGGTACTGGTGGCGACGGCGGTAACCTTGGCGGTGCCAGCAATGTGGGTGGCGCTGGCGGCAATGGCGGCATCGGCGGCAATGCCACTGGCGGCAATGCCGGCAATGGTGGCGCTGGCGGCAATGGCGGCAACAGCGGGCCTGGAGCGGTCGGCACTGCGGATCGCCCGAATGCGATGGATGGCAAGCTTGGCGCGGCCGGCGGCGCGGGTGGCGCGGGCGGTGACGCGACCACCGGCAATGCGGGGTCTGGCGGCGCGGGCGGTAACGGCGGCAATGGCGGCAATGGCGGGCTCGGCTTCGCCTCGACTGATCCCGCCGTGGCTGGTGGCGATGGCGGTGATGGCGGCGACGGCGGGCCGGGTGGTGCTGGCGGCAATGCCGGCGTGGCCACCGCCGGCGGTACGAACGGCCTGAACGGTGACGGCGGTGATGGCGGCAACCCGGGACGCGGCGGCAATGGCGGCAGCGGCGCTGATGGCACGGTCGCCAGTCCGAACGGCGGTGCTGGCGGCAATGGCGGTGACCCCGGCATCGTGGGCGCTGGTGGTGCTGCTGGTACAGGCGGCACCGGCGGCACGGCCGGGAGCACCGGAACCGCAAGCACCTCCGGCGGCAACGGCGGTGATGGCGGCATCGGTTATGATGCGGCATCGTCCGGTACGGCTGGCGGCAATGGCGGCAGTGGCGGCAGTGCTGGCGCCGTCGGTAACGGCGGCAATGGTGGTGCCGGCGGCGACGGCAATGATGCAAGTGGCGGCAATGGCGGCAATGGTGGTGCCGGCGGCGCAACGGCTGGCAATGGCGGCAACGGTGGCGTTGGCGGCATCGGTTACTCAGCTCTCAACGGAAGCTCTGTCTTCGGTGGTGCTGGCGGCGATGGCGGCGCCAGCCCCGCCGGTAATGGTGGTTCAGGCGGTAACGGTGGCGCGGCCGGCGTGGATGGTGACAACAGCACCGCCACAGGCGGAATTGGTGGCGACGGCGGCGCAGGGCTTGCCGGTAATGGTGGCGCAGGCGGCAACGGTGGCGCCGCCAGGTTGTTCGGAACCAACGGATCTGCAACGGGTGGCGATGGCGGCGCTGGCGGCGCACCGGTTGGCCTTAGCGGTGCTGGTGGCTCCGCCGATGCCACGGGTGCCGGATCGACCGCGACCAATGGTAACCCCGGCCCGAATTTCGCTTCGGTTTTCGTGTGCAGTGCCGGCATGCTCCTCGATTGCGGAGACACCGCTAGCGGCAGCGGCGGTGATGGCGGCCGGGGCGGCAATGGTGGCGCGGGCGGTGACGGCGGTGCTGGCGGTGACGGCGGCATCGGCGGCCTCGCGGCCGATGGCGGCGCAGGCATCGGCTTCGAAGGCTCCGGCAATTCCTTGTGGAATGAGGGAATGATCATCGGCGGCAATGCCGGTGGCGCGGACACCGCGGGCGGCGCGGGCCTTCTGGTCCTGTCGGGCGCATCCGTCTCTGAGATCGTTAACCGTGGCACGATGACCGGCGGCCTCAACGGTGATGGTTCCCTTGCGGCTGGAATTCATAATGACGGCGGTACAATCTCGCGGCTGGTCAACGGCCAGGGTGGCCGGGGGGATGCCCTGTCCTATCTGGGGGTTTTGCCGCAGAATTATGAAATCCTTATCAGCGCCGCCAGCAGCTATGGCCAGCTGGATGTGCTCGACAATGGCGAGGGCGGCCCGATGACGGTCGGCGTCAGCAGCGCCAGCACCTATCTCAAGACCGGCACCTTCGAGGATGTCATCACCAATCTGGATGCCGGCAGCATCACCAATGAGAACCGCTTGACCAAGGCCGGCAATGGCGTGCTTGCGGCCGTGGTCCGCGGCGATGGAGCCCAGAACTGGAACCTGCGGGTGCTGAACTACGGCGAGGACATGGCGGAGCCGCAGGCCTTCCTGCTCGAATCCAACTGGCTCGCGCTGCGCTATGCGCTCGACTATGATTGCCAGGTTTTCGACGAGCACGGCGTGTGCGTGTCTCTGAGCGGCCAGTACTCCAACTATAGCAGCAGCGGCTATGGCGGCAGCGAGTGGGCAGGGGTTCTCGCGGCTGCCATGCGCCTGGGCGAAACGGTCCGCATCGGCGGCTTCATCGACCTGCGGACCGGGCCGGATGACATCGACGGAATCAGCGATGTCAGCATGATGCCCATGTTCGGCCTGTTCTTCGGCTACCAGGCGGCGGCCGACGGCACCGGCCTGCAGGCCCGCGTGTCGGGCGCCTACCAGCAGGGCAATGCAGACTTCACCCATGCCAGCCTGGTGGGCGGAACGGCGGCAGTTGCGCAGAATGCCGGCTTCAACACATTCGGCTTTGCCGGTGAACTGGGCTGGGGCCATGGCTTCGGCAATGGCCATGTGCTGACGCCCTTCGCTGGGCTCACTTATGCAAAGTCCTCGCGCGACAGCTATCAGGATGGCGGCAGCGGCAGGGGCTCCGAACCCTTGAGCTTCGAGAGCTATGCGGCGACCTATGCCACGGGCATCTTCGGCCTCCGCCTCAACGGACTGGTCACCGAGGATGTGACCTATCGCATGGGTGTGGGACTCGAAGGCATGATCACCAATGATCTCGACAGCTTCGAAGTGAGCGGCGACTTCGGAACCGCATCCTACGACGCCAAGCTGAAGCCGGGCGACTGGGCGCTCAGCGCTGCCCTCGGCACCAGCTACTTCTTCGACGTCAACAAGGCGGTGACGCTCGATGGCTATCTGCGCCAGGTCGAAGCAGGCGAGGCACCCTATGTGGCGGTCAGCGCGGGCGTGAAGATCGGCTTCTGAACCGCCGCAGCACACAGCCCATGACGAGGGGCGGGCCCGGGACACCGTGCCCGGCCGCGTTGCACAGTTGCAGCGCGTTGCTGCGGTGCGGTGCGGTGCGGTAGACTGGCAGGCGCAATGTGTTTTTCCGATGTTGCGCAACGGTTTTTCCGACCCTACAGTGCGGCCCTTCATGACTGTGCTTATTGATGAACAGGCCGGGGGGTTGCAGATGACGGTCATCAACTGTGACATGGGCGAGGCGTTCGGCCTCTACAAGATGGGCGACGATGCCGGGCTGATGCCCCTGATCGACGTGGCCAATGTGGCCTGCGGCTTTCATGCCTCCGACTTCAACCACATGCGCGCCACCGTGCAACTCGCAAAGAAGCATGGCGTGAAGGTTGGGGCGCACCCGTCGCTTCCCGATCTCCAGGGCTTCGGCCGCCGCGAGATGAAGATGAGCCGCGAGGAACTCGCCAATTGCATCATCTATCAGGTGGGCGCGCTCAAGGGCTTTCTCGAAGCGGAGGGCATGACGCTCAATCACCTGAAGCCGCATGGTTCGCTCTATGGCATGGCGGCGCGCATGGAAGAGGTGGCGCATGCCGTGTGCGACGCCGCGGATGTGTTCAAGGTGCCGGTCATGGGCATGATCAACACCTTCCATGAAAAGGTCTATCCGGCGCGTGGCCACAAATTCATCGCCGAATTCTATGCCGATCTCGATTACCGCGATGATGGTTCGCTGATCATTACGCGTGAACATGAGGCGAAGGACCCCGCGACGGCTGCGGCCCTCTGCCTGCGCGCCATCAAGGAAGGCAAGGTGAAGGGCGTCGGCGGCGGTGATGTTGCCGTGCGCGCTGACGCCATCTGCGTTCACTCTGACACGCCCAATGCAGTCGCCATCGCGCAAGCCGTGCGCAATGCCGTGAAGCCCTATATCGACGCCTGATTTTCCGACAACACGAGGACAGACAATGGCCCAGCTTCTCTCACCGCTTCCCGGCACCTTCTACCGCAAGCCCGCGCCTGACAAGCCCAGCTACAAGAACGATGGA
This sequence comes from uncultured Aestuariivirga sp., assembly GCA_964392525.1. Lineage (GTDB taxonomy): Bacteria > Pseudomonadota > Alphaproteobacteria > Rhizobiales > Aestuariivirgaceae > Aestuariivirga. Next base: position 79,248 of record CAYMQH010000005.1, read on the forward strand.
GACACAGTCGCCAAGGGCGAGGTGATCGGACTCATCGAAGTGATGAAGTCCTTCACCGAGGTGAAGGCGGATGCTGCCGGAAAGATCACTTTCATGGCCGATAATGAAGAACCGGTGATGGCCGGACAGCCGCTCGCCGAGATTGTCTGACAATGCCGATCAAAAAACTCCTGATCGCCAACCGGGGCGAGATCGCGGTGCGCATCATCCGTGCCGCGCGGGAGCTTGGAATCGGAACGGTGCAGGTGCATTCGGCGGCAGATGTGGACTCGCTTGCGGTGAAGCTGGCGGATGAGGCGGTGAATATCGGCCCGCCGCATGCCGCCAAGTCCTACCTCAACATCGAGAACATCCTGAAGGCAGCGAAGGACACGGGCTGCGATGCCGTGCACCCGGGTTATGGCTTCCTCGCCGAGAATGCGGGCTTTGCCGATGCCGTCGAGGCTGCGGGGCTGATCTTTGTCGGCCCCAAAGGTGATTCAATTCGCGTGATGGGCGACAAGGTGGCCGCACGCGTTGCCGCCGAGGCGGCCGGCGTGCCGGTGGTTCCGGGTTCTGATGGCCGCGTTGATGATCCCGAACAGGCCAGGGCCATCGCACTCGCCATCGGTTTTCCGGTGATGATCAAGGCCGCTGCGGGCGGCGGCGGGCGTGGCATCCGCATTGCCCATGACATGGGCGAATTTGAAACGCTGATGCCGCAGGCTTCTGCCGAGGCCAAGGCAGCCTTTGGCGATGGCGGCCTTTACATCGAGAAAGTGATCGAGAAGGCCCGCCACATCGAAGTGCAGATCCTGGGCGATGGCAAGCGCGCCATTCACTGTTTCGAGCGTGAGTGTTCCCTGCAGCGCCGCCGCCAGAAGGTGTGGGAGGAAGCGCCATCCGCCGTGCTTCCGCAGCAGGTGCGCGAGAAGCTTTGCGCGTCTGCCGTGGCGCTGGCCGAAGCCGTCAACTATCGCGGCGCGGGCACGCTCGAATATCTCTATGACGACGAGACCCATCACTTCTACTTCATCGAGATGAACACCCGCATTCAGGTGGAGCACCCGGTGACGGAGATGATCACCGGCATCGACCTTGTGCGCGAGATGATCCGCATCGCGGGTGGTGAACCGCTGCGGTTCGCACAGTCGGATGTCAGGATGAACGGCCACGCCATCGAGGTGCGCATCAACGCCGAAGACCCCGCGAAGAACTTCATGCCCGCACCCGGGACGATCTCTTCGCTGCGTGTTCCGGGCGGCCCCGGCACGCGCTTCGACACCATGCTCTATCAGGGCTATCAGGTGCCGCCTTTCTATGACTCGCTCCTTGGAAAGCTCATCGTATGGGACGAGACGCGCGCAGGGGCGATCGCCCGCATGGCGCGCGCACTTGCCGAACTCGAGGTTGGCGGCATCGCCACCACGAAGCCGTTGCACCAGCTTCTTGCGGCCGATGAAAATGTGCGCAAGGCTCACTTCCACACGCGCTGGCTCGAGCCATGGCTCGAGGCCAACGCCCATAAGCTCAATTCATAAGGAGGATGGCGCTTACATGAAGACGCGGTATTCCTACGGGGGCGATGAGCATATCTTCGTCGAATGCGACGAGGAAATGTCTCTCGATGCCTTCTTCAAGTCGCTATCCATGGCGACGGCCCTGAAGAAGGCGAAGATCAAGGGCGTGACGGAAATCTGCCCGGCCAATGCTTCTTTTCAGGTGAAGTTTGATCCGGATGTGATCAAGCCTGCCGACATGCTGAAGGAGCTGAAGGCAATTGAGAAGGCAGCGGCCAAAGCAAAGCCTGTGATCAAGTCGCGCATCATCGAGATTCCAGTCCTCTACAATGATCCGTGGACGCATGAAACATTGATGCGCTTCCGCGAGCGCCACCAGGACCCGACCTCGACTGACATCGAATATACAGCGCGCATCAACAAACTCGATGGCGTTGATGGGTTCATCAAGGCGCATTCGGGCGCGCCATGGTTCGTCTCCATGGTGGGTTTTGTCGCTGGCCTGCCCTTCCTCTACCAGATGGTGGACAAGCAGCGGCAGATCCAGTCGCCGAAGTACCTCAGGCCGCGCACCGACACGCCGAAGCTTACCGTTGGCCATGGCGGATGCTTCGCCTGCATCTATTCGGTGCGCGGTGCGGGCGGCTATCAGATGTTCGGCATCACGCCCATTCCGATCTACGATCCCAACCAGAAGATCAAGCACCTGAAAGACTTCATGTGCCTGTTCCGGCCGGGCGACATCGTGAAGTGGAAGCCCATCGACCGCGCTGAGTATGACGCGACGGTCGCCGCCGTGGAGAAGGGCAGGTTCAATCTCAAAATGAAGGACGTGACCTTCGACCTTGCCGAGTTCAAGAAGGACATGGATGGTTACAATGCCAAGCTGATGGGGGCGCTCAATGGCCGTTAAAGTCATCAAGCCCGGTCTCTCGACCACGGTGCAGGATCTGGGCCGCCCCGGTTACTACCACATCGGCATTCCGCTCTCGGGCGGCATGGACAGGCTGTCGCTCAAGGCTGCCAACCTTCTCGTGGGCAACAAGGAGGGCGCTGCCGTACTCGAGGCCGTGTTCCTGGGGCCGGAACTTCAGTTCACGGAAGATGCGACCGTTGCCGTGACGGGTGCTGAGCTTCCGCCGCGCGTCAATGGAGAGGAGCGTGCCACCTGGACCTCCTTCAAGGTGAAGAAGGGCCAGACGCTCTCCTTCGACTTCCTCAAGAAGGGCGCCCGCGCCTATATCGCCATCTCCGGCGGCATCGACGTGCCGGTGGTGCTCGGTTCGCGCTCGACCTATACGCTGGGCGCCTTGGGTGGCTTCAAGGGCCGCAAGCTGGAGGCGGGCGACAAGCTGCCCACCGGCAAGGGCAGGGCGGCACGCGAGGGCCGCACCATCCCGGAGAAGCTCCGCCGCGCGCCGGGGAACCCGGCCGAACTCCGCATGCTGCCGGGCCTTTACTGGCACCGCATCACTGCAGCCGCGGGCAAGCACTTCTTCGAGGACACCTGGAAGGTGGCCCCGGAGGCGGATCGCATCGGCTACCGCTTCCGTGGTGGCAGGCCCCTTGAGTTTGTTCCGCGCGAACAGCCTTTCGGCGCGGGGTCTGATCCCTCCAACATCGTTGATGCCTGCTATCCTTACGGTTCGGTGCAGGTGCCGGGCGGCACGGAGCCGATCGTGCTCCACCGTGATGCGGTGTCGGGCGGCGGGTATTTCATGGTCGGCACGGTCATTTCCGCCGACATGGACCTGATCGGCCAGTTGCAGCCCCATATGCCAGCGCGCTTCGTTGAAGTGACGATGGCCCAGGCGCTGAAAGCCCGCAAGGACGAGGCCAGGCTTTACGAGAAGATCAAGGCGTCCCTCTGAGAGGGGCGCCCGTCCGGCGCATCAGCCGTGGGCAGGGTGCCGAAGCCGGGCCTGCTCACGGTATTCCTTTGGGGGAATGCCGGTGTGTGCCTTGAAGGCGCGGGAGAACTGCGCCTGATCGCTGAAGCCCCAGCGATAGGCGATTTCCGCCACCGTCTGGCGGTTCGAGGGGTCGCGCAGCGCTTCGCGGCAGGCCTCCAGCCGCTGGTCCCTGATCCAGCTGCCGAGCGTCTGGTTGGTGTCACGGAACAATTCATGCAGATAGCGGGTGGAGATGCCACAGCCCCGGGCAATGGCTTCAGGGTCCAGATCGCTATCGCCCATGTTGCGGCGGACGAAGGCTTCGATCCGCGTCAGGTGCGCCTCGCGCACCGATGAATTGCCAGTGGTCAACGTGCGCTCATCCGCCTTCAGCGCCAGCACCAGAAGATCGACCAGTTGCTGGCCAACGGTGGCGCGCGTTTCCGGGCTCATCGCGTCAAAACGGTTGGGGATCAGGTGCAGCATGTCGCGGAACAGACCGCCTGCGCCATCGGTGGCGTTGAACTGCAGCGAGCAAAACCGATCCGGTTGGCGGACGCGACCACCCAGTGCTTTCGCTTCGACTTTCACCACCCAGAGATCCGCCGCTTCCGCATGGCTGAATTCATAGGGCTCGTGGCTGCGCTCCAGTATGAAAGCGCCCGGGTTGCAGCGCACATCCTTGCCGCATTGCGAGAAGAACACCTCGGAACGCGCCGGGACGGTGATGAGAAAATGCTCTTCCCGCTCGGCTTTCAGGTGTTGGGGCAGCCGTTGGTAGTGGAGCGCATCCGAGGTCAGGCGCGACAGTGACACGCTGCCGAGTGTCCACAGCGTCAGGTCGCCTGAAAAGTGGCCGGGGTCGCGGAATTGCAGGTCAAGCGGGAAGTAAGCCTTGGCAATGGCATCATGCCAGTGGCGGCTGCGGTCGTGGGGCTGCGTTTCGGACGTGGTGATCGTCGTCTTCAT
>CAYMQH010000006.1:0-6437 GCA_964392525.1 uncultured Aestuariivirga sp.
CGAAGGTAGGCGTCAACACTGACATTGCCTGTCGCGTTGTCATGCGGCACCAGAACATGCCTGCGGCCTGTCACCTCCGCCCAGCGCGCCATGGCGCTGCGCGAGGCCGGGTGTTCGAGGGTGGTGGACAGCATGATGCCACCTTGCGCGGCCCCCAGTGCCGCCGTGCGGATCAACCGGAACAAAACCTCCGTTCCACTCTCGCCTACGAAGACCTGTCCATCGGGCGCGTTGAAGAACAGGCGCATGTCGGCCTTGCCCTTGGCGATTGCTGCCATCAGTGCTTTTGAAGCGGTGTTGTCGCGGCCCTGATTATCCGGGTAGGCAGCATAGCGGCCGGAGGTTTCGGCAACAGATTTGAGCGTGAGCGCGCCGCCGGCATTTTCGAAGAACACGCGCGGGCCATCGAAGGGGCAGGCATCCACATGGGCGAAGCGGTCTCTCACCGCATCCATCAGGCCGGGAACGGAATTCAGCATCACATCAACTCTCTCAACGGACAGGGGCAGCCTGCGCTGCCCCCACTCTCTTGTCACGGGGAAGGAATACGCCTCTTTCCAGCTTCGCGCATCACTGCGTCGAGCGTTCGCAATTGGTCCATGTGGCCGCCGAGCGCTTCATAGTCACTCTTTGCCATGGTGAACTCGATGGGGGCGACGAGGGCAGGGGTAGGGACCGAGCCAAAGGCATTTTCGGGAAGCAGTGTCACATCCACCATGTAGGTGATGCCGCCGCCAGGCCAGACATAGCAGGGGGCCCCACCTGCCGTGACGCGGGTGATTGCGTCCTTCACGGAGCGGGTAAGCCGCACCGGGTTCTCGGTAACGCCAGCGCGAAGAGAGCCGCCCGCGCCGCCCATGAACAGCACGGTTGAAAGCGCTGGCTCACAGTTTTCCTGAATGCGTTCGACCGAGAGCCTGAGCGCCGGGGGCATGTCCGTCTCGACGGGCATCAGCGCTTCGTCGAGTTCATAATAGGCGAAATGCTCGCCGGTGGTGGACACCATGAGCATCCTGAGGCCCGGCCAGGCCTCCTTTGGGTCGAAGGGTTTGAGGATCGCGAGCGGGTCGGTCAGATCCGTGCCGCCCCAGCCGGTGCCCGGGTGTGCGACCTTGAAGTAGCGACCGGGTGTTGAGCGGTGGCCCTTCATCTTGATGCCGGTGTCTTTGACACCGAGGAACTTGCCCGCCTGATGTTCGGAGAGCACGCCGGTGATGTGATCATCCACCACCACAACCTCATCCACCAGTCCCATCCATTGCTTGGCGAACATGCCGATGGTGGCGGAACCGCAGCCCACCCGCATGCGCTGCTCCGGAACGCCGTTGATGACGGGCGCTTTGCCGGCCTCGATCACCACGGTTGCGCCGCCATCGACGGTCACTTCCACGGGCTTGCAATTGGCCAGCGCCAGCATGCTTTCGCACGTCACGCGGCCTTCCTTCTTGGAACCACCCGTCAGGTGCCTCACCCCACCAAGCGACAGCATCTGCGACCCGTATTCGGCGGTGGTCACATGGCCGATCTGCTCGCCATCGACGCGCACGGCGGCGCATTCCGCGCCGAGGTGGCGGTCGGTATCGATCTTCACCTTGAGGCCGCAATAGCTGAAAATGCCTTCGGTCACGACCGTGACCATGTCCACGCCATCAACCTCCGAAGAAACGATGAAGGGCGCCGGCTTGTAGTCGGGATAGGTGGTGCCCGCCCCGATGGCGGTGACGAAGGTCGAAGCCGCGTGCACCATGCGTCCATCCCACTCGCGCGCGGCGGGAAGGAAGGGAACAACCTCGCCACCCGCTGTCACCGTGCGCTCCAGCAGCACATGGGGGTCGGTGCGGGTCAGCACCCCGCCGCGGTTGGCGTAACGGTCACAGGCTCCCAGCATCCCCTCCCGGATGTAGCAGAGCACGGGGCAGGCATCGCAGCGGATCTTTCCAGGCTGTTCGTCCATGGCTTGTTTTGCGTCGCGATATCGCAACTGCGTCGTAGTTGTTGACAGTCGGCGGATGTTTCCATATTTTTTGTTTGTATACAAACAAAATTCCACAAGCCGAGCCGGAGCCTGCGATGAGTGCGTTGTATGAGGAAGAAGTGCTGAGCGTCCACCACTGGACGGACCGCCTGTTCAGCTTCAGGACCACGCGCTCGCCTGCTTTCCGCTACGAAAACGGGCAGTTCACCATGATCGGGCTTGAGGTGAACGGCAAGCCGCTTCTGCGGGCCTACAGCCTCGTCAGTCCCAACTATGCCGATGAACTGGAATTCCTGTCAATCAAGGTGCAGGACGGCCCGCTCACCTCCAAGCTTCAGCACATCCAGGTGGGCGACAAGATCCTTGTGGGCAAGAAGCCCACGGGCACGCTGCTGCTCGACAACCTGTTGCCCGGCCGCAATCTTTACATGCTGGGCACCGGCACGGGGCTTGCGCCCTTCATGAGCCTTGCCAAGGATCCCGCCGTTTATGAGCGTTTCGAGAAGGTCGTTCTGGTGCATGGCTGCCGCTTCAAGGCTGAACTCGCCTATGCTGACGAGATCGAGAACCAGCTGCCCAATGATGAGTTGCTGGGTGACGAGGTGCGCGCGAAGCTGCTCTATTACCCAACGGTCACGCGCGAGGACTTCCGCAACCGTGGCCGCATCACCCATCTCCTCGGTTCCGGGCAGATGGCCGCCGATCTCGGACTTGCCCCCATCGAGGCGGCGCAGGACCGCGTGATGATCTGCGGCAGCCCGGCCTTCCTCGCTGACATCACGGCGCTGCTGAAGGGCATGTCCTTCGCCGAAGGCAGTGGTCATGAGCCGGGCAGCTACGTCATCGAAAAAGCCTTCGTCGAGAAATGACCATGGTGGGCGGGGCGGCAGACAATCCCTCCGTCCTGGGCGACTATCGGCTGGAAGACCAGGTAGGTTTTTACCTGCGCCGGGCCGGCCAGCGCCATGCCGTCATATTTGCCGGGCACATGGCCGATGGGCTGACGCCGACGCAATGGGCCGCGCTGGTGAAACTCGCCGAACACCACTCCGTGTCGCAAAACCTTCTGGGCCGCGAAACGGCAATGGACGCCGCCACCATCAAGGGCGTGGTGGACCGGCTGGCGAAACGCGGCTTCGTGGCCACCTCGCCTGACCCTGATGACGGACGGCGGATGCGGGTGTCCATTACCTCCGAAGGCATTGCCGCGGTGCAGCGCGGACTTGAACCCGCTTTGTTGATTACGGCGGAAACGCTGCAGCCGCTGGACATGGCAGAGCGGCGGACCCTTCTCGATCTCCTTCGCAAGCTGGCCTGAACCCGCTGCTCATCCTGCCCCTATCCGGCGGCGTTTCTTTTGATATGATCCCCTCCGGCGAAGACCAAGCCTGCCCAACGGGCGGCAGACAAAACCAGGAGGACATCATGCCGGATTCGAAACTGATCGTGCCTGCCGCGAAGCGCATTTCCCGTCGCAATGCCCTGAAACTGGCTGGAGCAGGGGCTGCTGCGTCCATCGTCGGGGGCCTTAACGTTGGTCCCGGTTTCGTGCGCTATGCACAGGCGCAATCCTCCGAGCCGATCCGCATCGGCTTCCAGGTTCACCGCACCGGCATTGGTGCCGCCTATGGCCGCTGGTATGAGCGCACCACCGATGCGGCTGTGAAGCTCATCAACGAGCAGGGCGGTATCAATGGCCGTCAGATCGAGATTATCGCCGAAGATGATGGCACAGACCCTGGCCGCGGCGCGGAAGTCGTGGAGAAATTCGCCACCCAACACAAGTGCGATGTGGGCTTCGGCACGCTGTTCAGCCATGTGGTGATGGGTTCTGCTCCGCGTGCCGGCGAATTGAAGCTGCCGTATTATGTCGTGTCCGAGGGCCATCACGTGGCCTCTGGCGCGCTCAACCGCTATACCTTTCAGCCCGGCATCACCGATGTGAGAAGCCAGGTCATCTGCCTTGCGCCGTGGATCGCCAAGAACCTCGGCAAGAAGGTGACGATGATCTATCCGGACTTCGCCTTCGGCTATGATCACCGCGATTACTTCTCCGCTGCCATCAAGGCACAGGGCGGCGAGGTGAATGCACTGATCCCCATTCCGCCCACGGAAACCTCCTTCACCCGCTACTTCCCGCAGATCCCGGCGGATACGGATGTGATCTACCATGTCATGGTCGGCCCTGCCGTTCTCACCTTCGTCAAGGAACTGGGCGAGCATTTCGGCTCCGAGCATCCTCCGCTGTTTGGCTTCATCGACAGTCTTGAAGCAGTCGACCTGAAGAGCCCTGGCCTTGAATTCCTTGAAGGCTCCTATTTCTGGGAAGGCTATCCGCGCTATGCGGGTGCCAATCCGACAGCGGCTGATACCTTCTACCGCGAGAAGGTGGGGGTGGATGCCTATGGCGCGAGTGTGTCGGATTCCTCTGACGTCTCCACCTATTCGCATATGTTCGGCTGCTGGGAGACGCTCTATGTGCTCAAGCAGGCGATGGAGGCGGCTGGCTATCAGGGCCCGGCCGACAAGGCCAAGCTGATCGAGGCGACTGAAGCCATCACCACAATGGCGGAAGGCAATGAGCACCCACAGGGCGACAAGCTGTTCAACGGCAAGACGCACCAGGTGTTCGGCCACCAGAGCATCACGCAAGTGAAGAACGGTGTGGGTGAAGTGGTCCACCGCACCACCATTGCGGAGGGCGAATATCCCTCCGAGGTCGATTACACCAAGATGCCGCTGTGAGGCATTTGGATTGATCATCGTGGCCGGGCCTCGCCCGGCCATCTTTCTCTTCTTTCACGCTGGCAGTGCGCTGTGGCATTTTTCCCGCATCTCCTTCTGGCCCTTCTTGAGGGTACGGTAGCCGCCGCTGTGCTGGCATTGTCCGCGCTGGGGCTGTCGCTGGTGTTCGGCGTCATGCGCGTGGTCAACGTGGCGCATGGCGAGTTCTTCATGCTGGGTGCCATGCTGGCCTGGTGGGTGGCAAAACTGGTGCCCGGCGGGCCGCTTGCCGGTTTCATGGCGGCGCTGGTTGTCGCGCCGCTCGCGGTGGGTTTCCTCGCCTTTCTGACAGAGCGGTTGCTGCTCAGGCGGATCAACTATGATCCGGAGGCGACCATTGTCGCCACTATCGGCTTGATGTTTGTCATCCAGCAACTGGCGCTCAGCGTCTTCGGGGCGGATGCAAAGCCGGTGGCTGCTCCCTTCACCTACCGCATCGCTTTCCCATGGTTTGGCTTTTCCGGCTATAAACTGTTCGTGGTCGCGGCTTCCATCATGCTGCTGCTTGCGGTGTGGTGGGTTCTGGCGCGCACCCGTTTCGGCCTCATCATGCGCGTCACCCAGTTCGACCGCGAAACGGCCACCGCCTTCGGCATTCCGGTGAACAAGGTCTATGCGGCGGTGTTCGTGGCAGGTGCCGCGCTGGTGGCCATTGCCGCCGTGCTGATCGTCCCCATCCAGCAGGCGCATTACCTGATGGGGCTGGACCCGCTGCTGATGAGCTTCATCGTGGTCATCATCGGCGGGCTCGGCTCGATCAAGGGCAGTGTTGCCGCTGCCGTCATCATCGGCATGCTGGATGGCATCGTCTCGATGTTCTTCTCGCCAACCCTCGCCTCCATCATCGCCACGCTGGCCGTGGCGCTGGTGCTGGTGTTCAGGCCGCAGGGCCTGTTCGGAGTGCCGGCGCGATGAATGCGAAGGTCATCAGCCTCCATGCCGCCGTCATCCTGGCGCTGTTCCTTGCCCAGTTTGTGGCGAGTGATTACGCGGTGCTGACGTTGACCCGCATCATGGTGCTGGCAGTCTATGCGCTCGGCTACAATATCCTGTTCGGCTATGCGGGCCTTCTGAGCCTTGGCCATGCGATGTTCTTCGCCACGGGGCTTTATGCGGCGGCGCTTGGCGTCACCCGGTTCGGGCTCAGCATTCCCATGGCCTTCCTGCTGGCAATCCTGATCGGCATCGCCGTGTCCTATCTGATCGGGCTCATCGCGTTGCGGGCCAGTGGCGTGGCTTTCATGATCGTGACGCTGATGTTCTCGCAGGCGGCCTTCCTGACGGTGCTCTACTTTGGTGACTATACGCGTGGCGATGAGGGCATCGTCATTCCCGATACGCAGCGCGTATTCAGCCTCGCCGGCGCCACCGTTGACCTCACCAACCCACTCGTGCGTTACAATCTGGCGCTGGCCTTTTTGGCCCTTGGCATTGCAGTGTGTCTGTTCGTCGTGCGTTCCAAGACCGGTCATGTGCTGGTGGCAATCCGCGAGAACGAGAACCGTACCGCCATGCTGGGTTATGACGTTGCGCGCTATAAGCTGCGCGCTTTCGTGCTGTCTGGGGCTTTTGCCGCCTTTGCGGGCGCCACCTATGCGCTGATGTTCGCTTACGCAGGTGCGACGCTGGCCTCGATCCAGTATTCCATCCATCCCTTGCTGTGGACGCTCCTGGGCGG
>CAYMQH010000006.1:6537-12051 GCA_964392525.1 uncultured Aestuariivirga sp.
TGCAGGCCGTGAATGATGTGAATTTCAGCGTGGAGAAGGGCGAAATCCGCGCCGTGATCGGGCCAAATGGCGCGGGCAAGACAACCTTTGTCAGCCTCATCTCCGGCCGCATCGCACCCTCAGGCGGCACAATCCTGTTCGAGGGTGAGGACGTGACGGCGCTTCCGGCCTTCAGGCGGGTGAAGCGCGGCATCGCCTACACGTTCCAGATCACGTCGATCTACGCCAATCTCACGGCTGGCGAGAACGTGGCGCTTGCCGCCCATGCGCCCAACAGCAAGGCTGCGCTCGATTGCCTTGCCCGCGTGGGGCTGTCGGACCGGGCAGGGCAGATTGCCGGAACGCTCTCCTACGGCCACCAGCGGCTTCTCGAAGTGGCGATGGGTTTGGCGCTCGAACCGAAGCTGCTGATCCTCGACGAGCCGACGCAAGGCCTGTCGGATGGCGAGATCGAGGCATTCGTTGCACTGGTGCGCGATGTGGCGAGGCAGGCGACAGTGCTTTTGATCGAGCACAACATGCCGGTCGTCATGCAGCTTGCCCATCGCATCACGGTTCTTGACCGCGGGCGCATCCTGGCGGAAGGCAGCCCCGCTGACATCCGTGCCGATCAGGCTGTACAGAACGCTTATCTTGGAACAGGCTGATGCTGGAAATCCGCGACATCGATGGTTTCTATGGCGAGGCGCAGGTGCTGCGTTCCTTTTCGCTCACGGCGGAAGCGGGTGAAATCCTCTGCCTGCTGGGCCGAAATGGCGCTGGCAAAACAACGGCCCTGAAGGCCATCATGGGTCTGGTGAAGGTGCCGTGCGGCTCAATCAGCCTCGATGGTGTGGAACTCACGACCATGCCCGCCCATGAGGTGCCGCGCCAGGGCGTCGGTTATGTACCACAGGGGCGTAGGCTGTTCTCTGACCTCACCGTCATGGAAAACCTGAAGGTCGGCCTGATGACCCGCAACTCCGGGCCTGACGTGCTGGACCATGTGCTCTCGCTCTTCCCGCTGCTGCGCGAGCGGCTGGACCAGCGCGCGGGCACGATGAGCGGCGGCGAGCAGCAGATGCTGGCCATGGCCCGCGCCCTGTGCCTCAAGCCGAAGCTCCTGCTGCTCGATGAGCCGACCGAAGGCCTGATGCCCGCCATGATCGCCCGCATCCGCCAGTCGGTCCTGGATTTGAAGGCGCATGGCGTGACAACCCTTCTGGTCGAGCAGCGCGTTGATGCGGTCCTGCCGGTGGCCGACCGGGTGGCCTTCGTCGAGAATGGCCGTGTCACGGGCATTGTGACGGCAGGGGCACTGGCCCATGACCGCCACATGATCGACCGCTACGTGGGGATATGAAGATGCGGCGGCTGGCCTTCACATGCCTGGTCCTCTGCCTGTCCGCGTCTCCTGCTGTCGCCCATGCCTCGGGCCGCGGCTTCGTCATGATGCTGCCGGTTGGTTATGTGATGTTTGGCGGCGCACTGGCGGTGCTGATCTCCTTCATCGCGCTTTCCCTGCTGCCCCGCGTTAGACAGGCGGTCCCGGCAGCCGCACCGGCTCTGCGCTACGGCCGCTGGGCCAGCCTCATCAGCCTGCTGGTTATCGTGATCATGATCATCATGGGCCTGATTGGTTCGCGTGATCCCGCCGAGAACCTCCTGCCGCTTGGCGTGTGGACGCTGTGGTGGGTGGTGATCGTGCTGCTGCACCCGTTGTTCGGCAATCTCTGGGCGGCGATCAATCCCTTCACCGGTCTTCACGCGCTGCTGACAGGTGCATGGGCAGGCCCCGGAAAGCCTCCGCCGTTGCGCTATCCGGCATGGGTCTCCTATTGGCCATCGCTTGTGATCTTCTTTGCCTTCGCGTGGTTTCAGCTCGTCTATCCCGCCCCCGAGGACGCTGATGTTCTGGCCGCTGTCGTCGGAGCCTATCTTCTTCTTGGTTTCATGGGTGTCTTGCTGTTTGGCCCTGACGCCTGGCTGGGCAAGGCGGACCCGTTCGCGGTGTTCCAGTATCAGCTTGGCGTTGCCGCGCCCTTCGGCAATGGCGGCCTGCGGCTTCCCGGTGTCGGTCTTCTGGCGCTGCCGCCGCTGCCGCTGAGCGGAATGCTGTTTATCTTGCTGACGCTCAGCGCCATCAGTTTCGACGGATTTTCGCACACATTTGCCTGGCTCTCGCTCATTGGCATCAACCCGCTGGATTTTCCGGGGCGGACAGCGGTCATGGGTGCCAACACGCTGGGGCTGTTCCTGTCCTTCGTGGTGCTTGCAGGCGGCTTTCTGATGTCGGTCTGGCTTGGCTGGCTATGGTCAGGGCGGCGCGTGGGATTGGCCATTCTGTGCGGCCGCCTCGTCTATTCGCTGATCCCGATCTCGATTGCCTATCACTTCGCGCATTATCTCAGCTATGCACTGGTTGAACTGCAATATCTGGCGCTGGCTCTCAATGATCCGCTTGCCTCGGGCGCCGATCTGTTTGGTCTTGGCCACTATCATGTGACAGCCTCATTCCAGAACACCGCGTCCGGTGCGCGCATGATCTTTTCGGTTCAGACCGTGGCGATTGTGGTGGGCCATGTCATCGGAGTGGCCGTGGCCCGCGCCATGGTGGCGGAGACGGGGCTTCCGGCCCGCGCGATGGCGAAGCTCGAACTGCCGCTGGCCATCTGCATGGTACTCTACACGGCGTTCGGGCTCTGGCTGCTCGGCGCGCCGATGATCGGCTGAGGCCTCAGAGCTGTGATTCGATGGGCAGCCAGGCGATGATCCGCGCCGGAATGCGCCGCCGCAAGGGTGCCCGCGGTTCGCCATCATGCTGAAGTGCCGTGCCATCCAGCGTCTCGCGCCACACGAGCTGGCCGCCCTGCAGCATCACCTGATAGCTGACGTCCGGGTCCATTTCGGTTTCGAACACGGCGCGCAGCTGCTTCACGATATGCGGGCAGCGGAACAGCAGCCCCATTTCGGTATTGATCGAATGCGAGCGCGGGTCGAGATTGAAGGAACCAACGAAGCCTTGCTCATCGTCGATCAGGAAGGCCTTGGTGTGAAGGCTCGCGGTGCGTGAGCCGAACAGCGAGGCGCGCCGCCGCTTCGGTTCCGGCTTCAATTCGTAAATCCCAACCCCGGCCGCCACCAGCGTTTTCCGGTATCTGGCATAGGCCCCGTGCACGGCCAGCACATCGGTTGCGGCCAGTGAGTTCGTCAGCACACGAACATGCTGTCCTCCTCCCGCCAGCCCGCAGAGTGTCTGGGTGACGGCTGGACCGGGAATGAAATAGGGCGAGCTGATCAGCAGCGCATGGCGGGTGGTGGCCAGCAGCGCACTGATCTGCTCGCCCATCCACTGCTGGCGCGCCTTGCCCGCCGCCTTCTCGGGCGGGTCGGCCATCACCTTGACGCCGCTCGACCAGTGCAAGTGGTGCAGGCCGCCAAGGGCCGGTGCTTTCGACACGGCATCGAGGAACAGCCGCCCGGCCGGGCTGGACAGGCTGTCATCGAGGCGGCGCATCAGGCGGCTGAGCCGCAGCCTGCGGATACGGCGGATCTTGTGCAGGGCGCGGATCGGCAAAGCGGCCGCGCTGTTCCAGTAAAGGTCGAACACGGCCGCCGCTTCGGCCACGCAATCCCCCACCGCGAGAAGATCGGCATCGCGGAAGTTCGCCTCGCGCGAGGCGTCGAAGTAGGCGTCACCGATATTGCGGCCTCCGGCGATCAGCACGCGCCCGTCGGCGATCCAGCACTTGTTGTGCATGCGGCGGGTGGCGGTGAAGTAGCGCGCCGCCAGTTCAAGGCCACGGCGGAAGGCGTTGGTGCGGCTGCGGCTCGGGTTGAAAAGCCTTACGGAGATGTTGGCGTGCGAATCGAGCGCCAGCAGCGAGGGATCGAAGCCGAAGGAGTTGATGTCGTCGAGCAGCAGGCGCACCCGCACGCCGCGCTGCGCCGCGGCGATCACCTCGCGGATCAGCAGGCGGCCCGTCAGGTCATTCTTCCAGTAGTAGTACTGGAGGTCGAGGCTGCGGCCCGCTGCCTGCACTGTTTCCATTCTCGCGCGGAAGGCCGCGAGGTTCGAGACGAGCAGCAGCAGGCCACTGTGGCCCGGATGGGCGACAGTGAGGGGTGCGATGGCCGAATCGAGGGGCGTTTCAGCGGGCTTGACCGGCAGCGCGTGTGACGGTTCGCCTTGCCTTCTCTGGCCAGCGCTGCCAAAGGCATAGATTGCAACCAGCGCCAGCACCGCCACCAAAACTGCCGCGCCCACCAGGGCCAAAATGTGAAATCCGTCGGGCAATATGCTGATCCAGTGTCCTGTAGGTTAAATTCGCCCTTGAACCTTTTCCGCCAACTATGCACTTAGTGGCACAAAGAAGCATCGAGCCATCGCGGCTGGCAAGCCCCGGGTGGACGGAGATGAGTGCACGATGAAACATATCGTTCCCGCCCTGCGGCGAAACCTGAGCCGCAGCGCAGGCCGAGAGCCGATTGTTGGCCAGAAGCGGCCGACCCATGACGGGCATGACCCGGCGCTCACCATTTCGGTGGCGTCCTACAATGTTCATAAATGCGTGGGAACCGATGGCCTGTTCGACCCCGACCGGGTTCTCAGCGTGGTGCTCGAACTTGATGCCGACATCGTGGCGCTGCAGGAGGCCGACCAGCGGTTCGGCAGCCGCAAGGGCCTGCTCAACCTGAAGGCCCTGCAGGAGAAGGGCGGCTACCGCTCGGTGCTGGACGAGGGCTCGCGCCGGTTGAGCCATGGCTGGCACGGCAATGTCATCCTCTACCGCGAGGGCAGCGTCACCGCCGTCAACAAGATGAAGCTTCCGGGCTTCGAGCCGCGCGGCGCTGTGCTGGTCGACTTCGACGTGTCTGGCATGCCGATCCGCATCATCGGGGCCCATCTCGGATTGCTGGCGTCCTCGCGCGCGCGCCAGGCGGAGGCCATCCTCTCGGCGGCCCACCCGGTCGATGACCGCGCCGTGATCCTGCTCGGTGACACGAATGAATGGCGTATGGGCGGCCGTTCGGCGCTCCGCCCGTTTGACCCGCATCTCTTGGACGTCGACATGTCGATCGCGAGCTTCCCCTCGCGCTTTCCGCTGTGGCCGCTGGACAGGGTGCTGACCAACAAGCATGTCACCGTTTACGAGATGTCGGCGGTCGAAACCGAACTGTCGCGCGTCGCCTCGGACCATCTGCCCGTCAAGGCGGTGATCGGCGTCACCCGCGGCCTCGCGGCTGCCGCGGGAGAGCCTGAGAAGAAGGCTCAGACATAGCCCGCGCGGCAAAACGCGGCTGGCCCCGTCATGACCCGCCCGGCCCCCTTCGAGGAGCCGGATGTTGAGGGTTCCACCGGGAATGAGCACGCTCACCTCATCACCCGTGATCAGGCCTTGCAGCCTAGCGGCAGGGGCGGCCACACAGGCCCCTGTGCTACAGGCTTGCGTCAGCATGCCGGGCCGCTCCCATACGGCGAGCTTGAGCGTCGCTTCATCCACCACCTGCGCCACGCTCTCGATGATGCTGTCC
>CAYMQH010000006.1:12151-28911 GCA_964392525.1 uncultured Aestuariivirga sp.
GAGCTTGAGCGTCGCTTCATCCACCACCTGCGCCACGCTCTCGATGATGCTGTCCTTCAACGCCTCGCAGTTCGGCTGCGTCCCCATGACCGGCTTCCGCCTGTGCGATATGGGAAGCTCATGCAGAACGAGGCAATGCTGCATTCCTTCCAGACGTCGCTGGTGGTGCGCGCGCGCCTCATTGGCGTGAAGCGGGTCTATGTGGAACCCGCCATGCCGCCCGGCGCCAACCGCTTCCAGACCTTCCGCGAGATCACGCTGCCGCTCATCACGCCGGCTGTCGTGGCGGGCCAGCTTCCTCGGCCAGTCGCACCTGCTCGAAGGCAGCATCGCCGCGGAGAGCCGCGGTGTGGCCAGTGTCCGGCTTGCGAATGGCATCACGCCTCCAGCGGCAGCGCCTGGTGCGGCAAGGTGGCATCAACGTCTCGTCTTGGCGGTTCGGCTGCCTATCTTGTCGATGTGCCGGGTGAGAGGTTGCAGTCCATCGCCACCAGTGATGATCGTGTCTGGCGCGAGAGCGAAACCGTTTCGGTCACCATTGCACCGTCGGACGTCCTGTTGCTCGGCGCGGATGACCGCCGCCTGATCTGACGGCACCGCCAGGCCGTATCTCAAAGGGTGTGGCCTTCCGGGCAGGGGTGGTCAGCAGAAACAACAGGGCCATGCTTCTGGAACTCAGGAACGTCAGTAAGTCATACCCGACGGGTGAGGGCATCTTGCCTGTCCTCGACAGTGTAAGCCTCAAGATTGAAGCTGGAGAAAGCGTTGCCCTCACCGGTGAATCGGGAAGCGGCAAGAGCACGCTCCTGCATCTGGCGGGCGGCCTCGACCAGCCGGATCGCGGCGCGGTTCTGGTCGACGGGCGTGACATTGCGCGACTGGGTGACAAGGACCTCGCTCAATACCGCCGCGACACCGTGGGGCTGGTGTTCCAGCAGTTCAACCTGATCCCCTCGATCGATGTTGCCGCCAACCTTGCCTTTCAGGCCCGGCTGGCGGGGCGCTTCGATTCCGCGTGGAATGCCACGCTGGCCGAGCGGCTGGGCCTTGCCAGTTTCCTCTCCCGCTTTCCCGAGCAATTGTCTGGCGGCCAGCAGCAACGGGTGGCCATTGGCCGGGCGCTGGCGGTCAGGCCGAAGCTGATCCTGGCCGATGAGCCAACCGGCAATCTCGACGAGGCCACGGGCGATGCCGTACTCAACCTGATGCTGACGCTGCAGCAGGAAAGTGGCGCGGCGCTGCTCATGGTGACGCATTCGCTGCGGCTTGCGCAACGCCTTCAGCGCAGGCTCAATCTTTCGGGCGGCAGGCTGAGCTGATGGGCTGGCAGGCCTTTCAGGTTCTGCTCTCCCACTGGCGGTGGCGGCCGGTGCAGCTTGCCATGCTGCTGCTTGGCCTCGCCCTGGCGACGGCGCTGTGGTCGGCCGTGCAGGCCATCAATGGCGAGGCGCGCGCCAGCTATGCCCGCGCCGCCGCCATGCTGGGCCAGGACCAGCTGGAGGCGCTGGTACGGCCCGATGGCGCACGCTTTTCCCAGTCTGAGTTCATCGCGCTGAGCCGGTCCGGCTGGCGTGTTTCGCCGGTTCTGGAAGGTGAGCGGCGCTTTGGCGCGGAGCGCCTGCGCATCATCGGCATCGACCCGCTCACCCTGCCGCCCGCTGCGGCGAAGGTGGACGTGATGCGCGACGACATCGGCCTCCTCTCCTTCATCACGCCGCCCGGCATTCTCGTGGTGTCGCCCGACCAGGCCGAGCGTCTCAAGGGTGTCGAGACGCCGCCGCTGCGCATCGTTGACACCCTGCCGCCCGGAACCGCGCTGGCCGATATCGGCATCGCGCAGATGCTGCTCGGCGCGCCGGGCGCGGTGTCGCGCCTCCTCTTGTGGCCGGAGCAGATCGAGGGGCTGCCGCCCATTGACAGCGTGGTGCCGGGCCTTGTTCGTCGCGCCCCCGCGACCGAGACCGATCTGGCGCGCCTCACCGACAGTTTTCACCTGAACCTCACGGCCTTCGGCCTGCTTGCCTTTGCGGTGGGGCTGTTCATCGTTCATTCGGCCATCGGCCTTGCCTTCGAGCAGCGCCGGCCGGTGTTCCGCACGCTCCGCTCGCTGGGCGTTCCCTTGCGTATGCTGGTTCTGTTGCTGGCGGCGGAGCTTCTCACACTGTCCATTCTCGCAGGTCTTGCGGGAGTGGCACTGGGCTATGGCGTTGCCTCCGCGCTGCTGCCGGATGTGGCAGCGAGCCTTCGCGGCCTCTATGGCGCGGATGTCGCGGGCACGCTCACCGTCCGACCCTCGGTGTGGGCACTGGGCCTTGCCATCGCGGTCGCTGGCACATTGGTGTCGGCGGGCACAAGGCTGTGGCGCATCGCCACCATGCCGCTGCTTGCACCGGCGCGGCCACGGGCGTGGGGGCTCGCGTCCGAACGCGCCCTGAGGCTTCAGGCTCTGGGTGGTGCCGCGCTGCTCGCGCTTGCGGCCCTGCTGCCGGTCATGGGCAGTGGCCTTGTCGCGGGCTTTGCCACGCTTGCGGCCATGCTGCTCGGCGCAGCGCTGTTGTTGCCGCTGGTGCTGTCGCTGTTGCTCAAACTTGGCGCGCGGAGCGCGAAGGGGGTTGTGGCGCAATGGTTCTGGGCCGATACGCGCCAGCAATTGCCCGGCCTGTCGCTGGCGCTGATGGCGCTTCTCTTGGCGCTTGCCGCCAATGCCGGGGTCGGCACCATGGTAGAGAGCTTCCGGCTGACCTTCACGGGCTGGCTGGACCAGAGGCTTGCGGCCGAACTTTATGTGACGGCGCGCACGCCGGAGGAATCGCGCCGGATGCAGGGCTGGCTCGCGGCCCGCAGCGATGCCGTGCTGCCGATCTGGCATGCCGATATGGAATTCCGCGGTGAGCCGGTGCAGATCTATGGTGTCGCCGATCATGCCACCTATCGGGACCATTGGCCGCTCCTTGCCGCCGCACCCGATGTGTGGGACCGCGTGGCGGAAGGCGAGGGCGTTCTCGTCAATGAGCAACTGGCCCGGCGCAGTGGCCTCCGTATCGGCGATGAGGTCACGCTGGCCGGTGGCCGCCTGGCCGCCATTGCCGGCATCTTCTCGGACTATGGCAATCCAAAGGGGCAGTTCCTCATCGACAGCCGCCTGCTCGATGCGCTTTACCCCGAGGCCAGCCGGCTGCGCTACGCGGTGCGGGTGGCGCCGCAGGCCGTGCCGCAGTTCGCGGCCGATCTCCGCGCGGCCTTTTCACTGCCGGACACGAGCGTGATTGACCAGGCTGCGGTGAAGGCCTTTTCACTCCGCATCTTCGAGCGCACCTTCGCGGTAACGGCGGCCCTCAATGTGCTGACGCTCGGCGTGGCGGCGCTGGCCATCTTCGCCAGCCTGCTGACATTGGCCGGCATGCGCCTGTCGCAACTTGCGCCTGCCTGGGCGATGGGGCTGACGCTCCGCCATCTCGCAGGACTTGAAGTCCTCCGCAGCGTGGCGCTCGCGGTCTTCACCTTCATGGCCGCCATTCCGGCGGGGCTGGCGCTGGCCTGGCTTCTGCTCGCCGTCATCAATGTGGAGGCTTTTGGCTGGCGTCTGCCGATGCATGTCTTCCCGCTCGAATGGCTCAGGCTGTTGGTGCTGGCGGTGCTGAGTGCCATTTTCGCGGCAGTGCTGCCGGCGCTGCATCTCATGCGGCTTGCGCCGGCGCGATTGCTGAAGGTGTTCGCCGATGAGCGTTAGGGTTCTGCTCCTCATGCTGCTGATGGCGGTGCCCGCGCTTGCCCAGGGGTTCGCGGGGCTGGGCAGCGATGCCACGGGCTTCGCCCTGCCGCGCCGGGGCATGGAACTCACGTTCCCGCGCGATCATGGCGCACATCCTGATTACCGCATCGAGTGGTGGTATCTGACGGCCAATCTCGAAGGCGAGGATGGCGTCGACTATGGCGCGCAATGGACGCTGTTCCGCTCCGCGCTGGCACCTGGCGAACGGCAGGGCTGGCAGGACCCGCAGGTGTGGATGGGCCATGCGGCGCTCACCAGCGCCAAGGTGCATTGGTCGGCGGAGCGCTTCGCGCGCGGTGGTATCGGCCAGGCGGGCGTTACGGTTTCGCCTTTCGCCGCCAGCATCGATGACTGGCACATGACAAGCCGTGCGGTGGGCGGGGACGAAATGTCGGCGCTTGATGTCAGCGCAGCGGGCGATGGTTTTTCCTACGCGCTGAAACTTGATGCGACGGGCCCGCTCGTTTTGCAGGGCGACAGGGGCTATTCGGTGAAGTCGGCCGAGGGGCAGGCGAGTTACTACTACTCGCAGCCGTTCTACACGGTGAGAGGCACCATCACCATTGAGGGCCGGCGCGTCAACGTCACAGGCCAGGCATGGTTCGATCATGAGTGGTCCTCGCAACCCCTGAGTGCCAGGCAGACCGGCTGGGACTGGTTCTCCTTCCATTTCGCATCAGGCGAAAAGCTGATGGGCTTCCGCCTGAGGGATGATGGCGAAGGCTATACCTCCGCCACCTGGATCAATGCCGATGGGCGGCCCGAACCGCAGCCGCCCGGCTCACTCCGCGTCACGCCGCTCGAATGGGGCGATGCCAAGGGCCACCGCGTGCCGGTGCGCTGGCGCGTCTCGCTTGCCGACAAGGGGGTGGATGTTACAACCCGCGCGCTGAACGGCGCCGCCTGGATGGATACGCGCATTTCCTACTGGGAAGGCCCGGTTCGGACTGAGGGCTCGCACCCCGGCCGTGGCTATGTGGAAATGACAGGTTACGACTAGCGCAGCGTGCGGTGAGGCGGAGTCGAAACGCGTTACACCGCGCACTCTGCCGTCAGTCCGGCGAACGCCGGGGTGGTGGAATACAGAGGACGTGGCCTGCGTTCACCTGACCCCATCCTGCTCTGGCGCAGGGCAGGCCGGGCAGATGATCCGCGCGGAGGGATCTTTCGTTTGGTTGTATCGGCGGCGTGAGGCTGCTAGGGTCGTTGTCGTAAATTTATGGAAGCCATCGATATGAATGACACACCGGCGGGTTCGCGTGATGATAAGTCCCAGCCCGTATCGGCCCGCATCCGTGCGCGCATCGAGAAAGCCAAGCGGCGTTACCACGCCAATGACAATATCGCCGCCTTCATCGAACCGGGCGAGATGGAAGACCTCCTGGAGGAAGTCGCCGGCAAGATGCAGGGCGTGCTCGAAAGCCTCGTCATCGATGTAACGCATGACCACAACACCCAGGACACGTCACGGCGTGTAGCCAAGATGTATCTGAACGAGGTGTTCCGCGGCCGCTATGTCGTCGCGCCGCCGGTCACCGAATTTCCGAATGCCGAAAATCTGAATGAGCTCATGATCGTCGGGCCGATCACGGTGCGCAGTGCCTGCAGTCATCATTTCTGCCCGATCATGGGCCGCCTGTGGATCGGCATCCTTCCCAACGAACATTCCAATCTCATCGGGCTTTCCAAATATTCTCGCCTTGCCGAATGGATCATGTCTCGACCGCAGATCCAGGAGGAGGCGATCACCCAGGTCGCTGATCTGCTGATGAACAAGGTGGCGCCTGATGGCCTTGCCGTCGTCATGGAGGCGGATCACTTCTGCATGCACTGGCGCGGCGTGAAGGATAACGCCACCAAGATGGTCAACAGTGTGATGCGCGGCGCCTTCCTCAAGAACGCCTCGCTCCGCCGCGAATTCCTGTCTCTCGTCAACATGAAGGGCTGAAGCCTCGATGATCGTCCGCTGTGTCTATGCAAGCCGTGCCGCTTCCCCGCTGACGGCCCCGATGATCGAGGACATCCTCGACAAATCCCGCACCAACAATCCTGCCCATGGCATCACTGGACTTCTCTGCTACAGCGGGGACGTGTTCATTCAGGTGCTGGAGGGCGGGCGCGATGAAGTGTGCGATCTCTACAACGCCATCGTCCGCGACCAGCGCCACGCCAACGTGCGCATGCTGGTGTTCGAGGAAATCCGCGAACGGAAGTTCTGCAACTGGACCATGGGGCATGTGGACCTCTCGAAGGTCAATCCGGGTCTGCTGCTCAAGTATCATGAGCGCGCGGTGCTTGATCCCTTCACCTGTTCCGGCTCCGCCACCATGGCGCTGCTCGATGAACTCGTCGCCACGGCTGCTGTCCACACCCGGGTGGGCTGACGCTCAAGCGCGGCGCAGCCAGCCGAGGCCGTCCAGCGTGTGGCCGGCCGGCCGGTATTCGCACCCGACATAGCCTTGATATCCCAGCGCATCGAGGCGACGAAAGATGCGCTGGTCGTCCAGCTCGCCAGTGCCCGGCTCATTGCGAGCCGGAACTGCAGCCGTCTGCACATGACCGATCACCGGCAGCAGCGCCTCAAGGCTTTTCAGCACGTCGCCATGCAGGATCTGGCGATGGTAGATGTCGTACTGGAGCTTGAGATTGGGCAGGGACAACCTGCTGATCATATCGGCCGCAAACGAAAAGTCTTTGAGGAAGTAGCCCGGCATGTCGCGCCCGTTAATCGGCTCGATCATGATGTCGATGGCCAAGGGTGCGAAGGTTTCGCAGGCGAGGCGGAGTGACTGCTCGTAGCGTGCCACCGCTGCGGGGTCATGGCGGTCACCATGCCCACTCATCAGGTGGAGGCGTTTGACGCCGGTTGCCTCGGCATAGGGGCGGGCCGTTTTCAGTGCGGCGCGGAATTCGGCGTCGCGTCCGGCGGGGCAGGCAAGGCCGCGGTCGCCCGCCTCCCAATCACCGGGGGGGAGGTTGAACAGTGCCTGCGTCAGGCCGTTTGCCTGAAGCCGCGCGGCAATCTCTTCGGGTGCGAAGGCATAGGGAAACAGGAATTCCACCGCCGTGAAACCATGGTCAGCGGCCGCGGCAAAGCGGTCAAGGAAGGTCCATTCTGTGAACATCATCGACAGGTTGGCGGCGAATTTCGGCATCTTGTTTCCTTGAACGACTCACTGGCCCTGCCTGCCAGACTAGCCGCTGCGCCGGGCCGCGGGCGAGGGTTGATGGCGGGCCGCAGGGCGCGCGCCGGGCAGGCGGAGGGCGAAGTGCTGTCTCCGGAACAATCGTCCGGGGCTGGCGTTCAGCGCTGGTTCCATCTCTTGCGTGCCGCAGACCGCACGACAGGTGGAGATGACCTGTCACTCAAGATGTGGGGTTTCATGGCCGCGCAAGACAATTCCTCCTCCCTGATGGGATCGCTTCTCACCGGCAACAACCTGCTCTCCGCCCTGCGGGGCCCGGACCTCGACATGATCCGCCCGCATCTGCGCGTGGTTCAGGCGGCTGCCGGAACCGTGCTCTATGAGCCCGGTCAGATCGTACAGACAGTCTATTTTCCCTGTTACCGCACGGTTGTCTCCTTCCTTGTCCCGACTGAGGAAGGTGGCGCGGTGGAGGCTTTGCTGGTCGGCCGGGAGGGGGCGGTGGGCGGCATCGTGAGCGACGGCAGCCTGCCGTCTTTCGCGCGGCTGGTCATTCAGTCTGGTGGGGATCTACTGGCGCTGCCGCTTCCGGTGCTCGATGATTGCAAGCGGCAGTCCCGCGCCATCGAGACACTCTTCGCCCGCTACGCCGATTGCCTGTTGGCGCAGATGTTCCAGACAGCAGCGTGCAACGCGGCGCACAGCATCGAGCAGCGCACCGCGAAATGGATCATCACGATGATCGAGCGCACCGGGGCCCGCGAAGTGGCGCTGACGCAGGAACGGCTGGCCGCCATGCTGGGCGTGGGACGCAGCTACATCAGCCGCGTCATCGGAACCTTCAAGCGCGATGGCACGCTTGGCATCCGGAGGGGCCACCTGCTGGTGAAGGACGAGGTCCGTCTCCGCGCCCGCGCATGCGACTGTCACGATGTGGTGAAGCAGCATTTCCATACGGTGCTGAAGAGCGTCTACCCCGAGGTGGCGCCTGCGGACGGCAACTGACCCTTCATGCGCCCCCACCCATCATGGCGGCCAGCGCCGAAGTGAGGGATGGAGGCCATGGTGCGGCGGATCGGACCGAGGCTGGGCTGGGTCCCTGGCCATGCGCCGGATCAGGGCGTGACCGGCGGCGGCGCCGGTGCGGGCGTGGGAGCGGTGGGCGTGGTGCTGCCGCCTGTCCCCGTCTCTGTCGGCGGTGCCGTTGCCTCGGGAGGATTTGTCTTGGTGCTCGTGCTGGATGTGGTGCCCGGGCTTGTCGCATCATCGCTGCTGCGGATGCCGTAGTACCACACGGCCGCGATCGTCAGCAGTACGATGACGGCGCCGGTGATCCATCCGGTCAGGGACGAGGTCCGTCGCTGCGGCCCCCGCTGGAAGCGTTTGTCGGTACTGTTTGTCATGGGCGGGGTCTCCCGGGGTTCGCGGCACTTTCATCGGTGCGGCGGGTCGGAAACGTGTTGCAGGCCCCGGGGTTCCCGATTGTGTCAGGCTGCTTTCTTCGAACGCAGGTCGAAGAACAGTGCCTGGGCGATCAGCGCCTTCACCATGTCCGGCGAGAAGGGCTTGGTGATGAGGAAGGCGGGCTCGGGGCGCTCGCCTGTCAGCAGCCGTTCCGGAAAGGCGGTAATGAAGATGACGGGCACGTCGAAACCGCCGAGAATCTCGTTCACCGCATCGATGCCGGAACTGCCATCCGCCAGCTGGATGTCCGAGAGCACGAGTTGCGGCCGCCGTTCGCGCGCCATCCGCACCGCTTCCTTGTGGGTGCGGGCAATACCGGCACAGCGGTGGCCGAGGGAGGTGATGGTATCCTCAATATCGAGTGCGATCAGCGGCTCGTCCTCGATGATCAGGATGTCGCTGGTGATCATCTCCGAAATCTGGTCGCTGGCCTGTTCGAACAGTTGATCAACCTCCGTGCTGCTCAGCGACATGATCTCACCGATGTCCTGCCGCTCGAAGCCCTCCACGGCGGAGAGCAGGAAAACCTGGCGTGCCGGGCCGGGAATGCCGGACAGCCGCCCCTGGATCGTCGCCTCCCAACCCGGTTGCGGCCCTTCCGAGTGGCTGTTGATGGGGATGGACCCCCAGAGTTTGCACAATGTCCGATAGAGCGCGATGCGCTGGTTGCTGGCGGTATTCAGGATCGCCGGATCGGCCACCAGGCTTTCCAGCACGGCGGCGACATAGGCATCGCCGCTGGCCTGGGTGCCGGTCAGGGCACGGGCAAACCGGCGCAGGTAGGGAAGATGTGGAGCGACTTTCGCTGACAGAGACATACAGACATCGGCATGGCGGATAAGGCCATGGCCCTCCCTTGGTGATGTTGGACCCATGAAACGTCACAAAAGGATATTTGTTCCAAGGATTATTGATATTCCCTGGAACAAAATCCGGTTTCGGACATTTTAAGGTCCTAAACCGCCATTCATTGCGGCCGGGGACGGGCAATCGACACACATGGACGACACGTCAGACAAGAAATCAAAGGCTTCCTGCAATCAACAGGTGGTCAGGGAGGCCGTGAGCCTCAAACTCAGGGCCTATTATGACGGCATATCCCGGCAGGATGTTCCCCAGCGCTTTCTCGACTTGCTGGCCGAACTCGATGATGTCGGTGAGAAAGACGGCAAGAAAAAACAAGCAGAGATTGAAAATTGAGGTGTTCCTCCTGTCATGGATGATCATGCATTCAGGAAAGACCTCCTCGCGCTGATCCCTCCTTTGCGGGCCTTTGCCATTTCCCTTACCGGAAAGGTGGACCGGGCGGATGATCTGGTTCAGGAGACGCTGCTCAAGGCCTGGGCGAACCGCGGGAGCTTCGAGCCGGGCACCAAGCTCAAGGCGTGGCTGTTCACCATCCTCCGCAATGAGTTCTACACGGTGTTCCGCAAACGCAAGCGCGAGGTGGAGGATGCGGACGGCATGATCGCCTCCAATGTCGGTGTCCATCCGGGCCAGGACAGCCACATGGACCTCACCGACATGCGCCACGCCCTTGGCCAGTTGCCGGTGGACCAGCGCGAGGCGCTGCTGCTCGTGAGCGCCAGTGACATGTCCTATG
Source organism: uncultured Aestuariivirga sp. (assembly GCA_964392525.1). Classification (GTDB taxonomy): domain Bacteria; phylum Pseudomonadota; class Alphaproteobacteria; order Rhizobiales; family Aestuariivirgaceae; genus Aestuariivirga. The sequence continues at coordinate 22,137 of CAYMQH010000006.1, forward strand.
AGGAGGCGGCGGTGATCTGCGGCGTTGCCGTGGGCACCATCAAGAGCCGTGTGAACCGGGCCCGCGCCAGGCTCGCTGAACTGTTGCATCTCAATGAAGCATCCGACTTCGGCCCGGAGCCCGAGGTGAAGGCTGCAATGATGTCGAAGAGCGCCGCAGGCTGAGCCTTGCACACCAGCTCGCCTCTCAGGCGGCGCCCGCAGCCATGGCGGCGCATGGGGGCTGGCTCCGATTGGCCTTGACGACCATGTGGCCGGCGCGGTCATCTTGCCGTTTGGATTCCCCTTCAACCGGAGCAGATGATGATGATGTCGGCCGCCGCCGCGCGCAGCACGAATGGCATTCCCCTGATCGGTTTCGGCACCTATCCGCTCAAGGGCGGCGAGGCAGAGCGCTGCGTCGCCACGGCCCTCGACCTCGGTTACCGCCACATCGACACGGCGCAAATGTATGGCAATGAGCGGGAGGTGGGCCGCGCCATCCGCGGCTCGGGCATCGCGCGGGAGGAGATTTTCCTCGTCACCAAAGTCGATCCGTCGAACCTCGGGCCTGAGCGCTTCGCGGAATCGGTGGCGCGCTCGGTTGCGGAGCTTGGCACGGTGCCCGATGTGCTGCTCATTCACTGGCCGCCCGCTGATGCGGCGATCAGTGCCACCGTCGAACGGCTGGTGGCCGAACAGGAGAAGGGCAATGCACGGCTGATCGGCGTCAGCAATTTCACGCCCGCCATGCTGCGCCGCGCGCAGGCCATCGCGGCCGGCCGGATCATCTGCAATCAGGTGGAGTTCCAGCCGCTCCTAGACCAGTCGGCGCTGCTGGCCACAGCCCGCGAACTCGGCGTGACCCTCACCGCCTACCGCCCGCTGGCCCGGGGCCGGGCGATGGAGCCAGCCATCATCCAGGCGATCGCCGGGCGCCATGGCCGGCCCGCCTCCGAAATCGTGCTGCGCTGGATCATCCAGCAGGGTATTCCCGCCATACCGATGACGACGCAGCGCGCCAATGCCCGGTCGAACCTCAATGCGCTGGAGTTTTCGCTGACGGATGAGGACATGGCGGCGATCTCCGCCATCGGAACGCGCGCCGGGCGCACCATCAATCCCTCCTGGATGGCCGGGCGCTGGGATTGAGCGGCGGGCGCTTCCTGCGCTACACATGAGGCCCATGACAAAGCCCTGTATCATCACCGTCGCCGTTACCGGGTCCGTTCCGCGCAAGGAGCATAATCCGGCGGTTCCCATCACCATTGCCGAACAGGTGGACTCAACCCACGCCGCCTTCGAGGCCGGCGCCACCATCGCCCATGTGCATGTGCGCAACGATGACCAGACACCAACCTCCAGCCCGGAGCGCTTCGCGCAGCTGCTCGCGGGCCTGCGCAAGCATTGCCCGGGCATGATCGTGCAGTTCTCGACCGGCGGCCGCTCTGGCAAGGGCGCGGAGCGCGGCGGCATGCTGCATCTGGGCTGCGACATGGCTTCGCTCTCCACCGGCTCCTGCAACTTTCCCACCATCATCTATGAGAACCATCCGGACCTGATCCGCGAGCTGGCGCAGAAGATGCTGGACAACAACGTGAAGCCGGAGATTGAGGTGTTCGATCTGTCGATGCTCTATCAGGCGCTGCGGCTGGCTGATGAGGGGCTTCTGCGCAAACCCCTGCATGTGCAGTTCGTGATGGGCGTGAAGAACGCCATGCCGGTCATCCGCCAGGCCTTCGACTTCATGGTGGATGAGGTGACGCGGCTGTCGCCCGAGTCGACATGGGTGGCGGCCGGAATCGGCAAGCATCAGCTGGAGGTGAACCGCTGGTGCCTCGAACGTGGCGGCCACTGCCGCACGGGGCTCGAGGACAATATCCGCTGGGATGAAACGCGGCTTGCCGCGTCCAATGCCGAACTGGTGAAGCGCCTGGCCGACCTCTGTCCCGAGTATGGCCGCCATCCGGCGAGTGTGGCGGAGGCGCGCGCGATTCTCGGGCTTTCGTGAGCGCGCTGACGACGCAGCTTTTCCCGGCAGTTCCGGGAGAAGGGCTCCTATCTCTTCAAGCCATACAGTGTGCTTGAGCGCTGAAGGTGCTTCATGAGCGCTTTCTCCGCCGCATCGGCATCACCCAGTTCGATCGCATCGACGATCTCGGTGTGTTCGGCCAGCGTGTGATTTTCCTTGCCGGTCCAGATCAGCAGATCCTTGTGATAGGCCTTGAGCCAGCCCAGCATGGCTTCGCTGACCGAGACGAAGATCGGGTTGCCGGAAATCGCTGCAATCCGGGTGTGGAGGCGCATGTCGGCGGCGATGAAGCCTTCCGCATCGCCCAGCAGCGCGCGCTGTTCCGCGATGATGGCGCGGAGGGCTTCCACATTCTCCGGCGTGGCCTTCACCGCTGCCTCGCGGACCATGCCGCGCTCGAAGAACAGGCGCGCCGCCTTGAGATGTTCGAGCGAGTCGGATGAGCGCGACAGCATGATGTGGGCGGACGCATCCACCTGGCGGATGATCGACTGCGCCGTCAATTCCTGAACCCGCGCGCGCTCGCCGTGGCTGATCGACACGAGTCCCATATTGGCCAGCGCCTGCATCGCCTCGCGGATGGCGGGACGGCCAACCCCGAAACGGTCCATCAACTCGCGTTCGGAGGGCATGGCATCGCCCGGCTTCAGATCACCGCCGGAGATCAGGCGGAGCAGCCGTTCCTGCACTTCGTCCGAAAGCTTGCGGCGGATGATACGCTCGGTTTGCATGGGTCCGGGTTTGGCTGCTAGTTTGTCGTCAGTTCAGCTCATCATACCAGTAAGTGACCCATGCGCAATCCGTCAGCCTCCATGATCCGCCTCACCTATCTCATCGAGACGGAGGGGAGCCCGGAAAAGCTCGCGGCCAAGATCGCCAGCGACCAGTCCACCGGTACCTTTGTGGCGCTGCCGGGCGAGACGGAGGAACTCAAGGCGCGTGTGGCCGCACGGGTGGTGGCGGTGAGGCCCCTGCCGCCATCGAAGACACCGTCTTTCCCGTCGGAAGGCCGGGGGCCGTTCAACCGCGCGGAAGCTGACATCGACTTTCCGTTCGAGGCCATCGGCACCGATCTTGCGGCGCTCATGACCATCGCCATTGGTGGCATCTATTCGATCAAGGGCTTCACCGGCATTCGGGTGACCGGGCTGAAATTGCCGGACGCGTATCGCGGCGCGCACCCGGGCCCGCAATTCGGCATTCCGGGCAGCCGGGCGCTGACGGGGGTTTCTGACCGCCCGATCATCGGCACGATCGTGAAGCCCTCGCTGGGCCTCAGGCCGCATGAGACTGCGGAGTTGGTAAGGGAGTTGATCGCGGCGGGGGTCGATTTCATCAAGGATGACGAGAAACTGGCGAGCCCTGCTTACTCGCCCTTGGAAGAGCGCGTGAAAGCCATCATGCCGTTGATCCTCGATCATCAGCAGAAGACGGGCAAGAAGGTGATGTATGCCTTCGGCATCAGCCATGCCGACCCGGATCAGATGATGCGCAACCATGACATGGTGCTGCAGGCTGGCGGCAATTGCGCCGTCATCAACATCAATTCCATCGGCTTTGGCGGCATGAGCTACTTGCGAAAGCGCTCGGGCCTTGTGCTGCATGCGCACCGCAATGGCTGGGACCTGCTCACCCGTCATCCGGGGATCGGTATGGATTTCTCCGTCTATCAGCAGTTCTGGCGTTTGCTGGGTGTGGACCAGTTCCAGATCAACGGTATCCGCGTCAAATACTGGGAGCCCGATGAGAGCTTCGTCGCCTCCTTCAAGGCGCTGCGGGAGCCTTTGTTCTCGGACTCTGATTGCCCTTTGCCCGTCGCGGGTTCCGGCCAGTGGGGCGGCCAGGCGCCCGATACCTATGAACGCACCGGCCGCACGCAGGATCTGCTCTATCTCTGTGGCGGCGGTATCGTCAGCCATCCGTCGGGTCCGGCGGCAGGGGTGCGCGCGGTGAGGCAGGCATGGGAGGCAGCGGTCAAGGGCATCGCTCTTGAAGACTATGCGAGGGAACACCGCGAACTCGCGCAATCGCTCGCCTTCTTCGGCGATGGCAGGGCCGCCTGATGAGCCTGTTGCTGAGCTATTACGGCGATGACTTCACCGGCTCCACCGATGTGATGGAGTCGATGAGCATCCACGGCCTCAAGACCGTGCTCTTCACCCGCATTCCCAGCATGGATCAGCAGAAGCGCTTTGCCGGCCATGAGGTGATCGGCCTTGCGGGCACCAGCCGCAGCCAGACGCCAGGCTGGATGATGGAGCATCTGCCATCCGCCTTTGCGTGGCTGAAGGGCCTTGATGCGCGCTTCTGCCATTACAAGGTCTGCTCCACTTTCGATTCCAGTCCGCATATCGGCAATATCGGAACCGCCATCGACATCGGCCGCAAGCTGTTCGGGCAAAGCGTGACGCCGCTGATCGTCGGCGCGCCGCAGCTGAAACGCTACACCGCTTTCGGCCATCTCTTCGCAGGCTATCAGGGCCAGACCTACCGCATCGACCGTCATCCCGTCATGAGCCGCCACCCGGTGACACCGATGGATGAGGCTGATCTGCGCCTCCATCTCTCGAAGCAGACGGAGCTGCCGGTTGATCTCCTCTCCGCCACCGCCCTGATGGGCGGTGATGAAGCGGTGAACGGGATCGTCGAAGCAGCGCGGGGCATCCTCCTCATCGATGTGTGGGACACGGCCACGCAGCGCGAAGCGGGCCGCCAGCTCCTGCGGCTTGCGTCCCGCACCGGCCCCTTCGTCGTGGGCTCATCGGGCATCAATTACGCGCTGGCGAGGGCGCTGACGGCGGAGGGCCGGATCAGCGGATCGGCACAATTTGCGGCTCTTCCCGCCGTTGAGCGCACCATCGCCGTCTCGGGCAGTTGCTCGCCCACCACCGCACGCCAGATCCGCCATGCACTCGCCCATGGCTTCGAGGGTCTCTATGCTGATCCGCTGGAACTGGCAGGTGATGGTGCCGCACAGGCGGTGGCCCGCCTCTCCCGGCAGGCGCAGCTCAGCCTCGGGCGTGGGCAGAGCGTGCTTGTCTATACCGCAAACGACCCGGCAACCGATCGCGGCGCCGCACTCGACGGGATCAGCGGCGGGCGCCACCGCGTGGGGCAGGCGCTGGGCCAGATCGCGCGCGACTGTATTTCGGCGCATGGCCTCAAACGCGCCATCCTCGCTGGTGGCGATACATCTTCGCATGCGCTGGGCGAACTCGATATCTTCGCGCTCACCATGCGTTTTCCGATGGCCGCCACGCCCGGCTCGCCGCTGTGCACGGCCGCCAGCGACAATCCATCGCTCGACGGGCTGGAAATCGCCATGAAAGGCGGGCAAGTTGGGGGTGATGATTACTTCACCAGCCTGCGGGATGGCATGGGAACGCCCTAGATGTTGAATGACAGCCGCACTGACACGCTTGCGCGCAACCCGGGCACACGCCTGAGTTCTGAATGGTTCGAGCAGGTACAGATCAACCTGTCGGCCGCCGAGCGCCGCGCGGCAAATCTCCCCACGCGCCGCTCGGTGAAGAAGAATTATCAGGCAGCCTGGCTGGTGAAGGCCATCCAGTGCATCGACCTGACGACACTCGCCGGGGATGACACGCCGGGCCGCGTGCAACGCCTCTGCGCCAAGGCGAGGCGGCCGCTGCGCGATGATCTGGTGAAGGCCCTGGGCCTTGCCGATGCGCCGCCCGTGGTCGGCGCTGTCTGCGTCTATCCCACCATGGTGCCGCATGCAGTGAGGGCGCTGGAAGGCTCGGGCATTCCGGTGGCGTCCGTGGCGACGGGCTTTCCGGCTGGCCTGACGCCGCTTCCACTGCGCCTTGCCGAAATCCGCTATGCGGTGGAGATGGGCGCCCGGGAAATCGACATCGTCATCCACCGCGCGCAAGTCCTGACGCAGGATTGGGCGGCGCTTTATGACGAGGTTTCCGCCATGCGCGAGGCCTGTGGCGAGGCGCACATGAAGGCCATCCTCGCCACGGGTGATCTCAAGACACTGCGCAATGTCTATCGCGCCTCCATGGTGGCGATGCAGGCGGGGGCGGATTTCATCAAGACCTCGACGGGCAAGGAAGACGTCAACGCCACGCTGCCCGTGAGCCTGACCATGGTGCGGGCCTTGCGCGACTATGGCGAGTTGACCGGCGTTCATATCGGTTTCAAGCCCGCAGGCGGCCTGAAGACCGCCAAGGATGCGATGAACTGGATGATCCTCATGAAGGAGGAATTGGGCCGGCGATGGCTGGAGCCCGATCTGTTCCGCATCGGTGCGTCTTCCATGCTGGGTGATATCGAACGCCAGCTCGAACATCACGTCACCGGCCGCTACGCCGCCGCCACGCACCAGCCGCTCGCCTGAGGAAAGCCTGAAATGCCCAGCGTGAAAGACATCCTCGACAGCATGGATTATGGAACGGCGCCCGAAGGCAACGCCCAGGTTCTGGAGTGGCTCAAGGCCCATCACAAGGGCTTCGGGCACTTCATCAACGGCGCATTCCAGAATCCGTCGGCTGGTGCGGCCCTCGCCGTCTCGAACCCGGCGACCGGCGGCCTTCTCGCGCATGTGGCGCAGGGTTCCGCCAAGGATGTGGATGCGGCGGTGAAGGCCGCGCGCAAGGCCTTTGGGCCGTGGTCGAAGCTGTCCGGCCATCAGCGCGCCCGTCACCTCTATGCGCTGGCCCGCCTCATCCAGAAGCGTGAGCGCTTCCTCGCGGTTCTCGAGACGATGGACAACGGCAAGCCGATCCGCGAGACGCGC
>CAYMQH010000006.1:28921-66924 GCA_964392525.1 uncultured Aestuariivirga sp.
AGACGCGTGACATCGACATTCCGCTCGTCGCCCGCCATTTCTATCATCACGCCGGATGGGCGGAACTGATCGGCAATGAATTTCCGGGTTATGGGCCGGTCGGTGTCTGCGGTCAGATCATCCCGTGGAACTTTCCCCTGCTGATGCTGGCGTGGAAGATCGCGCCGGCGCTGGCGGCGGGCAACACGGTGGTGCTGAAGCCCGCAGAGTTTACGCCGCTCACTGCACTGGCCTTTGCTGAAATCTGCCGTGAAGCCGGCCTGCCGCCGGGTGTTGTCAATATCGTCACTGGCGATGGCACGACGGGTGCCACACTGGTGGCGCATGGCGGCGTGGACAAGATCGCCTTCACCGGCTCCACGGAAGTGGGCCGGCTGATCCGGACGGCAACGGCTGGCACCGGGAAGAAGCTCTCGCTCGAACTTGGCGGCAAGTCACCCTTCATCGTGCATGAGGACGCCGATCTCGATGCGGCAGTCGAGGGTGTTGTCGATGCCATCTGGTTCAACCAGGGCCAGGTATGCTGCGCAGGCTCGCGCCTCCTCGTGCAGGAGGGCATCGCGCCGAAATTCCTCGCCCGCCTCAGGCGCCGCATGGAAACGCTGCGGGTGGGAGACCCGCTCGACAAGTCGATCGACATGGGCGCCATCGTCGATCCCATCCAGGTGAAGCGCATTGCCGAACTGGTGGAAAAGGGCAGGGCTGAGGGCGGTACGCTGGTGCAGGCCAGTTGCAGCCTGCCGGACACCGGCAACTGGTTCGCGCCCTCGCTGTTCACCGATGTGGAGCCATCTTCCACGGTGATGGAGGTTGAAATCTTCGGGCCCGTCGCCGCCATGATGACCTTCCGCACGCCCGACGAAGCGGTGCAGATCGCCAACCACACGCGCTACGGTCTTGCGGCCAGCGTGTGGTCGGAAGACATCAACACCGCACTCGATACGGCAGCCCGCGTCAAGGCGGGCGTGGTGTGGATCAACGCGACCAATCTCTTCGACGCTGCCGCGGGCTTCGGCGGCTACCGCGAGTCAGGCTTCGGGCGCGAAGGCGGGCGCGAGGGCATGCATGAATATCTGATGCCGGCATGGGAAGCGGCACTCAAGCCATCTGATGACGCAAAGCCCCTGCGGCTCAGCGTCCTTCCGGCGGAGAGCGCCGAACCATCCATGATCGACCGTACGGCCAAGCTCTATATCGGCGGCAAGCAGGCCCGGCCCGATGGCGGGCAGAGCTATTCCGTCTACGGAGCAAAAGGCAGGTCAATCGGCCAGGCCGGTCTTGGCAGCCGCAAGGACATCCGCAACGCGGTCGAGGCGGCGGCCAAGGCCACCGGCTGGTCGGGCGCCACGGCGCACAACCGCGCCCAGGTGCTCTATTACATCGCCGAGAACCTCTCGGCGCGCGCCGAGGAGTTCGTCAGTCGCCTGAAGGCAATGGGGCAGAGTGCGAGATCCGCCACGGCCGAGGTCGAGGCCTCGCTGGCGCGGATCTTCTGGTATGCGGCGCAGGCTGACAAGTTCGATGGCCGCGTGCACGCCACCAAGTCCCGCCATGTGACGCTTGCGATGAACGAGCCGTTGGGCGTGATGGGCATCGTCTGTCCGGATGAGATGCCACTGCTGGGCTTCTTGTCGCTCATCATGCCGGCACTCGCCATGGGTAATCGCGTCGTCGCGGTGCCTTCGCCCGCCCAGCCGCTGGCGGCCACCGACCTCTATCAGGTGTTCGACACGTCCGACGTTCCGGGCGGGGCGATCAATATCGTGACGGGCGATGGTGAGGAATTGGCGAAGACGCTGGCGGAACATGATGAGGTGGCGGCGCTATGGTATTTTGGCTCGCGTCGGGGCTCGGCCATGGCCGAGGCTGCGAGCGCTGGCAACCTCAAGTCCACATGGGTGTCGAACGGCAAGGCCCGCGACTGGTTCTCGGCGGAACAGGGCCAGGGCACGGAGTACCTCCGCCGCGCCGTTCAGGTGAAGAACATCTGGGTCCCTTACGGGGTGTGACCGGCGGGCCCCGCCCAGCCTTGACAGGCGGTTGCCGCGGCCAGCATAAATCGGCTGGCGTGACCGGCAGACAGGAGTGCGCGGGCCTTGCTGACGCAGCGGCTCCGGCGTATGGCGCAACACTGAGAAGCCGCTCCACTTGTGCCGGTTAATCGTCTAAGTTTGTATCGACAAGCATTCACGGCAGAACATTGGACATGAACATGGCTGAACCGGCGGCATCCCAACCTCTTGAACCGCCACGCGTCTATCTCGTTCACATGGTGGTGTTCACCATTCTGGTGGGGATCCTCGTCGTGGTGATCCTGCCGGGCCTCACCAGTGCCTTCATGGCCAACCCGATGCTCAACGGCGTCATCGTGGTGACCCTGCTGCTCGGCATGTTCCATTCCTTCCGCATGGTGGGGCGCCTGTTCCGCGAGGCGAACTGGGTGAACCGGTTCCGCGAGGGCGGGCAGGAGGAACTGGCGAAGCCGCCGCAACTGCTCGCCCCCATGGCCAACCTGCTCCGCAACCGGCAGGACAAGGCGCTGTCGCCCGTCATCCTGCGCTCGCTGCTCGATTCGCTGGCCTCCCGCCTCGATGAATCGCGTGACCTGTCGCGCTATCTGGTCGGGCTCCTGATTTTTCTCGGCCTGCTCGGCACGTTCTGGGGCCTGCTCGAGACCGTACAGTCGATCGGCGGTGCCATCGAGGGGCTCGATGTCACTTCGGCCCAGTCCGCGACCCTGTTCGACCAGTTGAAGCAGGGGCTTCAGGCACCGCTCAAGGGCATGGGCCTGTCGTTCTCCTCCTCGCTGCTGGGTCTTGCCGGCTCGCTGATCCTCGGCTTCCTCGACCTCAAGGCGGCGCAGGCCCAGAACCGCTTCTACCTCGACCTTGAAGACTGGCTGTCCAGCATCACCGATGTGGCGGGCGGAACGGTCCAGCAGGCACAGGCGGCGCAGATGCAGCAGCAGCCAGGTTCGATCGCACCGCACCTTCTCCGGGCGGATCTCCTGTCGCTGCAGCGCGCGGTGGAAAAGCTCAACCAGACCCTCGAGGAGCAGCGGCCCCTGACGGCCGGTGGCGGCACCTCGACCAGCGCCATCGAGCAACTGGCGGATGCGGTGGCGGGGCTGGTCTCGCAGATGCGCGAGGAACAGAAGATCGTGCGCCAGTGGGCGCAGGGCCAGCAGACCCAGCAGAACGAGATCCAGCGCCTGCTGATCCGTGCTACGGGGCCGATGGGGCGTTCCGCCGGCCGCGGCCGCGCTGAAGACGAGCGTCCCTGATGGCCGGCCTGTCGCGGCGGCGCGGGCGCGGCTCGGAGGATGCCTATTGGCCGGGCTTCGTGGATGCGCTGGCGCAGCTTCTGCTCGTCATCACCTTCCTGCTTTCGGTGTTCATGGTGGCGCAGTTTCTGCTGGCACGGCAGATATCGGGCCAGGATTCGGCCCTGGGCCAGTTGCGCGCCCAGATTGCAGAACTGAACCAGCTTCTGGCACTGGAAAAGGCAGCCAAGCAGGATGTCGAAGCCTCGCTCAGCGGCTTGCAGGATGATCTTGCCGCAGAGAAGTCGCGCAATGCCGGGCTTGCCGCCCTGCTCGAAAGCGCGGGCGAGCAGGGCAATTCGGCCAGCGGGACCATCACCGGACTCCAGACCTCGCTCGACAAGGAAAAAGCCATTTCCTCGGAGGCGCTGGCCAAGGTCGAGTTGCTGAACCAGCAGATCGCCGCCATGCGCCGCCAGTTGCAGACCCTGAATGGCCTGCTCTCCGATGCCGAAGCCAAGAACCGCGCCTCCGAAGCCCAGATCGCCGATCTCGGCAAGCGCCTCAACTCGGCGCTGGCCCAGCGCGTTCAGGAACTGACGCGCTACCGCTCGGAGTTCTTCGGCCGCCTGCGCCAGATCCTGTCACAGCGCTCCGACATTCTGGTGGTGGGAGACCGTTTCGTCTTCCAGGCAGAGGTGCTGTTCCCCAAGGGGCAGGCGACACTCAATGCCGAGGGCCAGGCGGAGATGCTGAAGCTGGCGGATGCGCTAAAGCAGCTGGAACAGGAAATCCCGCCCGACATCGCCTGGGTGCTGCGCGTCGACGGGCACACCGATTCCGACCCCATCCAGTCGCCGCAGTTCAAGTCCAACTGGGAACTCTCGGCGGCGCGCGCCATCGCGGTGGTCAATTTCCTCATCGCCAATGGCGTGGCGCCGCAACACCTCGTGGCGGCCGGCTTCGGCGAATATCAGGCGATCGATCCCGGCTCGACCGAGGAAGCCAAATCACGCAACCGCCGTATCGAGCTGAAACTCACCGAACGTTAGGAGGAGAGCAGCTTGAGATCCGGTGGGATCGGCGCGCCTGAGACCGCCCACTCTGCCGTGATCCCGGCGAAGGCCGGAATGCCGCTGTCTTTCCGGCGGCGTGACGCCTGAAGCTGAAGCCTTCGCCGCGGTGACGGAATGCAGGGGACGTGTCGATTGCTCACCCGCCGTGGGCGGTGAACTGCAGCTTGGCGAGGCGCGCGTAAAGCGGGCTGGTGTTGATCAACTCCGCATGCTTGCCCTCTGCCACCATTTGCCCGCCGTCGAGAACCAGGATGCGGTCGGCGTTGCGCACTGTGGCGAGGCGGTGGGCGATGACCAGCGTCGTCCGGTTCGCCGTCAGCTTTTCGATGGCCTGCTGGATGAAGGCTTCGCTTTCAGCGTCGAGCGCACTGGTGGCTTCGTCCAGCAGCAGGATCGGCGCGTTGCGGAGAATGGCGCGGGCAATCGCAATGCGCTGGCGCTGGCCGCCCGAGAGCGTGACGCCGCGCTCACCCACCTGCGTGTCATAGGCTTGGGGCAGGCGCTCGGCGAATTCATCGACGCGGGCGGCACGCGCCGCCTCGAGCACCTCCTCGACCGAAGCGCCGGGTTTGCCGAAGCGGATGTTCTCGAGAACCGAGCCGGAGAAGATCACCGTTTCCTGGGGAACGACGGCAATGCGTTCGCGCACCTCCTGCGGCACGGCGCGTTTCACATCCACCCCATCGACCAGCACGGCGCCGGACTGCGGGTCGAAGAAGCGCTGGACCAGCGAGAAGATGGTGGTCTTGCCAGACCCCGAGGGGCCGACGATCGCCACCGTTTCCCCCGGCTTCACCGCGAAGGAAACGTCAATCAGGGCAGGGCTTTCGGGCCGTGTCGGATAAGCAAAGGTCACGCGGTCGAGGGCCACGCGGCCTTGCGGCGGTTCCGGCAGGCGGTGGGGCGCGGCAGGAGCGGCGATGCCGGGCACCTCATCGAGAAGCTCCGAAATGCGCTCAGCAGCGCCCGCGGCAAGCTGCACCTCGCCCCAGACCTCCGAAAGCTGGCCGAGCGAACTCGCTGCCAGAATGGCATAGATCAGGAACTGGCTGAGCGTTCCCGCCGTCATGGTTCCGGCGATCACGGCGTTGGCGCCGTACCAGAGCAGCCCCACCACCGCGCCCGCAGCGACGGTGATGATGAGGCCGGTGAGCACGGCGCGCGCCAGGGTGCGCCGGGCGGCGGCGTCGAAGGCTACCGCAGTGGCTTCGGAGAAGGCCGCGCGCGCGGCGTCTTCCTGCACATTGGCCTGAACCGTCGGTACCGCCGTCAGCCGCTCCTGGGCGAAGGCGGCGGAAGAGGCCAGCGTATCCTGTGCCATGCGCGAGAGCTTTCGCACCCGGCGGCCATAGGTGACCAGCGGCAGCACCAGCAGCGGCAGGGCCATCACCGACAACCCCGCGAGCTTCGGACTGGTCGCGATCATCATGCCCACCGCGCCGATCAGCATCACGAGGTTGCGCAGCGCGATCGAGGCGGTGGAGGAAAATGCAGCCTTGATCTGGGTCGTGTCAGCGGTCAGGCGCGAGACGACCTCGCCCGAGCGCTGGGTTTCGAAAAAGCCAGGGCTGAGCTTCAGCAGATGGCTGAAGATCTGGTCGCGCACATCGGCCACCACCCGCTCGCCGACCCACATCACGAAGTAGAAGCGCAGCGCCGAGCCCAGCGCCAGGATTCCCACCACCGCCAGCATGGCCACGAAATATCTGTCCACCAGCATCGCATTGGCGGAGGTGAATCCGTTGTCGATGATGCGGCGCACCGCAACCGGCACGGCCAGTGTGGCGCCGGCCGCCGCCAGAAGTGCCAGCAGCGCCATGACCATCTGGATGCGGTAATTGCGCAGGAAGGGTGTCAGGCGCAACAGCGGGCGGAGGTTGCGGCCCTTCGGGCGGCGCCGGGCTTCGTCTTCGTAGGAGTTGCTCATGAATGGCTTTCTAGCCGATAGGCGGCAGAATGGAAGCTGGTCTTGCCTCCCCCAGCCTTCTCCTGTATAGGCCCGCCGAACCCGGAATTCAGAAGTCCCTGTGCGGGGCGTCCCCGCCACACGAGAGAGTTTTCGCCATGAAGCAAGGCATCCATCCCGACTATCACATGATCAACGTGGTCATGACCGACGGTACCACCTTCAAGACCCGCACCACCTGGGGCAAGGAAGGCGACACGATGAACCTCGACATCGACCCCAAGTCCCACCCGGCATGGACCGGCGGCCAGCAGACGCTGCTCGACCGCGGCGGCCGCGTGTCCAAGTTCAAGCAGAAGTTCTCCTTCCTGAACAAGTAATTAGTCCGCCCCATCCGGCGGGTGTGCAAAGCCCGGCCCTTGCGGCCGGGCTTTTTCTTTTTGGGAAAGCCATCAATTTGAGGTTTGCCTTGTCCGGCCACCCGCTGGCGGGGCTCTCAGTTCCTCTGCACGAGGCAGATGCCGCCGAGTTCGGTCAGTCTGCGGCAGATTTTCTGGGCCTCGGCGCGGCTGTCTCTGGCGATCACCACCCGCACCACCTTGCGCCGTCCCATGCTGCGGTTGCGTTTTCTCACAACCAGAGGCTCCTCATCTTTCAGCACCGCGTAGCGGTTGCGGATGACGCGGAAGGCCTGCAGCGCCCTGGCCTCAGAGAAGCCGCCGGAAATCACCACGCCCCACGGCTTCCAGTTGGCCTGCGTCACCTCGATGGCCTCGGGCGACAGTTCGCGCATCACCAGGCTCTGGCACTGGCTGGCAAAGCTGCCGTCCATGCCAAGCGCCGGGATCTCGAAGGCGGCGTCATCGGCCTTCCAGTCCTCATGGCCCCGCCCGGTAATGGAGAATACATAGTCCTGGGTTTCGTAGGGCAGGCCGCTGGTGCCGGCCAGCCAGCGCCGCACCCGTTCTTCGCCCGCATTATAGGCGGCTGCCGCCCGCCCGAGATTGCCGAATTTTCCCCTGAGCTCAGACAGATAGGCGGCGGAGGCAGCAAGCGCCTGCTGTGGGTCGAAGGGGTCGGCAAGGCCGCGTAGTTTTGCCGTGCCCGGCATGAACTGGGCGATGCCCTGCGCGCCCTTGGGGCTGACGGCCCCGGGGTCGAACAGGCTTTCCTTCCAGATCAGCCGCGCCATGAAGGATTGCGGCAGCCCATGCTCGGCAGCGCGCGCATCAATCTCGCTGCAGATGGTTTGCGCAAAGCTGCGGCGCTCGGTTTCCGTCTGGGGCAGTGAGGGTGGCTGGGCCAGCGCCGCTCCGGCCTTGAGCATCAGTCCGGCAAGTAGAAGGGCCGGGACCCTGCGGTAGAGCGCGGGGCTCAGGGCCGGCCCGGGCTGAACACGGCGGCGATACGGTCCAACTGGCTGCTCACCGGGCTCGGCGCAGCCCCCACTTCGGCCCTGGCCTGCATGTTCAGCATGGCGTCGAATTTCAGAACGCGCTGGTGCAGGGCAAGCGAGCGTTCGACAATGTCGAGCAAGGCCCGGGGAAGCTGTTCGGCCCCATTCAGCGGGTTGCCGCGCCCGATGTCGGCCAGGTTCACGCGGTGCTTTTCCTTACGCATCTCGTCCTGGTTCATTTCGCCCGCCCCGATGGCGCGCTGCAGCAGAAGCCATGAGGCAAGCTGCATCAACCGCGTCGTCAGCCGCATGCTCTCGGTGGCATAGGCGATGGCGCCATGGCGGTCGAGCAGGCGCGCATCCTGGCGGCCCGGCCCATCAAGGTAGTTGGCGGTTTCCTCCACCAGACCCATGCCCTCCTTGAACACCTTGTCGAACTGCTCCGACGCGGTGAAACGCGACAGGAAATCCACGGTGATGGGTGAAACGCCGTCAGACGACATCATAAATTCCTTGGTTGCTCATTCAGGGTGAGCGGAACGGATTTTCGATATTGACCTTGGTTCAGCCTGTGGTCAATCGCGGCTCCCGTTTCGCGCGATGCCAGGATGGAAGCAAGAGCGATGCCAGCCGCAACAGAAAAAACCGCGCGGATGCCCGCGCGGCTTGGAGTTTTTAAACAGGGAGGCGTCAAACAGGGCGGCTGGAGGGCCACCCGGAGCAATCCGGTCAAGGATTACATTATTTACAAATATCGTTAATTCCTTACCCAAAGCTTAACAGCCGGCGCGCGGCCGTTCAATTTGGTGCAACTGCTCCGGTCAGGAACGGAAAAATGCATCCGCCGCGTGTTTCGAGTCCCGCTTTGACTGCGCTGCGGCCTTCACCCGCACGATCTCCGCCTCGAGCGCCAGCACACGCTGTTCAAGTTCCGCCACCGAGAGCAGATCGAGGTTCTCGCCGATGACGATCCCGGCTGGTTTTTTCGGCAGGTCTTCGAAATTCATGGGGCGTGCTCCTTGATGGCCGGTATTTTGTCATTGCCCGGACCATGGCTTCAACTCAAACTGAGACATTCTGATGTTGTGCCGGAGACTGCGCCGATGAAAGACATGACAGCCATTGCCATCACCGCCCCCGGTGGGCCTGAGGTGCTGAAGCCGGTCAGGCTTGCCGTTCCGGTTCCAGCCGCGCATGAGGTGCTGGTGAAGGTGAAGGCGGCGGGCGTCAACCGCCCGGATGTTCTGCAGCGCCAGGGCAGCTATCCGCCCCCGCCGGGTGCACCGGACACACCGGGCCTTGAAATTGCTGGTGAAATCGTGGCCTTGGGCGATGGCGTCCAGCGCTACGAGGTGGGCGACATGGTCTGCGCGCTGGTGCCGGGCGGCGGATATGCCGAATTCGCCGTGGTGCATGAGGATAACGCACTCCCCGTGCCGGCCGGCCTCTCCTGCGTCGAGGCTGCGGCGATCCCCGAAACCTTCTTCACCGTCTGGACCAATGTGTTCGACCGGGGCGGGTTGAAGGAAGGCGAGACGCTGCTCGTCCATGGCGGGTCGAGCGGCATCGGCACGACGGCCATCATGCTGGGCAAGGCCTTTGGCGCAGTGGTCGTGGTCACGGCGGGCTCGGAGGAGAAGTGCCAGGCCTGCCGCGAACTTGGGGCGGACCTCGCCATCAACTACCGCGCCGAGGACTTCGTGGCGGTGCTGGGCGAGAGGAAGATCAAACCGGATGTCATTCTCGACATGGTGGGCGGCGACTATGTGGCGAAGAACCTGAAGGTCGCCGCCCTGCATGGCCGCATCGTGATGATCGCGTTCCAGAAGGGCTCCCGCCTCGAGGCGGACTGGATGCCGGTGATGCTGAAGCGCCTCACCTTCACCGGTTCGACGCTCCGCGCCCGCAGCGTGGCGGAAAAGGCCGGGATCGCCCGCGCGCTGGAGCGCGACGTCTGGCCGCTGTTCGCAGCCGGGCAACTGAAGCCCATCATCTTCCGCACCTTCCCCCTGGAACAGGCCGCCCAAGCCCATGCGCTGATGGAATCGAGCGAGCACATCGGCAAGATCGTGCTGGTGACGGGCTAGCGCCAGCGCCCTGAAAATCAAGATTGCGCCGGGCGGCACGGCCCTTTATATGTGGCGCATTCCAAACAAGCTGTCGCAAAGACAGGGAACCTGAAACACTGGTTCTCGAAGGAGAGAAAGATCATGTCCCGCACACCGCTGATGCCCAAGGCCACTGCCGTGTGGCTCGTCGAGAACACCGGGCTCACCTTCCGTCAGATTGCTGATTTCTGCCATCTGCATGAACTCGAAGTGAAGGGCATTGCCGATGGCGACGTAGCCGCCGGCATCAAGGGCCTGGACCCCGTCACCGGTGGCCAGCTCACCCGCGAGGAGATCGAGAAGGCCGAAAAGGACCATGAGCACCGGCTGAAGGTGCTCGAGTCCAAGGTGAACATTCAGGTGCAGAAGTCCACCTCGGGCCCGCGCTACACGCCCGTGTCGCGCCGCGGCGACCGGCCGGACGCCATCGCCTGGCTGCTGCGCTACCATCCGGAGCTTCCGGACTCCGCCATCATGAAGCTGGTCGGCACCACCAAGTCGACGATTGCCTCGGTGCGTGACCGCAGCCACTGGAACGCCGCCAACATCAAGCCGGTCGATCCGGTCTCGCTCGGCATCTGCTCGCAGCTCGACCTTGACTTCGCGGTGCAGAAGGCGGCCCGCAAGGCCGGCCGTCCCGCCAATGAAGCCACCCCCGTCCGCACCCTGATCCCGGCGTCGGAAGTGGAGGGCACCGCCGCCCACGCCGCAGCCCAGGCGGAAGAGGACAAGCCGACCTTCGCGCCCTCCGAGCCGTCGCAGCGCGAGGTGGAGCCCGAATATGATGCCGACTCGGTGTTCTCAAAGCTCAAGTCGCTGAAGCGCGGCGACGACGGCGCGGAATAGGGCACATGCGGGTTCTGGTTGCCGGCGCTTCGGGAACAGTCGGACAGGCGGCAGTGCGCGAACTCTCGCGCCGCCATGAGATCATTTCGGCCGGGCGCTCCTCCGGCGATGTGACCGTGGACCTGATGAGCGAGGACTCGATCCACGCCATGTTCCAGAAGACCGGCAAGGTGGACGCAGTTGTGTCCTGTGCCGGACATGTGCATTTCGGCCCCGTTGCCGGAATGACGCCGGAGCAGTTCCGCAAGGGCCTCAACGACAAGCTGATGGGGCAGATCAACCTCGTGCTGCTCGGCATGGGCTTCGTGACCGACAATGGGTCCTTCACGCTGACCAGCGGCATCCTCGACCGCGACCCTGTGCGCCAGGGGGCCAATGCCGCCGCCGTGAATGGAGCGATTGGCGGTTTCGTCAGGTCGGCTGCAATCGAAATGCCGCGTGGCATCCGCGTCAATGCGGTCAGCCCCGGGCTTCTCGAAGAATCTGCCCAGAAATATGACGGCTTCTTTCCCGGCCATGAGCCGGTCTCCTCCGCCCGCGTTGGCCTCGCCTTCGCCAAGAGCGTTGATGGCGCCATCACGGGCCAGGTGATTACCGTCGGGTGAGTGGCCTCCGCCTCAGTCTTTGACGGGCACCGTGTAGTTGAGCGGCATGCGGCCGCCGTCGACATAGATGGTCTCGCCGGTCACATAGCTTGCATCATCAGAGGCGAGGAAGGCGGCGATCGAGGCGACTTCCGAAGGCGCGCCCACGCGGCCCAGCGGCGTGCGCGACATGGCGCGGTTCAGGGCTGCCTTGTCGGCGAGAACGCCCTTGGCCATGTCGGTGTCAATCGTGCCCGGACCGATGGCATTGACGCGGATTCCATGCGGCGCGAGTGCGAGTGCTGTGGATCGCGTGAGCTGAGAGACGCCACCCTTCGACACGCAGTAGGAGACGATGCCAGGAATGGCCAGCGTGTCATTGACGGATGACATGTTGACGATGGCCCCCGGCTTGCGCCCGGCCTGCGCCTGCTTCACCATGTGGCGTGCTGAGGCCTGCAGCGTGAGGAAGGAGCCCTTGAGGTTGACGGCGATCACGCGATCGAAATCGGCCTCTGTCACCTCCAGGAAATCGCCACCCACCGCGATGCCGGCATTGTTGGAAAGAATGTCCACCGCGCCATGGGTTTCGACGGTGAAGGACACCAGTGCATTGACCTCCGCCGCGCTCGACACATCGCAATGCCGGTAGGTCGCGCCGATGGCTTTCGCGGCCCGCTCGCCTTCGGCGTCGAGCACGTCTGACATGATGACCTTGGCGCCCTCCTGCACAAAACGCTCGGCGATGGACAGGCCGATGCCGCGGGCAGCCCCGGTCACGATGGCAATGCGGTTTTCAAGTCTCACGTCTTCTTCTCCTCGATTTAGCTGTGGCGGTCAGGTGATGCCGCCGGTGTCCGGATCAATGATGACGCTTGCAAGCGTCATGTGACGTGGCCGCGTCAGCGCGAACAGCACGGTCTCGACGATGTCGCGGTTGGTGACGAGCGAATCTGCCGGGCGCTCTGCACGCCAGTCGTTCTCGTTCAGGGGTGAAAGGTCTTCGAGATAGGGCGGGAAGACGGCCTGAACCCGTACCGGGCGGCCCTTCAGTTCCTGCCTCAAGCCATCACTGATGGTGGCTTGTGCCTGCTTGCTGGCGGCATAGGCGATGGATGCCGTCTGAAGCCTTGTATTGGGCATGCCCGAGATCGACACGATGGTCATGATGTCGCCCGCGCCGGATTTCTCGAGAAGCGGAACGAGGCCGCGCGTCAACAGCATGGTGCCCGTGACATTGGTGGAAATGGTCTGGGCGATGGCCAGCGCATCATGTTCGGTCATCGGCCCCGGAAGCCATTGCGCGGCGTTGTTGATGAGGATGTCGAGCGCTTGGCCTTCATCGTGCAGTTCCGTGGCGAAGCGGGTGACGGCGGAAGGATCTGCCATGTCGAGCAACCGGGTGTCTGGCCGTATTCCGGTCCGGAGTTTGATTGCTTCCGCCGCCGCGCTCAGGTTTTCAAGGTTGCGCCCGGTCATGATGATGTTTGCGCCAAGGTCCGCAAGCACCGTGGCGAAGGCCGCGCCGAGGCCGCGGCCAGCGCCTGTGATCACAATCCGTTTGCCCCTGAAGTTCATGTGCTCACCTCAATAGCTGTCCGCCGGGCGCACCGACCGTGCGAAGATGGCAATGATAAGGGCGGCGATGACCGTCAGGAAGAGGGCCGCGTTGAGGTTTGTGACCTGGGCGGCAAAGCCGATGAGCGGCGGGCCGGCCAGGAAGCCGGAGTAGCCGAGTGTTGTGACCGCCGCGATGCCCCGGCCTGGCGCATCGGGTTCGAGCCGTCCGCCGCCGGCGAACAGCACAGGCGCGATGTTGCCCACCCCGAGCCCCGCAAAGACAAAGGCGGCGAGGGCGAGTGCGGGCGAGGGGGCGAGCAGCGCCACAGCCGTTCCCCCTGCGGTCAGCAGCGCGCTTACAACCACCATCTTGACCGCGCCGAAGCGGAGCCTGATCCAGTCGCCGCTGAGGCGGGCTGCCGCCATGCCGCACTGGTAGAACCCAAAGCCCAGCGCGGCGGAGCTGGCCGTGAGCATGAATTTCTCGCGCATCAGGATGGCCGCCCAGTCCATGATCGAGCCCTCGATCATCAGGGCGAGGAAGCACAGGAGGCCGAGGCCGATGGTGGCGCGGGTCGGCCAGGCGAAATGCGTGCCCGACAGGCCCTTGTCAACGCTGCTGCCGAGGAAGAAGCGCGCGGCGCTGAATTGAATTGCAAGGCAGAGAAGGGCAATGACCAGCGCCTGCTGGAGTTCTCCGAACGCCTCGAGCAGGGCGGCCCCTCCGAAGGCGCCAATCAGCGCGCCCACACTGTAGAGGCCATGGAACATCGACATGGTGGGCAGCTGCAGTGCCTTTTCAACCGCGATGCCATGGGCGTTCATCGACACATCGAGGCTGCCGATCATGGCGCCCATGGCGAAACCGGCGATGATGAATGAGGCAAAGTCCGGCGCAACGATCGGGCCGATGAAGGTGAGGCAGAACAGGACGCCGGTGACGAGGATCATCCGCGCGCTGCCATAGCGGTTGATCAGCACACCGGCGAGCGGCATGGCGCAAACCGCGCCGCCCGCTATGGCCAGCAACGCCAGGCCGAACATGCCGGGGCCCACGTCGAGGCGCTCCTTGGCCAGCGGCACATGCGGAATCCATGCGCCGATGATGATGCCACAGAGCAGAAAGGTTGCGCCCACGGCCCAGCGGGCCCGGGTGGGGGTGGAAGGTTGCATCAGGAAGGTCACGTCAATTGTTGCAGTGCATTCCTAGCGGATTGCGGAGCAGCCCGCCACACGGCATTCTGCCGCCAATCGCGCTTCGAGGTTGGGGAACGGCGGAGCGCGGTCCTGAAATGTGCCAGACAGACGTCCACGGGAGGATCAGATGAACGCCGCCACCGAGGAAACCACGACCGTTCCCCCACGGCCACCGGCCGTGAAGATCAACGCCATCACGTTTTCGGATGTGACGGCGGCGCTTGGCGAGGGCTGGCGCGATTTCCTGAAAGCCCCTCTGATCGGCCTGTTCTTCGGCGGCATCTATGCCGCGGGAGGCATCGCCATGTATCTTCTGCTGCGCGTCTATCATGAGCCGTGGTGGATCATTCCCATTGCCGTGGGCTTTCCCCTGATCGGCCCCTTCGTGGCCGTGGGTCTTTATGAAACGAGCCGCAGGCTGGAAGCGGGCGAGCCGCTCAGATGGGGTGAGATCCTCACCGTCATCATCGCGCAGCGCAAGCGCCAGGTGGCATGGATGGCCTTTGTCGTCCTGTTCATATTCTGGATGTGGCTTTACGAGGTCAGGATGCTGATGGCGATTTTCCTCGGCTTCAAGTCCTTCTCCACCGTCGAGGCCTTCGTCGGTGTTGTGACGTCGACACCGGAGGGAATCGGCTTCCTCGCCGTCGGCACGGCGGTCGGGGCGTTTCTGTCCTTCGTGCTGTTCTGCACCACGGTGGTGGGCATTCCCTTGCTGCTGGAGCGCGAACTTGATTTGATCACCGCCATCATCACCAGCTTCAAGGCGGTGTTCCAGAATTTGGTTCCGATGATTGGCTGGGGCATCATCATCGTGGTGCTGACATTCGCAGCGCTCTTGCCGATGTTCCTCGGCCTGCTGGTGGTGCTGCCGGTTCTCGGCCACGCCACATGGCATCTCTACAAGAGGCTCATCGCGCCGGCAGGGGCGTGAGTGACACAGGCACCGTCACCCCGGCTTTCGCCGGGGTGACGGATGCAGGGTGGTGTCAGACCCCGATCCCCTTTGCCGCCAGAGCGGCGCGGATTTCATCGAGGATCGCGGGATCATCAATCGTTGCAGGTGTCTTGAAGTCCTCCTTGTCGGCGATCTTGCGCATGGTGGCGCGCAGGATCTTGCCGGACCGCGTCTTGGGCAGGCGCGGCACGACGACGATGGTCTTGAGGGCGGCCACCGCGCCGATCTTCTCGCGGATATGCGCCACGCATTCCTTCTCGATGTCGGCAGCCGGGCGGGAGACGCCGGACTTCAGCACCACGAAACCCACGGGCACCTGTCCCTTGAGCTGGTCGGCAATGCCGATCACCGCCGTTTCGGCAACGTTCGGATGACCGGCGAGAACTTCCTCCATGCCGCCCGTCGAGAGGCGGTGGCCCGCAACGTTGATGATGTCGTCGGTACGGGCCATGATGTAGAGATAACCATCGGCATCCATATAGCCCGCATCCGCTGTCTCGTAATAGCCGGCGAAATGCGACAGATAGCTTTTGCGGAAGCGGTCGTCATTGTTCCACAGCGTGGGCAGGCAGGAAGGCGGCAGTGGCAGCTTCACGCAGATGGCGCCCAGCGTGCCGCGCGGCACTTCATGGCCGCCTTCATCCAGCACCTGAATGTCATAGCCCGGCATTGCGACGGTCGGCGAGCCATGCTTGACCGGCAGCATGCCAAGCCCCACCGGATTGGCGGCGATGGCCCAGCCGGTTTCGGTCTGCCACCAGTGGTCCACCACCGGAACCTTCAGCTTGTCCTCGGCCCATTTCACCGTGTCCGGGTCGGCGCGTTCGCCGGCGAGGAAAAGCGTGCGCAGCGATGACAGGTCATATTTGCCGATATAGGTGCCCTCGGGGTCTTCCTTCTTGATGGCGCGGAAGGCGGTTGGTGCGGTGAACAGGGCGGCAATGCGATACTCCTCCACCATGCGCCAGAATGTGCCGGGGTCGGGTGTTCCGACAGGCTTGCCCTCGAACACGATGGTCGTGGCGCCCTGCAGCAGCGGCGCATAGACGATGTAGGAATGGCCAACCACCCAGCCCACATCCGAGGCGGCCCAGAACACTTCGCCGGGCTTGATGTCGTAGACATTGTCCATGGACCATTTCATCGCCACCATGTGCCCGCCATTGTCGCGCACCACGCCCTTGGGCTGGCCCGTGGTGCCGGAGGTGTAGAGGATGTAGAGCGGGTCCGTGGCCTTCACACTCACGCAGTCGGCCTTGCGGCCAAGCCCCTTGGCCACGCGGGTGATGTCGTCCCAGTCATGGTCGCGGCCGGGCTTCAGCTCCGCCGTCACCTGCTCGCGCTGGAACACGATACAGGCTTCCACCCGATGGGCAGCAATATCGAGCGCCTGGTCGAGCAGCGGCTTGTAGGGAATGACGCGGCCCGGCTCGATGCCGCAGGAAGCGGTGATGATGGCCTTGGGCTGCGAGTCATTGATGCGGGTGGCAAGCTCCGGCGGCGCGAAGCCGCCGAACACCACGGAATGAACGGCCCCGATCCGGGCGCAGGCCAGCATGGCGAACAGCGCCTGCGGGATCATCGGCATGTAGAGGATGACACGGTCGCCCTTGCGAACCCCCAGATCCTCCAGCGCTGCAGCGAGGGTTGCCACCTCGTCAAGGAGTTGATTGTAGGTGTATCTGGCCTTCTTGCCGGTGATCGGGCTGTCGTAGATGACGGCGAGGCGCTCGCCGTGGCCGGCCTTCACATGGCGGTCCACCGCGTTCCAGCAGGTGTTGCACTCCGCCCCCACGAACCAGCGGTCGAGGCCATCCACCTTCGCATAGACAGCGCTCCATGGGTTCGTCCAGTCGAGGCCCCTTGCGGCCTCGGCCCAGAAGCCCTCTGGGTCTTTCCTCCAGTGGGCATAGGTTTCGTGATAACGGCTCATGGACAGGCCTCCCAAGGCAAAATTCCGAGCCTTTATCGACAGTTTCGCCACCCTCTGACAAGGCCTGCGATCATCGTCATTTGGTATGGGTCATGATCCCCGCAGCAGGGCGGGCCATTGCCCCTGTGCCGAACGCATGATGGCGCCTGCGCCTGCCCCTCTGGTCTTGGCAGGCAAACACCGGTTGTGGCTCTGATGGCCGGTGTTGAAGACTCTCGGATCGTGAACCAAAGGGTGTTCCGGTGCCGGGCGGCGGTCTCCGCCTAAGGTCTCACTTCGCTTTGACGGCGCGATGGAGTGGTCTACAACCCCGCCAGACGAAGATTGGGGATTCCGGAATGTCCGCCTACGATATCGACCTCGACAAGACTGCCGCCAACTACCAGCCCCTGACGCCGCTCACCTTCCTCGCGCGCTCCGCGGCGGTCTATCCGGATCAGCTTGCGATCATACACGGGGCGCAGCGGACCACCTACGCACAATTCTATGCGCGCTGCCGCCAGCTTGGATCATCGCTTGCCAAGGCCGGCATGAAAAAGGGCGACACGGTGTCGGTGCTGCTCGCCAACACGCCCGCCATGCTCGAATGCCACTATGGCGTGCCAATGACGGGCGCGGTGCTGAACACGCTGAACACGAGGCTCGATGCCGCCACCATCGCCTTCTCGCTCAACCATGCTGAGGCGAAGATCCTGATCGTCGACAAGGAGTTCTCGAAACTCGCGAAGGACGCGCTGGCGCTGATGGAGGGGCCGCATCCCATCGTGATCGACTACGTCGACCCTGAGTTCCCGGTTGACGGCGAGCGCGTCGGCTCAATCGATTACGAGCAGTTCCTCGCCAGCGGCGATGCCGCCTTCGCATGGCTGTGGCCTGCGGATGAGTGGGAGGCGATCTCGCTCAACTATACATCGGGCACCACAGGAAATCCCAAAGGCGTGGTCTATCACCACCGCGGCGCCTATCTGCTGGCGCAGGGCAATGTGCTCACCGCCTCCATGCCGAAGCATCCGGTCTATCTCTGGACGCTGCCGATGTTCCACTGCAATGGCTGGTGCTTCCCGTGGTCGCTGTCGGTGGTCGGCGGCACGCATGTGACCTTGCGCTGGGTGCGCTCCAATCTCATCTGGGAGGCGCTGTCCCATCACAGGGTGACGCATCTGTGCGGCGCGCCGATCGTCATGTCCACGATCCTCAATGCTCCCGACGCCGAGAAGCGCCCGCTCGCGCAGAAGGTCGAGTTCTTCACTGCCGCGGCTCCGCCGCCCGAAGCGGTGCTGGCCGCCATGGCGGAAGCGGGTTTCAACGTTACCCATCTCTATGGCCTGACAGAAACCTATGGGCCCGCCGTGGTCAATGACTGGAAGGCGGACTGGGACCTGCTCGATGCTCCGCAGCGTGCCGCTCGGAAAGCGCGGCAGGGCGTGCGCTACCATGCGCTGGAAGACCTCACCGTCATGGACCCGGACACCATGCAGCGCGTACCCGCCGATGGCGAGACGATGGGCGAGGTGATGTTCCGCGGCAATATCGTGATGAAGGGCTACCTGAAGAATCCCAAGGCCTCGGCGGAAGCCTTCCGCGGCGGCTGGTTCCATTCGGGTGACCTCGGTGTGCTGCATCCCGATGGCTACATCCAGCTGAAGGACCGCTCCAAGGACATCATCATCTCGGGCGGCGAGAACATTTCCTCGATCGAGGTCGAGGATGTGCTCTACAAGCACCCCGCCATTCAGGCGGCTGCCGTGGTGGCGCGGCCTGATGAGAAATGGGGTGAGACCCCCTGCGCCTTCGTGGAACTGAAGCCCGGAAAGGCCGCAACGGCGGATGAGATCATCGAATGGTGCCGCTCTGGCATGGCCCGCTACAAGGTGCCGCGCCATGTGGTGTTCACCGATCTTCCCAAGACCTCGACCGGCAAGATTCAGAAATTCAAGCTCCGCGACCTTGCGAAGACGGTGTGAGGCGGGCGCTCACCATCACGCCCGCTTCGGCCTGAGACGCCGCAAGCCGTCTGGCATCGCTGCATCGATGGCTGCGGACAGTGCGGCATAATTGCGGTTGAGCCACAGGCCCAGCACGATGATCCCCAGTCCGATCGCCGAGAGCGCGAAGGAGAACAGGATCATGTCGCTGAAGATGTCATAGGCGAGATAGCCCAGATAGGTTGCAACACCAATGGCGCCGAACACGGCGTAGATGCGCCGGTCGAGGAGGAGCGCCACGCCGATCAGCAGCAGGTTGATCAGGAGGTAGATGACGCGCGTGAGTTCGGTTGACTCGGGGCTTGCCGTCAACGCTCCCCAGAAGGCGGCGGCGCCGAAGATGTGAAGCCAGAAGCCGAGGTCTGGCCCCGTGGGCCGCCTGAGGTCGATTGTCCAGGCGGTGGCGATCATCGCCAGGCCGAACAAGATGGAGACCGCGCGGCGTGTTTCGAAGTCATGGAAATCGGTGGGGCTTGCGGTGAACCACATGGCAAGATCCATCGACATGAACCACAGCGCGATGCCGCCGACGAGCAGCAGCATGGGCACCTGGTAGGCGCGCAGCGCGACGATGGCGGCGAGGATCGTGCCGATCTCCATATAGAGCCAGCTGCCATTCACATAAGGAAAGAAGTCGCGGTAGCTTCCGGGCTTGCCCTGGGCATACTTCCACAGGTCGAGCGCGTCCTGAATGCCGTAGATCATCAGCGGCACCATGGCGGTGGCCGCCGCGATCAACAGGCCGCCGGGCGTGCGCAGGTTCCGCCGCCAGAGATAGCGGCCCGCGAACCACAGGCCCAGCGCATAGGCCGCCCCGGTAGCAAACAACGCCCAGCCGCCCATCATGCCGAAAGCGGTGGTGGAGAACAGCCCCATCGCGGCCATGACGATCAGCGCGCCGCCATACCACAGCACATGGGTGAGGTCGAATTTCACAGCGGGAGGTACGGCCTCATCCGGGGTCTCACCGGCTGCAGCGAGATAGGCCAGTATCCTGCCGCGCTGCGCTTCGCTCAGAAGGCCCGCCGCGACCGCCTTGCGGAGATCCGATTCCGTGGACATGACTGCCCTCCCGCGAATGATGGAGGTCAGGCTAGATGATTTCGTCCTCGTCGGCCAGCGTCACGGCCATTTCGGAATGTTTCCGGATCGTGGACAGCGGTTTCGCCTTGGCGATGTGGAACACTGCATCGCCGCGGTTCAGCAGCGGCAGGTTGGTGCGGCCGACGATGATGCCGTCATCCTCCGCTACGAGCGGAACGGAGGTCTGGCCAAGCGGATCGGCCACCACGCCCACCACTTCGCTTTTTCCGACGCGGTCGCCGATACGGCGGGTGGTGTGCAGGATGCCACTCTCCGGTGCCCGCACCCATGAACTGGCGTCTGAGAACACCGTATCCTTGGCGGGCGGACGCGGCATCGCCTCGATCATGCCAAGATGCGCCATGACCCGCAGCGTGCCCTTGACGGCGGTGTCGATGGCCGCCTCCTCGAAGCGCAGCGCCTCGCCGCCTTCATAGAGCAGGACCTTGACGCCTGCCTCGCCCGCCGAAAGGCGCAGGGATTTCTCGCGCAGCTTGGAGATCAGGATCACCGGCGGTGCAAAGGATTCCGCGATTTTCAGAAGTTCCGGCTCACCCGGTGCCAGCCGCACCTGCGGCAGGTTGGTGCGGTGGAGTGCCGCCGTGTGGAAGTCAATGCCGTATTGGCTCTTCAGCACCACCTCCCGGAAGAAGATATCTGCCACAAGGCTGGCGAGCGAGCCGCGGTCGGAGCCGGGGAAGCTTCGGTTCAGGTCGCGCCGGTCCGGCATGTAGCGCGTGTGGTTCAGAAAACCGAAGCTGTTGACGATGGGCACCGCCAGCACCGTGCCTGAAAGCTTCATCAGCGCCGGGTGGTTCAGGATGCGGCGGATGATTTCGACGCCCTGGATCTCGTCGCCGTGAATCGCGCCGGAGAGGAAGATCACCGGACCCTTGGCCTCGCCATGCACCACATGCACTGGCAGCGTCACATGGGTGTGGTTGGAAAGCGTGCTGACCGGCAGGTCCACCGTGGCCCGCTGGCAGCGCTGCACGTCGCGCTCGCCGATGGTGAAGGCACCCGTCATCCTGTGCCCCGGGTTCTGGTTCGGCCGGGCTTTGCGTTACGTTCGATGAACTTGATGATGGATTGCGCCACGTCGATGCCGGTCGCCTTTTCGATTCCTTCAAGGCCGGGGGAGGAGTTCACCTCCATTACCACCGGGCCATGCGCCGAGCGCAGCATGTCGACACCTGCCACATTGAGGCCCATGGACCGCGCAGCCTTCAGCGCGGTGGATTTCTCGAGCGGCGTCAGTTCGACCATACCGGCCGTGCCGCCGCGGTGCAGATTGGAGCGGAAATCATCCTTGCCGCCGCGGCGTTCCATGCTGGCCACGAGCGAGCGGCCCACGACGAAGGCGCGGATGTCGCGGCCTTCGGCCTCCTTGATGAATTCCTGCACCAGAATCGAAACATCGGCGCCGTCAAAGGCCTCGATCACCGACTTGGCGGACTTGTGGGTTTCGCTCAGCACCACGCCGATGCCCTGCGTGCCTTCCAGCAACTTGATCACGACGGGCGCACCGCCGACGATCGACAAGAGGTCGTCGGTCCGCTTGGAATCATAGGCGAAGGCAGTCACGGGAAGCCCCACGCCATCACGCGCCAGAAGCTGCAGCGACCGCAGCTTGTCGCGTGAGCGGCCAATCGCCACCGACTCATTGACCGGGTAGACGCCCATCATCTCGAACTGGCGCAGCACCGCCATGCCATAGAATGTGTGGGAAGCGCCGATGCGCGGGATCACCGCGTCGAAGCCTTCGAGCTTCGTGCCGAGGTAGCGAAGCTCCGGCTTGCGGGATGTGATGTTCATGTAGCACTTGAGATAATCGATGGCGACGATCTCATGGCCGCGCCGCTCGGCGGTTTCGATCAGGCGTTGGTGCGAATAGAGCTTCGGATTGCGGGTGAGCAGCGCGATCTTCATGATGTCTTGCGTTTCCGGGGTGAGAGAATGTTCGTCCGCCCCGGGTGCACGAGAAAGCCGTGCCCGATGCTGGAGCGGCCGAGCAGCATGGCCACGCCCATGTCCGTGCGGTCGGTGAGGGTGACCTCCATCTTCAGGAGGTGGCGGCCGATCTTCACCTCTGTCTCGACGACGGCACGGGTTTCGGTGTGCCCGCTCGAACTCTTGACCCGCCTGAGGCCCTTCAGCGGCAGGCGGCAGCGGTGCTTGCGGCGTGGCAGCGGCAGGATGAAGGTCACATGGTGATCATCCTGCTCGATGCTGGTGGCGTGCAGCGCTGCCGAGCGCGCGCCGGTGTCGATCTTGGCGGTGAAGGTGCCGATGCCGAGAGCCGGCAGGCTGACGCGCTCGCGCCAGCCGATCAGCACGGGTTCGCCAGTCGTCGTCTGCGGTTTGCGGATCGCTGTCATGGCCAGAGCTTAGAGCAAGTCGGGGCCCTTCGGAAAGTCATGGCAATTCCTCTCCTCCGAGGAGGGGGAGGAAGAACAAGGGCCAGATCAATCGAGCTTGATCGTTTCCGAGATCTCGATGCCGAAACCCGACAGGCCGACATAGTGCCGGTTGGAGGACGAGACGAGGCGGATCGAGCTGACATTGAGGTCGCGCAGGATCTGGGCGCCCAGCCCCACGTCCCGCCAGCTCTGCTGTCGCTGGGCGGCGCTGCCGGTCTTCTCGGTTGCCATCTGGCCCGCGGGAACGCCCGCGGCCCCTTCCTGCAGATAGACGAGAATGCCGCAGCCCTCGCGCTTGAACACATCGAACACCTTGGTGAGCGTGGTGCGCGCGCCGAACACATCCTCGAGCACATTCTCGCGGTGTAGCCGCACCGGCACGTTCTTGCCGGAACTCACATCGCCGAACACCAGCGCCAGTTGTTCAACCTGGTCGAAGGGCGTCACATAGGAGAAGCCCCGGGCCTTGCCGATGGCGGTATCGACATCAAACTGCGCCGTCTGCTCGACGAGGCGCTCACGCCGCTGGCGGTAGGCGATGAGATCGGCAACAGAGATGATCCTGAAGCCATGCTCGCGCGCGAAGGCCATGACCTGCGGCCCGCGCTTCACAGAGCCATCGTCATTCACCAGTTCGCAGATGACGCCTGCGGGGTGAAGCCCGGCGAGCTTCACGAGGTCTACGGCTGCTTCGGTGTGGCCCGAGCGCATCAGCACGCCGCCCGACTTGGCAACCAGCGGGAAGATGTGGCCGGGGCGCACGAAATCGTCGGCCACCACATTGCGGTTGGCCAGCGCATGGCAGGTGGCGGCGCGCTCCCGTGCGGAAATACCAGTGGTGAGGCCTTCCTTGTAGTCGATGGAGACAGTGAAGGCGGTGCCCATCGGCGCGTCGTTCAGCGCCACCATGGGATCAAGCTTCAGGCGACGGGCGTCCTCCGCCGTGATCGGCGTGCAGACGATACCGGAGGTGTGGCGCACCATGAAGGCCATCTGCTCCGGGGTGATCTTGGCGGCCGCCGCGATCAGGTCGCCCTCGTTCTCGCGGTCGTCGTCATCGACCACCACCACCATCTCGCCCGCGGCAATGGCCTTCACGGCCTCCTCGACGGTGTCGAGCCTGTGTTCGTTCGCCATGTCCTGACCTCCAAAATCCTGCGGGCGCACCTTGTTGCCAGTGGCGGCGGCAATCCTGTTCGCCAGTTCGAGCGAGGGCTGAGCCCCTGCCACGATCTGGGACACGCGGCCCTGGGTGATGCCCAGTTGCCGCGCCAGCGCGGATTGCGACGTACCGCTATTAACCAGCCACTCGGAAAGTTTCATGGAGGTTTATTAGCAGTGCTAATAATGCGGTGCAATCCCCTATTCGCCCCAACTCCGCTCCAGCACATCCATCCAGTTTCCGGCGGTGAGTTTGGCCACCAGTTCCTCACCATAGCCATGGGCCTTCAGGGCCTGGGCGAGGCGGGGAAGGCCGGCCACGTCACCGATCTGGGCGGGAATGCGCGCGCCGTCGAAATCCGAGCCAAGGCCCACATGGTCTTCGCCCGCCAGTCTCATCAGATGGTCGAGGTGGCGCATCATGCTGTCGAGGCCGTTCTCGCTCTGCCAGCGCCCGTCCTCGCGCAGGAAGCCATTGGCAAAGTTGAGGCCGATCATCCCGCCCGACTGGCCGATGCACCTGATTTGTTCATCCGTGAGATTGCGGGAGGAGGCGGACTTGGCATGGGCGTTGGAATGGGTGGCAACCATGGGTGCGTTGCTGATCCGCGCCACGTCCCAGAAGCCCTTCTCGTTGAGGTGCGAGACATCCACCATGATCTTCAGTTCATTGCAGCGCTTCACCAGCGCCTTGCCGGCTTCCGTCAGGCCGGGGCCGGTATCGGGTGAGGCGGGAAAGCGGAACGGCACGCCATGGCCGAACACATTGGAGCGGCTCCAGACAAGGCCCAGCGAGCGAAGCCCCGCCTGGTGCAGGACGTCGAGCGTCCGAAGTTGGGGATCGATCGCCTCGGCGCCTTCGATGTGGAAGATGGCGGCAACCTGGCCTGCGGCGATGGCTGCGCGGATTTCGGCTGCGCTGCGGCACACCTTGAAACGGCCCTCCGAGGCCTCCTCGATGCGGAACAGGAGCGACGCCATGCCGATGGTCGCGGCCAAGGCGGCAGGCTGGGCGATCTCGCCGGCCAGCGGCGGGTTCATGTCCTCGTCGTCTTCCTCGCCCTCATGGGGGCTCGGCGCGAAGATGGCAAAGAAGCCACCCGCGAAGCCGCCCCGCAGCATGCGCGGCAGGTCCATGTGGCCCTCGCCATCGCCGCGGAGAAAGTCCTTGACGGGATCGCCCTGCCTCTTGCTCCACAGGCGGAGCAGCAAAACATTATGGCCGTCTAATACGGTTACCAAGTTCACCCCCCAACACGTCAACACGCACGGCAGATATTAAAACGGCCGGGGCAATGCCCGGCCGCGTCCATCGGTTCATTGCAAGGCGAACTTACGCCTTCGAGAACATCTCGTCGACGTAATCCCAGTTGACCAGGCTGTCGACGAAGGCTTCCAGATACTTGGGGCGCAGGTTGCGGTAGTCGATGTAGTAGCTGTGCTCCCACACGTCGCAGCCCAGGATGGGGGAAGCGCCGTGCATCAGCGGGTTCTCGCCATTCGCCGTCTTCATGATCACCAGCTTGCCGTCCTTCTTGGCGATCCAGCACCAGCCGGAGCCGAACTGCGTGACGCCAGCCTGGATGAAGTCGGTGCGCATCTTGTCGTAGCCGCCGAGATCGGCATCGATCGCCGCCTGCAGGCGGGCAGGAATCTTCTTGCCGCCGCCATTGGGCTTCATCCAGTTCCAGAAATGAACGTGGTTGTAGTGCTGTCCGACGTTGTTGATGAGTGCCGCGTTCTTGTCCGCGAAGGCCGCCTTGCAGATCTCTTCGACGGACTTGTCCGCCAGCGGGCTGTCCTTCAGGGCATTGTTGCCGTTGGTCACATAGGCCATGTGATGCTTGTCGTGGTGGAACTCGAGGGTTTCCTTCGACATGTAGGGGCCCAGCGCATCATAGGCGTAAGGCAGGGCGGGCAGTTCAAGAGCCATCGTTCGTTCCTCCTTGAAAATGAGAGCCTTATCTAGTCTCTGCTGCTTGAACGCGCAAGGAACCCCGCTAGGATCACCGGATGGGAGGATATTTCATGACGAAACCCGCAATTATACCGTTCCGGCCCGGTGTCGCGCTGGAGGCCTGGGAGGATTTTTCCGGCTCCGATGTGATTTCCGGCACCCGCAAGCAGAATGGCGCCATCCTGTTCGAAGACAAGGCCCACGGCTTGTCTGCTGGCGTTTGGGAACAGGGCGCGAACGAATCCCGCTGGTTCGACTGGCCCGTCAATGAATTCATGATGGTGCTGGAAGGTGAAGTCGTGATCGTCGAGGAGGGCCGCACCACCTCGGTCAAGGCAGGCGAGAGCTTCATCCTGCCCAAGGGCACCCGCTGCCGCTGGACCCAGCCGGTTCCGGTGAAGAAGTTCTTCGTCATCCATGAGGATGCCTCGGGCCTGGTGAACCAGGGACCGCTGCACCCCATCAAGATCGACCCGAAGGTGAAAGCCGCCCCGTCAGCGCCGCCGCCGCCCGCGATGCTGCTCTCGCCCGTGCCCAGCCAGCACACGCATGACTATTTCACCGACGCGACAGGCCAGTTGAACATTGGCGTGTGGGACACCACAGGCTATCACAGGAAGCTCATCGACTTTCCACGCCACGAACTGATGCACCTGCTGGAGGGCAGCGTGGAATTCGAGGATGACAAGGGTGTTACGCAACGCTTCAGCGCGGGCGATACATTCTTCGTGCCGAAAGGAACGCCCAACAGTTGGAAGTCGGAAGGGAATCTCAGGAAGATCTTCGTGATCTTCACGCCGAAGGGGTGATATCTGCCGGCTCCATAAACCCTTCATCCGCGGGCATGACCCGCGTGGCCTTCCTGCGGCTCAGCAGGATGGCCGGATCAAGTCCGGCCATGATGAGATATTGGGCGTGATTTCGGAG
Source organism: uncultured Aestuariivirga sp. (assembly GCA_964392525.1). Taxonomy (GTDB): domain Bacteria; phylum Pseudomonadota; class Alphaproteobacteria; order Rhizobiales; family Aestuariivirgaceae; genus Aestuariivirga. The sequence goes on from CAYMQH010000006.1 coordinate 55,281, forward strand.
TGTTCGATGACCCCAACTGCTTCTCCATGAAGACGCTGTTGGGGTCATCCGCGGGGTAGTCTCCAAACGCGCCGCAGCTTACATAACCAAGCCGGCGGTAGAGGCCGAGCGACTCGGGTTGGTGGATGCCCGTCTCCAGCCGGGCCAGCGTGTAGCCCGCAGTGCGGGCTTCGTTCTCGATGTGCTGCATGATCTGTTTGGCGAGGCCAAGCCCGCGCGCTTCGGGTTTCACATAGACGCGTTTCACCTCGGCATAATCGCGGTGCAGCCAGCAACCGCCGATGGCCAGCACCGCGCCATCGCCGGTGGCGGCGAAGAAGCGCATCTCCGGCTGGCGCAGGGTTTCGATGTCGAGCAGGTGATTGCTCTCCGCCGGGTAGAGCGGAATGAGATAGGCATCGAGTTCCTCGACGAGAGCCCGTACGGGCGGATGGGCGGGATCGGCGATGGTGATGAGGACCTCCATCAGCGCACCAGTGCGGACAACGACTTGAACTCCGCCGTGCCCGCCTGCCCGAGGAGTTCGAACACCACCATCTCGGTGTTGACCACGGCAACCCCGTTCTGCCGCATGCGCTCCATGGCAAGCGCATGGGAGGCGGGCGCGCGCGAGGCCATGGCATCGGCCACCGCGAAGACGCCGAAGCCTGCGGCCGCCAGATCGACCGCCGTCTGCATGACGCAGACATGCGCCTCGATCCCGGCGAGGATCACCAGCGGCCGCCCGGCCTCGTGGGCGGCAATCAGATGCGCCCGGATCGCCTTGTCCCTCCAGCAGGAAAAGGCGAGTTTCTCGAACACCGGCGCATTGCCGATCTCCGCCGCAAGGGCCGGCACGGTATGGCCCAGCCCCTTCGGATATTGCTCCGAAGCCGCCACGGGCACATCGAGCGTTCTTGCCGCCTTGATCAGGATGGCGCAGCGCTGCTCGGCGTCCGCGCCCCCCGTCATGGCGGGGAGGAGGCGTGCCTGCATGTCAACCAGCAGCAGCGTTGCCTTCTTCGCATCAACCAGCATCGGCCAGTCCGCATATCTTGAGGCCGAAGGCATAGACGAAGGCCACCTCCTTCAACCGGTCGAAGCGGCCCGATGCCCCGCCATGGCCTGCGCCCATGTTGGTCTTGAAGAGCAGAAGGTTGTCGTCAGTCTTCAGTTCACGGAGTTTCGCCACCCACTTGGCAGGCTCCCAGTATGTCACGCGCGGGTCGGTCAGGCCGCCGACTGCGAGGATGCTGGGGTAGTCCTTCGCCTCCACCCTGTCATAGGGTGAGTAGGCGGCGATGGTTTCGTAAGCCTGCTTGCTCTCGATCGGGTTGCCCCATTCGGGCCATTCGGGTGGCGTCAGCGGCAGCGTGTCATCCAGCATGGTGGTGAGCACGTCGACGAAAGGCACCTCCGCCACGATGCCGCGGAACAGGTCGGGTGCCATGTTGGCAACCGCCCCCATCAGCATGCCGCCTGCGCTTCCGCCCTGCGCCACGATCTGGCCCTTGCGCGTGAAGCCTTGGCTGATCAGGTGTTCGGCGCAGGAGATGAAATCGCGGAAGGTGTTCGCCTTGTGCGCCATCTTGCCGGTCTTGTACCAGCGGCGGCCTTTCTCCTGCCCGCCGCGGATATGGGCGATGGCATAGATGAAGCCGCGGTTCACAAGCGATAGTATGTTGGTGTTGAAGCCCGCCGGAATCGAAATCCCGTAGGAGCCGTAGCCATAAAGCCACAGCGGTGCCGAGCCATCGAGCGCCACGCCCTTCCTGTAGAGCAGCGTCACGGGGATCGCCTCGCCGTCATGGGCGGGTGCGAGGATGCGGCGCGTGACATAGTGTGACGGGTCATGCCCGCTCGGCACCTCCTGCATCTTGCGCAAGATTCGGGTGCGATCACGCATGTTGTAGTCGAAGACCTGGGAAGGGGTGGTCATGGAGGAATAGGTGAAACGCAATATGTCGGTATCATATTCGCGCATCTCGCCGAAGCCCAGCGAATAGGCCTCCTCGTCGAAGGCGATGGCATGTTCTTCGCCGCTTGCCATGTCGCGCACCACGAGGCGGGGAAGCGCATTCTCGCGCTCCATGCGGATCAGCCAGTTCTTGCGCACCACATAGCCGACGATGAAGATGCCCGGCCGGTGCGGTACGAGGTCCTCCCAGTTGGCGGGCGAGGGGTCGCTCACTGGCGCGCTGGCGAGCTTGTAGTCCTCCGCATCCCCCGCATTGGTACGGATGATGAAGCGGTCGTTCCAGTGTTCGATCTCATATTCGATGCCGGTCACGCGCGGGGCGACAAGCTTCGGGCTTTCCTCCGGCCGGTCCGCCGGGATGAGCCAGATCTCGGAGGTGTCATGGTCGTGGATGTCGATGGTGATCCACTGTTCCGAACTGGTGATGCCGACACCGGTGAACTTTCCGGTGTCCTTTTCCTCATACACCAGCCTGTCGTCGGACTGCTTGCTGCCCAGCACATGGCGGAAGGTTTTCAGCGGGCGGTGGTTATCATCCTGCAGCGTGTAGAAAAAGCTTCGCCCATCCGCCGCCCACACGGCACCGCCCGCCGTGTTCCCGAGCACATCCGGGTGGTCCGCGGTGCTTCCGGCATCGCGCAGCCGCAGTTCATAGAATTCCGAGCCATTGCCATCGAAGGACCAGGCGATGCGCGACTGATCGGGCGACAGGCTGATGCCGCCGAATCGGAAATAGTCGCGGCCCGCGGCCAGCGCATTGCCATCGAGCAGCAAGTGTTCCGGGCCATCCGTGCCGCGCGGCCTGCGGCAATAACGCGGGTGCTGGCCGCCTTTCACATAAGTCGAATAATACTCGAAGGCTCCATCGGGTGCGGGAACCGAGGAATCATCCTCCTTGATGCGGCCCTTCAGTTCATGAAACAGCGTCTCCTGAAGCGCCGCCGTGTCGGCCATCACGGCTTCGTGATAGGCGTTCTCACCTTCGAGGAAGGCGCGGATCTCCTCAGGCAGCACGGAGGGATCATGCATCACCTCCTGCCAGTTCTCCGCCTTCAGCCAGTGGTAGTCGTCACGCTTTTCATGGCCGTGCCAGGTTTCGACGCGCGGGCGCTTTTCCGCCCGCGGCGGTTTCGGAAGATGGTCGGTCATGGGGTCAGTCCTCGCTACCCGGCTTGAAGGAGAGGGCAACGCCATTCATGCAATAGCGCAGGCCCGTCGGGCGCGGGCCATCGGGGAAGACGTGCCCGAGGTGGCCGCCGCAATCGGCGCAATGCACCTCGGTGCGCCGCATGAACCAGGAACGGTCCTCGCTGGTGCCGACCGCATCATCGGCAATCGGCGCGAAGAAGCTGGGCCAGCCGGTGCCGGATTCGAATTTGGTGTCGGAGGCGAACAGATCCTTGCCGCAGCCGGCGCAGGCGAAGGTGCCTTGGCGCTTCTCATGGTTGAGGGGGCTGGTGCCGGCGCGCTCGGTGCCATGCTCGCGCAGCACACGGTAGGCCTCCGGCGACAGGGCCGCGCGCCATTCAGCGTCGGATTTCTCGATCTTGGTCATGGGGTGTCTCTCTTTCCGTCAGCCAATGTGGTGTATCGGGAGGAAAAAGTGAAGCGTTGCGGCCATGGGGGCGGCGGGGTTGTTGAACCTGTGGATGGTCTCGCCTAAAGATGGAGCCCATTCCAACTCCCGGGGGAAAGACGGCCGCGCATGGACACCAAGAACCAGCTCATTGAACTGGCAACCCAGATCGTGGCGGCCTATGTCGGCCGGAACGCGGTGGAACAGGCGGACCTTCCGAAGCTCATCACCGAAGTGCACCGCGCCCTCGAACAGGCAGCGGGCGCGCCGGCCACCAAGGATGGCGCGGGGGGCGAGATCAAGCCGGCCGTCAATATCCGCAAGTCGATCACGCCGGACTATCTGATCTGCCTTGAGGACGGGAAGAAGTTCAAATCACTGAAGCGGCACCTGCGCACGCATTTCAATCTGTCGCCCGAACAGTACCGCGAGAAATGGGGCCTTCCGGCCGATTATCCCATGGTTGCGCCCAATTACGCCAACTCACGCTCGAACCTTGCCAAGACCATGGGCCTCGGCCAGCGCCGCGGCAAACAAGCTTAGCAATTTTACTGCTGCTGACTCTTGCGGATCACCTGTTCACGATTCATAAACGGATCGTTGATTTGGGCGGGTGATTCGGCAAAGGGCATCGTTGGCTATGGGGTCAGTCAACATAGCGTTCAGGGCACAGCTTGTGGTGCCCGAACAGCGCCAGTTATATGACTACTGGCTGTCGCGCGGGGAGGGCAAGATGATGCCGTGCCGCGCCGACATCAATCCGGCCCATATCCCAAGGCTTCTGCCCTTCCTGTCCCTTGTTGATGTCGCCACCGAACTGGGCCAGAGCCGTGTGCGCCTGGCGGGCACGCGGCTTCGCGACGTGTTCGACCGGGAGATCACCGGTTCGCGCCTCGATGACCTCGACCTTGGCCAGAGCCGTGACTACTGGCTGGCGGCCTACCGCCACACCGTGCTCGACGGCAAGCCGACGCAGGGCATCGTGCGTGGCCCCAGGGTGAACAAGGAACACCTCGTTCAGTACTGGCTGAGGCTGCCGCTCGCCGCGGCCGATGGCAACGGCGTTTGCATGGTGCTGGGGCTGGATTACTTCCTCTCCGTCATCGAATACGAACAGCGTCAGGCCAATTTCGCCTGAGCAGCCTTTCACGCCTCACCGTGTTGGCTCGTCATGGCGGGGTGCAATTGCTGGCGCGTCAGCCATGTCCCAGGTCCATACATCAAGCCTGACCGTCTTTTCCATGCCTGACACCAGCCTACTCCGGGACCATTCCGGAAAAACCTATGATAGGTATTGATTCCTCATTCGATCTCGGTTAGGTTTTTTGACGTAAGGAGAGTTCGTCATGCAGTCCACGCGCCGGCCGCCGAGGCAGTCCCCTGAAACCCTCACCGGGCACCGCCCGCCGAAACCTGAGGAGAGGCCGCGCGCCGCGCCCGCCTTCAATGATGCGGAAAGTCCGCTTTCGTGGCTCCGCACCCGCAAGGACAAGGCAGGCCAGCCGCTCATCAGCGATGTGCAATATCTGGCTGGCGAAAAGCTGCGCCTGGATTTCGAGCGCGCCCTGATGGCGCGGCGCACCACCACCAATTGGGACATGGCCGGCGCGGGCGGGCGGGGCGCCAATGCAACAGCCGAACAGAGCAATGCGGCCATTGCCGCGCGCCAGCGCTACATGACGGCGCTCGAAGCTGTCGGACCGGAACTTGCCAGCATCCTCACCCAGGTCTGCTGCCTCTCGGCGGGCCTCGAACAGGCGGAGCGGGTGTTGAACCTGCCGCAGCGCAGCGGCAAGGCGGTGCTGGGCTTGGCGCTCACCGCACTGGCCCGGCATTATGGTCTGCTGAAGCCGCCAGGGGCCCACGCGCGCCTGTCTCAGTGGGGCCTGCCGGATTGGCGGCCCGTCATTCCTCAGGTGGAACTGGAAGATGCCTGAAGGGCGTTCTGCGCGTCCTGCTTGATGCGCTGGATCATCGAGGCGAAGCCGTTGGAGCGCTGCTGGGTGAGGTGGCCGGACAGGCCAAGCTTGCCGAGAATCTCGCCCGCGTCGGTCGACAGGATCTCGCGCGCAGGCTTTCCTGAATAGATCATGAAGGCGATGGCGATGAGGCCCTTGACGATCAGCGCGTCGCTGTCGCCGAGAAAGGTGAGCACGGGGTTTTGCGCTGCGCCGCTGACCTGCGATGTGATCCATACCTGCGAGGCGCAGCCCTTTACCTTGTTCTCCGCCGAATGATCTTCGGCGGGAAGTTCGGGAAGCTCGCGCCCCAGTTCGATCACATGGCGGTAGCGGTCTTCCCAGTCATCCATGACGTCGAAGTCGGCGAGGAGATCGGCAATGGCGTTCACGTCAGTGGCTTCCGGCGCTATTGATGTCTGCAGCAGCAGATAGGCCGCGCCCGCCGGAAGCTCAACCGTCTTTGTTGCGGGACGGCCCGCGCCATTCGGGGATCAGGTCATCAAGCCTCAGGGTGGAACGGCCCTGCGGCGTGCTGCCGGAGGCTCCGGAAGGGTCAGATTCCGGCACATCTCCTGCGACGCTGATCATGGTCATGCCCTCGGAGGCACCGCCGCCATCTCCCGGCGTTGTATCCTCCCAGGCCCAACCCCAGAGAAGGGAGGCTGAATAGAGCAGCTTTCGTTCCATCTGCCCGGCAAGATAGCCCGCGACGGCGCAGACGTCGGGTTGCCGGCTGCAGAAGGTGGCTGCATCGGCGGCGGTGGCACCGGCGGAGGACATCATCTCGAAGGCCGAGGGGCCCTCTGCCTCCGCCTGATGGACAGCCGGGTCTTCCGGCGGCGATGGCAGGAACAGGCCTGCTGCCCCGAGAAGGATCAATGTGCGGAAGATGCGCATGCACCCTCCATGCCATGATTTTGCCGCGGATTCGCGGCCCTTGCGCCGGACTGGCTTATATTGCGTTAAGCCCTGAGGCCCGCATTGACCCTGCATTAACCCTTGGCGGGAGAGGGAAGTTTATGACGGAAAGGCCCCGTTAACCGTGATGGGTGCAAGTTTGGCGTGGAGCGGAGCGTCGCGTCGGGCGCGTTCCGGCAGAACAGTGATGTCGGGTCGGCGGAATGCGTGACAGGGAGCAGATTGACGAACCGAGGCGGCGGCTTGCGCCATTCACCGCTTGGAGCCTGACGGCGGTGATGTCGGTCGCTGTTGCGGGCAATGCGCTGTTCGGCCAGCCGCGGGTGGAGCGCGCCGCAGTGATTGCCAGTGGTGATGCCGAAGCGGCAATCGCCGAGGGGGCTACCGCCGCCAAGCAGGACAACATCTCCCGCACCATTCAGCTGAAGTATGATCCGGTCGTCGAATCCGTGCAGCGCGAACTCGCTGCTGCGGGATACTACAAGGGCAGCATCGATGGCGTGGCCGGCCGCAAGACTCGTGAGGCCATTTCCGCCTATCAGTCCGCGGCGGGCCTGAAGCCCGATGGCAAGCCCTCCGCAGAACTGGCCGAGCACATCCGCTTCACCCGCGAGGTGGCGGAAGCCTCGCTCTTCACCGGGACGGTCGAACCCTCACCCGATGCCGAAGCCCGCGCCAGGGTGCGCCGCGTTCAGACGACACTCGCCGAACTCGCTTACAGCCCGGGCCAGATCAGCGGCGAGATGAACGCCCAGACGGAGGAGGCCATCGCCGCCTTCCAGCGGGATCGCAACCTCGAGGCCACCGGCACCATCGATGACGCGCTGCTGGCTGAACTGAGCAAGGTCAGCGGCCAGTCCGGCGCGGGCCTTCAGCCGTAGCGGCGTGAATCTCAAGTCTTCCATCTGGGTCAGCGCCTTCCTGCGCCGCGCCATGGCCAATGGCCTGTTCGGCGCGGTGGTACGCAAGGGTGCGGAAGAGGCTGGTGCTGTCTATGTGATCGTGAGCCACCTCGATGGCACATGCCATCTCTTCGGCCCATCGCCCGGTGCTTCCCATGATGAGCGGGGAGACCGCCGCTGGATCATCGAGACGGCGCCGCCCGCGACCACTGACGATGCGCTGGCGCTTCTCGAGCGCCGCATCCGCTCCGATCCAGACATCTGGATCGTCGAGGTGGAGGACCGCAATGGTACCGCAGGCCTGACGCCCGCCACTTAACGCCTTGTTAACCATCCGGTGCTCAGTGTCGTCAAAACGGAGAGGCAAACATCCGGACGTAATGCCATGACAGCCCGATACCACAGTGCCGTCGTCGAATTCCCGCTAGCCCGCGTCCGGCCCCCGGCCACTTTGCCGGATGGCGCTTCGGCGGAGGTCGTGATCTTCACCGGTGTACGCATCGAGCGCCTCCATGACCTCGCCGAGAGGCTGCCCTCGGCGCGCAAGCGCCCGCCGCGGCGGCCGGCCACGGGCGACATCGAATTCGGGCGCTGATTATTCCGTACCCTGACGGACTGCCGGCGTTACCGCGCAGCGCGAGCGTGCCACCGCCTTCGCCGCCACGGGCCTGAGGCCCGTATCCGCCACCGGATACCAGACAACGGCCAGCCCTCGGGCCTCCGGTGACTCGACGGTCCAGCCCGTGCCGGTGTCGGCCGCTTCCTTCTCCGTTGCCTGCATCACCTGCTCCAGCAAGCCCGGCGCCTGCGACAGGCGGACACTGAACATGTTCTCGCCGGACTGGCGGTTGTTCACCGAATAAACGGGCTCCGCCTTGCTTGTGTAGATCGTGGTCAGCCAGAAGCCGTCTGGCAGGTCGGCGGAAAACGTCACGTCACCCTTCGACACGTCGAACAGGCAAACGCCCGTGACGCCGAAGCGCGGCAGGCCCGGAAACAGTTTCGCCTGTTCGGCGGCGTCCAGAATGAAGAACGTGTTCTGGCCATGCACCGCCGCAAGCCTCGCCAGGCTGCGCGAAAACCACCAGCCCGGTACATAGAGCGCGAAGGCGGCGTATGCCGCGATGGCGGCTGCGAGCGCCGCGGCGGCCCAGAACAGATGCGCCCTCATGGGCAGCCCTCCCGCGTGATGACGAAGGGCGGTGCTTCGTCTTCATCGCCGTCGGCGAGGGCCCAGTACAGGAGGGTGAAGCGGCGGGTGCCCGGAATCCTCAGCCAGTTGCCCGGTTGCGGCGCGGTGGCCGCGGTTATGGTGACTTGGCCATCGCCGCCATGGAGCACGCTGGTGCTGTCCGCGGCCGCCTGAAGTGCGGCCTGTGGATCAGTCCCGCCGGTCACGCTCAGGCTCCACCAGGCCGGCAGCGGCCCGGCCGCAGTCAGCCGGTACATGCAGTTGCTGGTGAGCGGCCGGCCATCGGCGTCGGTTTCAGCCGTGGCCTCCGTCAATTGCCCGGGGGCGGGGGGAAGCCGGCCTTCCATCATGTAGTGGGCGCGCACGAGGAAGGACTGCCGGCCGGCAAGGCTTTCCGCCCGGCTGATCCATGGCGGATCATCGGCCAGCGGCTCAACGCCCGCCGACTGGATCACCACCAGGGCCGACAGGCATCCGGCGGCAATGCCGCCCGCGAGATATGATGAGGCCCAGATGAATCGGCGCATGGCGGCTGTCAGAAAATTCTCTCAAACAGGGTTTTCTTCTTTTTCTTTTTCTTCTTCTTGCGCTTTTCCTCACGCGCGCCCCCGTCCTCCTCGTCTTCCTTGCCGAAGATCTGGTCGAGGATGCGGGGCCGCTGCTGCCGTGTTTCGGGCTGTTCCACATTGGCCTTGGGCAGCACCAGCGTTTGCTGACCCTGGGCAACCCTGGGCCTGGCTGCCGCTGCCGTTGCCGTTGCCGCCGCGGCGGTGGCTGCTGCGGCGGTCGTGGAGGGCGAGTCTTCGAACAGGTCGAACATGCCGTTCAGCACGCTGTTCACATCCTCGCCCGCCATCGGCGGGGTGTTGGCACCTTTAGCCTGCATGGCCTCGCCGCTGATGTCCTCCTCGATCGCTTCGCGCGGCAGCGCGGCCGCTGCTGCGGCGTAGCTTTCATCATAGGGAACACCGGCGAGGCCGATGGGGGTGAGCCCGCGCTCCGCCTCCACCATGACGCGCCGCCAGATGGGCGCGGGCAGGAGGCCGCCCGTCACATCCTTCATCGGGGTGAAGTCGTCATTGCCGACCCATACGCCCGTGACGTAGTGGCCGGTATAACCGATGTACCAGGCATCGCGGTAGCCCTGGTTGGTGCCGGTCTTGCCGCCCTGCGGCGCGAAGCCCAGATCGGCGCGGCGGCCTGTACCGGACTTCACCACGGCGGACAACATGGAATTCAGTTCGGCGACTTTCTCTTCCGGGAAGACGCGGTGCGGCGGGCCGCTGCTATCGGGATCGCTGTCGCGCGCATAGAGGAGGTCGCCGTTGGAGCGGCGGATATCCAGCACGGCATAGGGCTTCGCGGCATAGCCGCCTGACGCGAAGGAGATATAGCCGGCCGTCAGGTCGATGAGGGTGAGGGCGCTGGTGCCCAGCACCATCGGTGCCCAGGTTTCGAGCTGGCCCTGTATTCCGGCGAGATGGGCGGTATTGATGATGGCGCTGCGGCCGATGTCGATCATCAATTTCACCGGAATGGAATTGTAGGAGTGCGCCAGCGCATTGGTGAGGGTGGTGCGCCCGGCATATTTTCCGGTGTAGTTGCGCGGCGCCCAGTTGCCGACCGCCACCGGTCCATCGACCACCACGTCATCCGGCTTGTAGCCCTGCAGCAGCGCTGCCATGTAGACGAAGGGCTTGAAGGACGACCCGGACTGGCGGAGCGCATCCGTTGCCCTGTTGAACTGGCTCGTTTCGTAATCCTTGCCGCCGACCAGCGCCTTGACCGCGCCATCCGGCGCCATCACCACCACCGCCCCCTGCGCGACGTGCAGGGCTTCGCCGTTGAGGGCCAGTTCTTCATTCACGATGGTCTGCGCCGCCGTCTGCAGTGGCAGGTTGATGGTTGTCTTCACCTCGAGCACGTAGTCCCCGGCGAGGCCCTTCTTGTCGATCAGCGCGAGCGTGTCGCGGTAGGCGAAGTCAAGGAACCAGTTGGGGCTGTCGGAAATCTTCTGCTCGATCGCCACGGCGGGCTGGCGCCTTGCCTCCAGCAATTCGCCTTGCGTGAGAAAGCCTGCATCCAGCATGCGGTAGAGAACCGTGTTGGCCCGCGCCCGCGCCAGTTCGATGTTCTGGTGCGGCGCGAACTTGCTGGGCGCCTTGAACAGGCCCGCCAGCATGGCGGCTTCCGGCAAGGTGACGTCACGGACCGATTTGCCGAAATAGAATTGCGAAGCCGCCTCGATGCCATAAGCGCCGCCGCCCATGTAGGAGCGGTCGAGATACAGCTTGAGGATCTCCTCCTTGGAAAGCCGTGCCTCGATCCACAGCGAGAGGAAGGCCTCATGCACCTTGCGGCGGATCGTGCGTTCCGGCGAGAGGAAGAGGTTCTTCGCCACTTGCTGGGTGAGGGAGGAGCCGCCCTGCACCACGTCATTGGCGCGGGCATTCTGAATGATGGCGCGCAGCGTACCAATCACGTCAACGCCGAAGTGGTCGAAGAAGCGGGCGTCCTCGGTGGCGAGCACAGCCTTGATCATGTGGGGCGGAATGTCGGACAGCGGAATGGCGTCATCCTGCCGGATGCCGCGCCGCCCGATGATTTCTCCGGTGGCGTCGGTGAAGGTGACGGCATATTCGCGGCCACGGTTCCATACATCGCCCGTGCCGGAAAACGGCGGCAGCGCATAGGCCAGAGCCACGAAACAGGCAATCACACCGAAGGTCAGGACATCGTCAACGAGATCGACGATCAGGCGTTTGGGGCCGCGCAACCGGAACCGCGTGAGAAAAGATTGATAGGCCGAATGCGTGCGCCTGAGGAAGTCCCAGCTTTCAAAGACGGCGGTGCTCAAGGCGGAATCGGCCCGCCACAGCTTTCCGGACAATGATTGGCGGGGCGGAATCTTTGACACGCGTTACGTAACCGTTCAGGGAGCTGCCAGCCGAATAAGGGGGGATTGTGACGAAAACGCGCCCCACCCGGCACAGGCTAGCGTGAGCCGGGGGCCAGCGCCAGTGCTGGAGGTTGACTTTCCGCCGCTGTTCCGTGGCATAAGCACAACATGGTGAACGCGCCGCCTTTCTGGAAAACCAAATCCCTTGCCGAGATGAGCCGGGCGGAGTGGGAATCGCT
>CAYMQH010000007.1:0-6930 GCA_964392525.1 uncultured Aestuariivirga sp.
CCGTCCATGTGCTTTGTACCGGAGTAGACGATCACATCCGCGCCATAGGACAGCGGACGCTGCAGGATGGGGGTGGCGAAGATGTTATCCACCACAACATTCGCGCCCTTCGCCTTGGCAATGGCGCAGACGGCTTCGAGATCAATGATTTCGAGCGTCGGGTTTGACGGCGTTTCGAGGAACACGCATTTGGTGTCCGCCGTGATTGCCTCCGTCCATGCCTGGAGGTCGCCGCCATCCACCAAGGTGGTGCGAATGCCGAAGCGCGGCAGGATTGACGTGACGATCTGATAGCAGGAGCCGAAAAGCGCTTTCGACGCCACGAGGTGATCGCCCGCCTTCAACTGGCAGGCAAGAGCGCCGAACACGGCCGCCATGCCGGAGGCGACAGCGTAGCAGGCTTCAGCCCCTTCCAGCAGCGCCAGGCGTTCCTCGAACATTGTGACGGTGGGGTTGCCATAACGGCCATAGACATAGCCGTCGTCTTCGCCGGAGAAGCGCCGCTCGGCGGTCTCTGGTTCATCATAGACGAAGCCCGAATTCAGGAAGAGCGCCTCGGAGGTTTCGCCATGCCTGGTGCGGTCCAGCCCGCCCCGGACAAGCTTCGTGGCATCACCCCATGCGCTGGGATCGGATTTCGTCTTCTTCATCGTATCGAACTCGTCTCAGCTCTGGACCCAGGGAAGGCCGGCATGTTTCCAGCCCCCCAGCGCGGCGCGGTGGCCGGCGGCATCCTTGTCGCCCTCGAACCCTTCCGCAACGTTCCAGGCATTGGTGTAGCCGGCTTGCGTCAAGGCCGAAGCGGCAGAGGCAGAGCGCGCGCCCGAACGGCAGATGCAGAGGATTTCCGCATCCTTGGGCAGGCCCATCTGGTCAATCTCGGCCACGAAATTGCCGTTCACCTGCATGGAGGGAAAAACCTGCCAGGACAGGCGGATCAGCCGCTCGACGGCGGGCACGCCCACGAACACCCATTCAGGCTGGGTGCGCACGTCCACCAAAACGGCAGAGGGGTTGTTCTGGAGCCGCTGGTAGGCTTCGGCGGGGGAGATGTCACCCTGATGCATGGAACGATCCGTTCTTTGTTTCGAACGGATTTAATGCAAACGGATTGGTCCCGCAAAGGAAATTGGCGGCTGGACCCTGAACCGGTGAGAGGCTGGCCCCGCCCCGTGAGACAGTCTGGCGCTTCCACCCGCCCGTTTTCACCTGTTAGAAGAATTCACCATTGATCCGGAGATTGCCCATGTCCAAGTCCCTGCCCCAGCGCGCTGACGTCGTCATCATCGGCGGCGGCATCGTTGGCTGTTCTGTGGCCTATCACCTCACCAAGGAGGGCATCACCAATGTGGTGGTGCTGGAGCGCAAGCAGCTGACGTCGGGAACCACATGGCATGCGGCGGGCCTCGTCGGCCAGTTACGCGCCTCGCGCAACCTCACTGAGCTGGCAAAATACACAACAACCTTGTTCGAGGGACTTGAACAGGAAACCGGCCAGGCCACCGGCTTCAAGCAGAACGGTTCCATCTCCATCGCCCTGACAGATGGCCGCCTCGAGGAGTTGCTGCGCGGGGCTTCCATGGCGAAGAATTTCGGCCTTGACGTTCAGGTGATTTCCACCGCCGAAATCGGCGAGCGGCTGCCGCACTACAACCTTGAAAACGTCAAGGGCGGCGTGTTCCTGCCCAAGGACGGACAGGTGAACCCGATTGACGTGACCCAGGCGCTGGCAGCCGGTGCCCGCTCCCGCGGGGCCAAGATTTTCGAGAATGTGAAAGTCTCGAAGATCCTCGTCAAGAACGGCCAGGCCTACGGCGTCGAAACGGCGGATGGCACCATTCTGGCGGACAAGGTGGTGGTGGCGTCTGGCATGTGGTCGCGCGAGCTGGGCCGCTCCATCGGCGTCAACATTCCGCTCCATGCCTGCGAGCATTTCTACATCGTGTCCGAGCCCATCGCCGAGCTTCCGCGCAACATGCCCGTTGTCCGCGTGCCTGATGAATGCACCTATTACAAGGAAGACGCAGGCAAGCTGATGGTGGGCGCGTTCGAGCCCAAGGCCAAGCCGTGGGGTGGCGGCGGCATCGACGAAGAGCATGCCTTCGTGACGCTGCCCGAAGACATGGATCATTTCGAGCCGATCCTCGCCAATGCCATCAACCGCGTTCCGCTGCTTGAAACCGCCGGCATCCAGTTGTTCTTCAACGGCCCTGAGGCCTTCACGCCTGACAACCGCTATTTCCTCGGCGAAGCACCAGAGGTGAAGAACGTCTATGTGGCCACAGGCTTCAACTCCATCGGCATCCAGTCCTCCGGTGGCGCTGGCCTGGTTCTTTCCAAGTGGATCAAGAATGGGTATCCGCCGATGGATGTGAGCGGCATGGACATCCGCCGCATCCACCCGTTCCAGTCCGTCAAGAACTATGTGCGCGAGCGCGTGACGGAGAGCCTGGGCCTTCTCTATGCCATGCACTGGCCCTACCGGCAGGCCGAAACCTCGCGCGGGGTGCGCCGCTCGCCGCTCTATCCTTACACCAAGGAAATGGGCGCGGTGTTCGGCGAGGTGAATGGCTGGGAGCGCCCCAACTGGTATGCGCGCGATGGCGTGAAGCCGGAATATGAGTACTCCTACGGCCGCCAGAACTGGTGGCCCTGCGCCGACTTCGAGGCCAAGCAGCTGATGACCAACTGCGCCTTCTTCGACCAGTCGAGCTTCGCCAAATATTCGGTGGAAGGCCGCGATGCCTGCGCCGTATTGAACCGCGTTTCCGCCGCCAATGTAGATGTCGCGCCGGGGCGCGTCGTCTATACCCAGTGGCTGAATGACCGCGGCGGCATCGAGGCGGATCTGACCGTCACACGGCTGGCTGAAAACAAGTTCCTCGTCGTCACCGGTTCGGCGCCGCAAACGCGCGACATGGCCTGGCTGAAGCGCCACACGCCGGAGGACGCGCACAGCGTGGCAACCGACATCACCTCGGGCCTCCCCATGATCGCCATCATGGGCCCGAAGTCGCGGGCGCTGCTCGAGAAGGTGTCGGGGGCGGACCTCTCCAACGCCGCCTTCCCCTTTGGCACCTCTCAGGAGATCGAAATCGGCTTCGCCCGCGTGCGCGCCAGCCGCATTACCTATGTGGGCGAACTGGGCTGGGAGCTTTACATCCCCACCGAGTTCACCGCGCATGTGTTTGAAACCCTATGGGCGGCTGGCAAGGACTTCGGTCTTACGCCTGCCGGCATGCACACCATGAACAACTGCCGCACGGAGAAGGCCTACCGCCACTGGGGGCATGACATTGCGGACGAAGACACGCCGCTTGAAGCGGGCCTGGGCTTTGCGGTTGCCTTGGACAAGCCGGGCGGGTTCATCGGCCGCGAGGCGCTTCTGAAGCAGAAGGCCATTCCCGTTCTGCCCAAGCGCTTCGTGTGCCTGGCGCTGGAAGACAATTCCGTCACTGCGCCGATGATCTACCATGAGGAACCGATCTACCGGAACGGCGTGATCGTCGGCTCCACCACCTCGGGTGCCTGGGGCCACCGCGTGAACCTGTCACTGGGGCTCGGCTACGTCCACAACAAGGAGGGCGTCACCAAGGAGTGGATCGACAGCGGTACATGGGAAGTGGAACTGGCGTGGAAGCGCTGCCCGGCCAAAGTGCAGTTCCAGAGCTTCTATGACCCGAAAGGTGAGCGCATCAAGGCGTAGGTGTCCTCTCCCGCGAGCGGGAGAGGACGCAGGGCATACCGTCTATCTCAGCGGTTGCTCACAGTGGTCGCATTCCGCCGCGCCGCCGAAGCCGAAATCACGAACCCTGCGGCAACGTCGATCAGCGTCATCAGCATGAGCAGGAAGAAGGTGGGCGTGCCCGCCCCTTCCACCAGAAGGAAGCAGACCAGCGCTACGGCGAAGGTGATCGTCGAAAGCACATGGTCCACCACCGTGGCGCGGTTGGCGCGGGCGGCCTTCAGCATCTCGAGGAACAGCGCCGCCAGGCCGGCGATCACGAAGAAATCCCCACCCCTGAGTGTGAACGCCGCGCCAGACGCCAGCGTTGTGGAAAAGGCATCGGCATCGAGCATCATGCCGCCGCCCGCTGCGAGGATGAGATAGGCGGCGATGACAATGGCAAGGATCGGGAAGGAAATGACATAGGACATGGCGGCTGTCTCCGGTGGACTGCTTCACTCATGCCGGAGTCCAGCGATTCCCGCAAAGGTGGGTTGAGCGTAATGCCGGACGAAATGTTCTTTATTCCGAACGAATTGTGGCGTACAAAGATCTCAGTCAGCACTGGAGGCCCAAATGGCACTGCAAATTGGCGATATCGCCCCCGACTTTGAAGCCAACACAACCGAAGGCCGTCTCAAGTTCCATGAGTACATCGACGGGTCATGGGTCGTCTTTTTCTCGCACCCCAAGGACTTCACCCCCGTCTGCACCACCGAACTGGGCTCCGTCGCCAAGATGAAGCACGACTTTGAAAAGCGCGGCGTCAAGCTGATCGGCATTTCGATCGACTCGGTTGAGGACCACAAGCGCTGGAAGGACGACATCAAGGATGTGACCGGTGCAACGGTGAACTACCCAATGATCGGCGACGAGGATCTTTCGGTCGCCAAGCTCTACGGCATGATCCACCCCAATGCGTCCGGCTCCGCCAAGGGACGCACGGCGGCGGACAATGCCACCGTGCGCAATGTGTTCATCATCGGGCCGGACAAGAAGATCAAGTTCATCGTTGCCTATCCGATGAGCACCGGCCGTAACTTCAACGAGATCGTGCGCGTGGTGGATTCGCTGCAACTCACCGCCACGAAATCTGTGGCCACCCCGGCTGACTGGAAGCAGGGCGAAGATGTTATCATCCTCGCCTCACTCTCGGATGAGGCTGCGAAGGAGAAATTCCCAGGGGGCTGGAAGACGCTGAAACCCTATCTGCGGGTGGTTCCTCAGCCGAAGTAAGCCACGGTCATCGCCGACACGCTTCACGCCCGGGGTTGACCCGGGCGTCCTTGTTCGTGACAGCCAAAAAGGATGGCCGGGTCAGGCCCGGCCCTGAAGAAGACAGCTGAATTGGGGAATCGAATTCACCACCACTGTTTCGGCGTGTAGCGACCCGCCGCCTCTTCGATGGCAGAGGCCGTCTGGAACAGTGTTTCCTCATCAAACGGCTTGCCGATCAACTGAAGGCCGAGCGGCAAGCCATCGGCCGACAGGCCGGCAGGAACCGAAATGCCGGGAAGGCCCGCCATGTTCACCGTCACCGTGAAGATGTCGTTCAGATACATCTGCACCGGATCGGTGATTTCGCCAGGAGCGAAGGCCGGGCTCGGCGTTGCGGGCGTGAGCACGACGTCAACCTTGCTCCAGGCATTGTCGAAATCCTGCTTGATCAACGTACGGACCTTCTGGGCGCGCACATAATAAGCATCATAGTAACCTGCGGACAGCACATAAGTACCAATGAGGATGCGGCGCTGAACCTCGCGGCCGAAGCCAGCGGCGCGAGACTTCTCATACATGTCCACAATGTCGTCGCCCGGAACACGCAAGCCATAACGCACGCCATCATAGCGCGCCAGGTTGGAGGACGCTTCCGCGGGGGCCACGATGTAATAGGCGGGCAGCGCGTATTTGGTGTGCGGCAGCGAAATCTCCACGATCTCCGCGCCCTGCTCCTTCAGCCACTGGGCGCCCTTCTGCCACAAGGCCGAAATCTCGGCTGGCATGCCGTCCACCTGATATTCCCTGGGGATGCCGACACGCAGGCCCTTGATGGGCTTTCCGACCGATGCTTCGTAATCCGGCACAGGAAGATCAACCGAGGTCGTATCCCTGGGGTCGACGCTGGCCATGGACTTCAGCATGATGGCGCAATCACGCACGTCGCGCGCGATGGGTCCGGCCTGGTCAAGCGAGGATGCAAACGCCACGACACCCCAGCGAGAGCATCGGCCATAGGTCGGCTTGATGCCAACCGTGCCGGTGAAGGCTGCGGGCTGGCGGATCGAACCACCCGTGTCGGTGGCGGTCGCTCCCGCGCAGATATGCGCGGCGACGGCCGCCGCGGAACCGCCGGACGAGCCGCCGGGAACCAAGGCCGCGTTGGAACCCGTGCGCTTCCACGGATTGATGACATTGCCGTAGTAGCTCGACTCATTGGAGGAGCCCATGGCGAACTCATCCATGTTGAGCTTGCCAAGCATCACGGCGCCGTCGCGCCAGAGATTGGCGGTAACGGTCGATTCATATTCGGGCTTGAAGCCATCCAGCACATGGCTGCAGGCCTGGGTGTGGATGCCGTCGGTGGCGAAGAGATCCTTGATGCCGAGCGGAATGCCCTCCAGCGCCCCGCCCTGCCCGGCGGCAAGCCTCTTGTCCGAGGCCATGGCCATGCTGCGGGCCTTGTCCGGCGTCTCGAGCACATAGGCATTGAGCACGCGCGCCTGTTCCATGGCGGCAAGATAGGCGTCCGTCAGCTCCAGCGCCGAGAACGTCTTGTTCTTCATGCCTTCACGCGCGGCGGCAATGGTGAGCGTCGTCAGATTGGTCATGGTTCTGTCTTTATCCCGTCACTCAACCACTTTCGGCACCATGAAGAACGAATCCTCCTGGGCCGGGGCATTGGAGGTGATCTTCTGGGGGTAATGGCCGTCGGTCACAACATCATCCCGCATCTTCATCTTCATGGTGACGACGGAGGTGAGCGGCTCCACCTTCGAAACATCCACGGCATTCAACTGCTCGATCCAGCCGAGGATCGAGTTCAATTCGCCCGCCAGCCGGGGCACGTCCTCTTCATTCACCTTGAGCCGCGCGAGCCGCGCGACCCGCTTCACGGTTGCATGATCGACCGACATTCATCCAATCCTTCGGAAACTGCTGTGGCGCGGAATAGCACCCGCTCAACCGGCCTGCAACTTGGCTTT
>CAYMQH010000007.1:7030-37182 GCA_964392525.1 uncultured Aestuariivirga sp.
GGAAACTGCTGTGGCGCGGAATAGCACCCGCTCAACCGGCCTGCAACTTGGCTTTATGCCTCCTCGATGTTGCGGTCGGGCTTGCGCGCTTCATAGTCGTAGACGGCCAGTTGCTTGCGCAGCGGCGAGGCGCGTATCCCTTCCGCCGCGAGCAGCACCGACTGGCGTTCAACACCGCCAGGGAGCTTGGGGTTGAGGAAGCCGCCCTTGCGCAGGACCCGCCACCAGGGTGTCAGCTCCTGCTGAGAAACGCCGCGCGCGCGCCGCTCCTCCGCCGCGCGCGCCGACATGTTGGCGAAAATGGCGGTCGAGACCGGGCAGGCTACCGCCACCTTGTGACGCCGCGCGAGCGCCGAACGGAGATCATCGAGCGTGACGACCTCCCCGGGCTGAAGCTTGCGGATCAGCGCGTCCACCTCCGCCGGGCTCGACACCACCATGGCTCCGCCCTTGGCCTCCGCATAGCCGGGGGCACCGCGCGGGATGACATGGACGATGTGCGGCTCCCGCCCACTGTTCAGGTGCTCGATTGCGGATTTCTTTTTCGCCATAACGACCCTCTGGCAAGACAATGCTGCACGGGGAGGTAGCGCAGGGGCCGGGGTTTGTGAATAAGACCTGTTCGTTCAGGCTCCGTTCGCGCTCAGGCGACCTTCAGGGGGGCTTTCTGGCGGCCCTTCCCGTCGAAGTTCTCCGGCCTCAACCAGCGCTCGAAGCCGGCCCTGACGCGGGGCCAGTCCTTGTCCAGCATGGCATACCAGGCGGTGTCGCGGTTCCGGCCCTTGACGATCATGTGCTGGTGGAAGATGCCTTCGAAGCTGAAGCCGAAACGCTCCGCCGCCTTGCGCGAGGGGGCGTTCAGCGCATCGCATTTCCATTCGAGGCGGCGGACACCCAGATCGTCGAAGCAGTGGCGGATCATCAGGAAGATGGCCTCCGTGGCCTCCCGCGTTCTCTGCAGGCCGGGAGCCATCCAGATGTGGCCGATCTCGATCACGCCGTTGGCGGCATCGCAGCGCATGAAGGCGCCCATGCCGCAAGCCTTGCCCGTATCGCGGCGGATGAAGGCATAGAACCACGGATCGCGCGCCGCCTCGCGCTCCTTCAGCCATTCCGCGAACTGCTCGAAGCTATCCCACGGGCCATAAGGCATATAGGTCCACACATGGCCATGCGGGTCGGAGAACTGAAAGGAGTCATAAAGGTCGCGGGCATGTTCCCCCACGGATACTGGCATCAACAGCATGAAGCGGCCGTGGATCGGCCGCATGTCGGGCTTCGAGCCCGGCGGTTTCGGCTCGACGATTGCGCCTACCGGGCGTTTGGCGGCTTTCCCGGTCATCAGAATTCGGCCGTTTCGCCCGCAGCCATCACCTTCACCCTGCCGGCATCCGGCCCCATGGCCGCAAGGAAGCGCGAGGCATCCGGATCGACGAAACCCTTGAAGGACGCGAAGTGGCAGGGAATGACAGTCTTGAAATCGAAGAAGTTACGGCAGGCGAAGGCCGCCTGATCGGCGCCCATGGTGAAGCGGTCACCGATCGGCAGAACACCGATCACGGGCTTGTAGAGATCGTTGATAAGCTTCATGTCGGAGAAAATGCCGGTATCACCCGCGATATAGATGGTCTTTCCCGCCTCATGCTTCGGTTCGATGATGAAGCCCGCCGGATTGCCGAGATAAACCGGGGTGCCCGCCACGATATCCGCCGAGGAGTGCCAGGCATTGGTGAAGACCGCGTCGAAGTCCCCGAAACTGATGCGGCCGCCGTGATTGCCGGGGCTGTAGTTCGCGGCCCCCTTGCCATTCAGCCAGGAGCAGATCTCGAAATTCGCCACCAGCGTGGCGTCCGTCGCTTTGAGGATATCAAGGGTGTCGCCCACATGATCGCCATGGCCATGGGTCAAAAGCAGGTGGGTGCAGCCCTTCGCCGCCTCCTGCCATGTGGCCTTGGCCGCCGGATTGCCGGTGAAGAAGGGGTCCACCAGAATGACCGAGGAGCCAGTTTCGATGCGGAAGGACGAATGTCCGTGAAAGATGATCTTCATGCGGGCGCTCCTTGCGTTCGGGCGGCATGATCGGCCTGCAGGGCCGGAATGGCAAGTTGCCGGTTTGCGCCCCGGCCCGGATCGGCTAGGTGAAGGCCCATGGCCGCCACTGATCTCACGCTGCATGACGCCCTGTCGTCCATCCCCGCCGACAAGCGGCTCATGGGGCTCGACCTTGGCACCAAAACCATCGGCGTCGCCACCAGCGACCGGACGCGGATGATTGCCACGCCCATCGAGACCATTGCGCGCAAGAAGTTCACCGCAGACGCGGAACGCCTGCTGACGATCATCGGGGCAGAAAACATCGGGCTCATCGTTCTGGGACTTCCCGTCAACATGGATGGAACGGAGGGGCCCCGCTGCCAGTCCACGCGCGCCTTTGCCCGTAACTTTGCAAGGCTCTCCCCGGTTCCCGTGGTGTTCTGGGATGAGCGACTGTCGACGGCGGCGGTGGAGCGCATGCTGATCGCGGCCGATACCTCCCGCGCCCGGCGCGATCAGGTGATCGACAAGCTGGCCGCCGCGTGGATTCTCCAGGCCGCGCTGGATTCTCTCCGATGACGGGCGTCTTCCTGGCTCTGCTGCCTGTGTTCATCGTGATCCTCGTGGGTTTCGCACTGAAACGCACCGGGGTGATCGGCGAACCGCAATGGCATGGGCTCGACCAGATCTGCTATTATGTCCTGTTCCCCTGCATCATCTTCAAGGAAATCGCCGCAGCGGATTTTACCGCGGTTCCGGTGTTGCAGATGGCATTGGCCATGGCGATCGCCGTTTCCGTGATGATCGGGTTCCTGGTGCTCTTCCATCGCCCACTGATGCGATTGCTCGGCATTGATGGGCCGCAGTTCACCAGCGTGGTTCAGGGTGCGGCCCGCTGGCACACCTTCATCGCCTTCGCCATCATTCCGCTGCAGTTCGGCCCCGCGGCGCTGTCGCTCGGCGCGGTGAGCGCCGCCGTCATGACGCCGCTGCTCAACATCCTCTGCGTGATCATCATGGCGCAGTTCGCCCATGAAGCGACGATCGAACCGAAGCGCCTGCTCCTCGCCATCATCAAGAATCCCTTCGTGTTCTCCTCGCTGGGCGGAGTGGCCTGGCAACTGACCGGGCTGGAACTGCCCTCCATGGCGCTGCAAGTCCTGGACATGATCGGACGCGGTGCGCTGGGCCTCGCACTACTCACCGTCGGTGCGGGGCTCATGCTCGGTGCGGTGGTGACCGGTTGGATACCGATCGTTACCGCAACGATCCTCAAGCTACTCGCCATGCCCGCCTTGATGGCCGGTGCCCTGACATTGATGGGGGTGACGGGCGAAGCCTTCGCGGTGGCGCTGCTGTGCGGCGCAGTGCCGACCGGTTCCGGTGCCTATGTGCTGGCCCGCCGCATGGGCGGAGATGCCGCCATGGTCGCCAATATCCTGACGCTGCAGGTCATCGTCTCAGCCCTCACCATACCGCTGGTCCTGTCGCTGGCGGATATTGGCAGCTGAGGCCTGTGCACAGGCCGGAGATGCCGCTTGCGGGGCAGGCCGGAACGCCTTACACACCCGGTTTTAATGACAAATGATCCGCGCCCGCCGCTCGTCAAGTGCCAGCACCTGCTGGCAATTGACGATATCTCATCGCTTGAGGCCCACCGTATTCTCGATCTCGCCGAGCATTACGTCGGGGTCAGCCGCCAGACCGACAAGCGCCAACCGGTGTTGCAGGGCCGCACACAGGTCAACCTGTTCTTCGAGGCTTCAACGCGCACCCAGTCCTCTTTCGAGATCGCCGGAAAGCGGCTGGGGGCGGATGTCATGAACATGGCCGTCGCCAATTCCGCAGTCTCCAAGGGTGAAACGCTGCTCGACACGGCCATGACGATCAACGCCATGCAGCCGGATTTCCTCGTGGTGCGCCACCAGTCCTCGGGTGCTGTCGAGCTTCTGGCGCAGAAAGTCTCTTGTGCGGTCATCAACGCGGGTGACGGCCAGCACGAGCACCCGACGCAGGCGCTTCTCGATGCCCTGACAATCCGCCGCCACAAGCAGGTCTTCGAGGGCCTCACCGTGGCGATCTGCGGGGATGTGTTGCACTCGCGCGTGGCGCGCTCCAACATCCACCTCCTCAACAAGCTTGGGGCCCATGTGCGGGCCGTGGCACCGTCGACGCTGCTTCCATCAGGCGTGCACAATTTCGGCGTCGAGGTGCATCACAGCATGGAGACGGGCCTCAAGGGCGCCGATGTCGTCATGATGCTGCGCCTGCAGCTGGAGCGCATGACGGGGGCCTTCGTGCCGTCGATCCGCGAATACTACCGGTTCTTCGGACTCAATGCCGAAAAGCTGAAGCTGGCGAAGCCGGATGCGATGGTCATGCACCCCGGCCCCATGAACCGCGGTATCGAGATCGACTCGGATGTGGCCGACGGCGCCCAGTCGGTGATCAGGGAACAGGTGGAGATGGGTGTCGCCGTGCGCATGGCCGTGCTCGACGCCCTCTCCCGCAACCTTACGGCCGGAGGCCGGTCATGACTGCTGCGAAACACCAGGCTGGCCGCCGCGCCTTCATCAATGCCAACATCGTGGCCCCCGCCGAAGGCCTGAACGGCAGGGGCGGCATACTGATCGAGGATGGCTGGATCCTCGCCGTTGGCCCGAAGGTCACGCGGGACAGCCTGGGGCCTGGCACCACGGTGAGGGATTGCACCGGCCTCACCCTCATCCCCGGCCTCATCGACATGCGTGTCTTCACCGGCGAACCGGGTGCCGAATACCGCGAAACATTGGCCAGCGCCTCGCAGGCCGCGGCGGCAGGCGGCGTCACCACCATGATCGTTATGCCCAATACCCAGCCGGTGATCGACGATGCGGCCATCGTCGATTTCATCCTGCTGCGCGCGCGCGATACGGCGGCGGTGCGCGTGGCACCCATGGCAGCCATCACCAAGGGCCTGAATGGCGAGTTGATGACCGAGATCGGCCTCCTGAAGGAGGCCGGCGCGGTTGCCATCACCGAAGGAACCAGGGCCGTCGCCAACGCCAATGTATTCCGCCGGGCGCTCACCTATGCGAGGGACTTCGGCATGCTCGTCGTGCAGCATGTCGAGGAACCGAGCCTTTCTTCCGGTGTCATGAACGCAGGCGAGACGGCCAGCCGCCTCGGCCTCTCCGGCAATCCGGCAATGAGCGAAGTCATCATGCTGGAACGTGACCTCCGGCTCGTCGAGATGACGGGGGCCCGCTACCACGCCGCACAGATTTCGAGCCGCCATTCGGTCGATGTGATGCGCGCCGCCAAGGCGAAGGGGCTTCCCGTCACCTGTGGCGTCTCGGTTCACCATCTGGTGCTGAACGAGAACGACATCGGGGCCTACCGTACCTTCTTCAAGCTCTCGCCGCCGCTCCGTTCGGAGGAAGACAGGCGCGCCCTGGCCGAAGCCGTGGCCGATGGCACCATCGATGTGATCGTCTCCGGCCATGATCCGCAGAGCGCCGACACCAAGCGGCTCCCCTTCGCGGAAGCGGCCTTCGGGGCCATCGGGCTTGAGACCATGCTCTCCGCCGCGCTGAACCTCTATCATGATCAGACCGTTCCCCTGAGCCGTCTCATCGAAGCCATGTCTTCAACGCCCGCCACATTGCTGGGCCTTGAAACCGGCCGGCTGGCGCCGGGTGCCCCGGCCGATTTCGCGCTGGTGGATCTGAACCACTCATGGGTCGTGGAACTCGACGGCCTCCGTTCCCGTGCCAAGAACTCACCCTTCGAATATCGCACGCTCGAGGGCCGTTGCATGGAAACCATCGTTGCAGGCCAGAGCGTTTACGCTTACGCTCGACTCTGAGTTTTCGGGACAAGAAGGACGCATGATGGGCCTGTCGCCCCTTGAAATGGTGATCTCGCTGGTGCTCGGCTATCTGTGTGGCACCATTCCCTTTGGCTTGATCCTGACCAAGTCCGCGGGCCTCGGCGACATCCGCTCCATCGGCTCGGGAAACATCGGTGCAACCAATGTGCTGCGCACCGGCAACAAGAAGGTCGCCGCGCTCACTCTTGTCCTCGATGCGCTGAAGGGGACCATCCCCGCCCTGCTCATGGGCTGGCTCTACGGCCCGCAGGCCGCGATCCTCGCTGGGCTTGCCGCCTTCTTCGGCCATCTCTTTCCGATGTGGCTGGGCTTCAAGGGCGGCAAGGGAGTTGCCACCTCGATCGGTGTGCTCTTCGGCCTGTCCTGGCCGCTCGGGCTGATCTTTATCGCGGTGTGGATCGTGATCGCTCTGCTGTTCCGAATCTCCTCGCTCTCGGCGCTGACGGCAAGTTTGCTCTCGCCGCTTGCCGCCTATCTGATGGGCCGCGGCGACCTTGTATTGCCCGTGGCCGTCATGGGCATCGCGGTGTTCATCACCCACCGCGCCAACATCGCGCGCATCCTGAAGGGTGAAGAACCGCGCATCGGTAAATCAAAGGCGGCATGACCCCCGCCCCGCTCAGCGACGAGGCCCGCCGCGACTGGCTGCGCCTCTCGATGAGCGAGAATGTCGGCCCTGCCACGTTCCGCACCCTGCTCCGCCGCTTCGGCTCCGCCACGGAAGCTCTGCGTGCCATTCCGGATCTGGCGAGGAAGGGCGGCCTTGGCCGCAACCCGCGCCTTTATGGGCAAGAACAGGCCGAACGCGACCTTGCCAATGCGGAGGCCATCGGCGCGCGCTTCATCGCCAGTTGCGAACCGGACTATCCGGCGCTCCTCGGGGAAACAGACGGTGCCCCGCCGCTCCTCTGCATCAAGGGCGATGCCAGGCTGCTCTCGCGCAGCGGGGTCGCCATGGTGGGCTCCCGAAATGCGTCGGCCATCGCCCGTAAGTTTACCCGGCAGCTGGCGCGCGAGATCGGCGGCGAGGGCCACATGATCATCTCCGGCCTGGCGCGCGGCATCGACACCGCAGCGCATGAGGCGGCGCTCGACACTGGAACGATCGCGGTTGTCGCGGGCGGCCTCGACGTCATCTATCCGCCCGAGAATGAGCCGCTACACGCGGCCATCGCAGAGCGCGGCGTCATCGTGTCGGAGCGCGTCCCCGGAACCGTGCCGCGGGCCGATTTCTTCCCGCGCCGCAACCGTATCATCTCCGGCCTGTCGCGTGCGTTGCTGGTCATTGAGGCGGCTGTGCGCTCGGGCTCCTTGATCACCGCGCGTTTCGCCGCCGAACAGGGGCGCGATGTATTCGCCGCACCCGGTTCACCGCTCGATCCGCGCTGCGAGGGAACCAACCGGCTGATCCGCGATGGCGCAACACTGCTGATGTCGGCCCGCGAGGTGCTGGAAGCACTCGGTGCCGAACCCCGGCCGCAGCAGATGAGCTTCTTTGAACCCGAGCCGCCCCCGCTTCCCGCCCGCGACCCGCAGGACATGGACAGCCGCACCATTCTGGACCTGCTCTCACACAGCCCGGTCGATTTCGATGATCTGGCCCGCGAGAGCCGCCTCGATGCGGGACTGCTCTCGGCGCTGCTTCTGGAACTGACACTGGCGGGCCGCATCCGGCGTCTGCCCGACGGTGCCGTCACGCTGGCCTGACGCTTAGGCGCCCCGCATGTCGGAGGTGTTCAACTGCCTCACCACGAGAACCATGGTGGCATGGGCCTCACCCTCACCCACATTGACGATCTTGTGCGGTAGGTCACCCCGGAAGCGCAGCGTCTCGCCCGCCTTGATGCGCTTCACGTCCTCGCCTGACGTGACCTCGATCTCGCCCGCCAGCATGTAGAGATGTTCCACCGTTCCCGGCGGATGGGGGTCGGATTCGAGAACGCCCTTTGGCCTGGCGCGGAAATCATACCACTGCACCTGTTCAACGAGGTTCAGCGGCCCGGCGATGGCAAGCCGGCACAGGCCGTCCTGGCTTTCCAGAATGGGAACGCCAGAGCGTGACTGGTGCTCGAGGAAGACCGGCACCCCCTCCGTGCGCAACACCTCGTCAATGGTCGTGTCCAGTGCCCGGGACAGTCGGTAAACCGTTGACAGTGTTGGATTCGTTTCATTCCGCTCAATCTGGGAAATGATCGATTTGGCCACCCCAGACTGCTCCGAGAGATCGCCCAGCGACATGTTGTAGGCCTTGCGCAACCGCTGGATCGTCTTGCCGAGGCTTGGCGTCGGGTCGAACTCGGAAGAATGCTGGTCTTTTCTGCCGCGACGCGTTGACATTTTGTCGTCCTGTACTTAGAACTGTCGTTCGTTAAACCGAACAACACCGGCGTCCGGTGTTTTCCGTGCCCGAGTGATAGCCCGCTTTCGCATTGAAGTTCAAACGAAATCGGCATTGTCAGACCAAGGGTGTACGGAAGACCGAACGTTTGAAACAGCGAACGGAAACCAAAACGGGAGCAAATGCCATGCGCTATTTTCCCATCTTCGTCGATCTCGAGAACCGTACCGTCACCGTCGTGGGCGGTGGCGAGGAGGCGCTGCGCAAGATCCGCCTGCTGCTGAAGACCGGCGCCTGCATCAATGTCATTGCGCCCGAGATCCATGATGAACTGGCCGCCGAGCGCCGGGTGAACTGGATGTCGCGCCATTATCAACCGGGCCTGCTCGAAGGCGCGGCCCTTGTCTACTCGGCCGATGCCGGGCTGAACGAGCGTGTTGCAGCCGATGCCCAGGCGCTCGGCATTCCGGTCAACGCGGTCGACAATCCCGACATCTCGACCTTCATCATCCCCTCGATCGTGGACCGTGATCCGGTGGTGATCGCCATCGGCACCGAAGGCACGGCTCCCATCCTCGGCCAGGGCCTCAGGGCCCGCATCGACGCGATGCTGCCGCAGGCATTGGGTGATCTCGCCAGGGCTGCCGCGTCCCTTCGTGAGCGTGTCGCCGCCGCCATTCCGCCTGGCAACCGCCGGCGCTCCTTCTGGTCGCGTTTTTTCTTCGGCGATGTGCGCGATGCCTTCATCGCAGGCGAGTCCTGCAATTATCTCGCAGGGGTGGAAAGCCTGTTCGCCACCGAGGCACAACCGCCGAAAGGCCGTGTCTCCTTCGTCAGCATCGCCACCGATGATCCCGAACTCCTGACCATCAAGGCCCAGCGCAAGCTGCAGGAGGCGGATGTGATCGTGCATGACCATGCCATACCGCTCGCCATCCTCGAAATGGCGCGGCGCGATGCCGTACGCATGCCGGTCAAGGGTGAGCTCTATGACGGCGCGACCGACCTTCTCCTCGCCGAGGCCGCGGCCGGAAAGCGCGCCGTGCGCCTGTCGGTGGCCGAGGCCTCGCTGGAGGAAACCGTGTCGGTTGCCGCCGAGGGGATCGCCTTCGAGACCGTGCCCGCGGTCACGCTCCCGAAACCTGCCGACATCATCCCCTTCCCTCCCCGCGAAGACAGCCGCGGCGAGTTTTTGAGAGTAGCATCATGACCGCCCCTGAAAAAGGACAGCTCATCACCGCCAACCGCCTGAGAGACGGCATCGCCGTGTTCTTGACGCGCAGCGGCGAATGGAGCGAAACCATCGATGAGGCCGCGCTAGCGCTGGAGCCTGCGGCTGCCGCAGCACTCGAAGCCCGCGCCAAGGACGATGAGAAGAAGACGATCGTAACGGGCGCCTATCTCGTCGAGGCCGAGCGCCGCGATGGCCGGGTGCGCGCCTCCCACATCCGCGAGCGCATGCGCGCGCTCGGGCCCACTGTCAGAACCGACCTCGGCAAGCAGGCTGAAGGCAAGGGCGCGGGCTTTGCCGCCCCTGAAGGAGTTTGAACCATGTACCGCTACGATGAATTCGACCACCAGTTCGTGCGTGACCGGACGAAGCAGTTCCGCGACCAGGCCGAACGCCGCCTCTCGGGCAATCTGACGGAGGACGAGTTCCGCCCGCTTCGCCTGATGAACGGGCTCTACCTGCAGCTTCATGCCTACATGCTGCGCGTTGCCATTCCCTATGGCACGCTGTCGAGCCGCCAGATGCGCCAGCTCGCCTTCATCGCTGACAAGTGGGACAAGGGCTACGGCCATTTCACCACGCGCCAGAACATCCAGTACAACTGGATCAAGCTTGAGGACGCCGCCGACATCCTGGACGCGCTGGCAGATGTCGAGATGCATGCCATCCAGACCTCCGGGAACTGCATCCGCAACGTCACGACCGATCATTGGGCTGGTGCCGCCGCCGATGAGATTGCAGACCCGCGCCCGGTGGGAGAGCTGCTGCGCCAGTGGTCGTCGCTGCACCCCGAATTCTCCTTCCTGCCGCGCAAGTTCAAGATCGCGGTGACCGGCGCGCCCAATGACCGCGCCGCGGTGAAGGTCCATGACATTGGCCTCCGCCTCCACAAGAACGACACGGGTGAAATCGGCTGGGAAGTGATCGTCGGAGGTGGCCTCGGCCGCACGCCCATGGTGGGCGTGACGGTGCGCGACTTCCTGCCCCAGCATGAGCTGATCGGCTATCTCGAAGCCATCATGCGCGTCTACAATCTGTATGGGCGGCGCGACAACAAGTACAAGGCGCGCATCAAGATCCTCGTGCATGAGATCGGTGCAGACGCATTCAAGCAAGAGGTGGAGGCAGAATATGCGAAGCGGCCGCACCCTTCCACTGAGGTCGAGGAGCGCGAACTGAAGCGCATCGCCGCCTATTTCGCCGCACCGGATTTCGAGAAGCTGCCGCGTTGGTCGCCTGCCTTCGAGGAGGCCAGACTTGCCAACCCCGCCTTTGCCCGCTGGGCGAAAAACAATCTGGGACCGCACCACGCCGATGGCTACGCGATCGTCAATATTTCGCTGAAGCCCGACGGCGGCATCCCCGGCGATGCCACCTCGGAGCAGATGCGGGTGATGGCCGATCTCGCCGAGCGCTACAGCTTCGACGAGCTCCGCGTCAGCCATGCGCAGAACATCGTGCTGCCGCATGTGAAGCTGGCCGATGTCTTCACCATCTGGCAGGCGCTTGAAGCAGCGGGCCTCGCCGCCGCCAACTATGGGCTTGCCGGTGACATCATCGCCTGCCCCGGCCTCGACTATTGCGCGCTTGCCACGGCGCGGTCCATTCCCGTCGCCCAGTCGATCTCGCGCAAATTCGCGGACTCAAAACGACAGGATGAAATCGGCAAGCTGAAGATCAACATCTCGGGCTGCATCAATGCCTGCGGCCACCACCATGTGGGCCATATCGGCATTCTGGGGCTCGATAAGAAGGGCGAGGAATTCTACCAGATCACGCTGGGTGGCTCCTCCGCCGAGAACGCCTCGATCGGCACCATCCTGGGGCCCGGCTTTGCCGGCCATGAGGTGGCCGACGCCATCGAGACGATCCTCGACACCTACCTGAAGCTACGGGAACCCGACGAGGAATTCCTCGCCACCTATCGGCGCCTCGGCGCCAAACCCTTCAAGGAGGCTCTCTATGCCACTGCTTAAGGACAACACGCTGGTCGCCGATAGCTGGGTTCACGCCGGAGCCGACGGTGCGTTGCCCGCGGGCGGTGATGTGATCGTGCCGCTCCAGCGGCTGCTGGCCGCGTGGGACGAACTCGCGCAACGCAACGGCAGGCTGGGCGTGCAACTCGGCAATGTGGACAAGCCGGAGATGCTGGCGAATGTGCTCCCCCGCCTCTCGCTCATCGTGCTGCCGTTTCCCGCCTTCAATGATGGCCGGGCCTATTCGCTGGCCCGCAAGCTGCGCGAGATGGGCTACACGGGCGAGCTGCGCGCCACCGGCAATGTGCTGCCCGACCAGTTGCAACTGATGTTGCAGGTGGGCTTCGATGCCTTTGATATCGGTGAGCGTTTCCCGCTTGAAACCTGGCAGAAGGCTTCGCGCCAGATGTCGCTTGCCTATCAGCGCGGCCTGTTCCGGCGCGACGCCGAGCCCGAGATCTGGACGGAGCGCCACACCGACGCCGAACCCTGGCTCGAACAACCCCACGCGGGATAGTGCGGTGGACAAGACCATCTTTGAGAGTTACGCCGGCCTCGAGGGCCGGCAGTTGCTGGAACCGATCCTGCGGGACTTCGCAGGCCGGGCGGCGGTCGTTTCCTCCTTTGGGGCGGAATCTGCCGTGCTGCTTCACATGGTGTCGGAGGTGGACAAGGCAACGCCGGTGATCTTCCTCGATACCGGCAAGCATTTCTGGGAGACGCTCTCCTATCGGGCCATGTTGATCGACAGGCTGGGCCTTACCGCCGTACGCACCATTTCGCCCGCGGCAGAAGACATCGCCGCCGAGGATGAAGATGGCGCGCTTCACCAGCGCGATGCCGACCGGTGCTGCCATATCCGCAAGACCCTGCCGCTTCAGAAGGCGCTGGCCGGCTTCGGGGCCATCATCTCGGGCCGCAAGCGTTATCACGGCGCGGCCCGGGCCACGCTGGATTTCCTGTCGATTGCCGATGGCCGTCTAAAGGTGGAGCCCCTCGCCGGCTTCTCGGCTCTGGATATCTCCGCCTACATGAAATCGCATGGCCTTCCTGCCCACCCGCTCTCCGCGATCGGCTATTTCTCCATCGGCTGCGAGCCCTGCACCACGCCGGGCGGTACGCCGGATGACCCACGCGCCGGCCGCTGGGCCGGGCGCGGCAAGACCGAGTGCGGAATTCACTGGACCGTGAACGGCCAAACCACATTCGATCCATCCCGCCTGCGGCATTAAGAAGGGTACCGAAGCCCAATTTTGCTCGCCACAATACACTATCTTGTTTATAGACTATGTAGCTTAATGAGATTTGGAATGGACGCCGCGCTCTACGATTTCATGATTTTCGCCGCTGTCGGGTTCTTCGCACAGCTCATCGATGGTGCGCTCGGCATGGGCTATGGCGTCATTTCCTCAACAGTGCTTCTGGCCACCGGCGTTCCACCTGCGCACACCTCCGCCAGCGTCCACGCCGCGAAACTCTTCACAACCGCAGCCTCCGGCATGTCCCACATCATCCACCGCAACGTGGACAAGCGGGTACTCATCATCCTCGCCATCACGGGTTCGCTGGGCGGCATGGCGGGCGCCATGGTGCTGGTCAATGCGCCGGCTGGCCTGATCCGCCCCTTTGTCTTTGCCTATCTTGGCATCATGGGCCTCGTCATCATCTGGCGTGGCCTGATGTTCCCATCCAACCGGACCATACCCGGGAAGTTCATCGCGCCACTCGGCACAGCGGGTGGGTTTCTTGACGCGATCGGCGGTGGCGGCTGGGGACCGGTTGTCACCTCGAGCCTGATCGGCGCAGGGGCGGCCCCGCGTTATGTGGTGGGTACGGTGAATGCGGCGGAATTCATCGTCACCTGCGCCGTCGTCACGGCCTTTGCCACCGCCATCTTCTTGGGCGTGTGGTCGGACTCCAAGGGCATCGCCGATCACCTGACCGCCATCGCCGGGCTGATCCTCGGGGGCCTGCCGGCTGCCATCTTCGCGGGCTGGTTGCTGAAGAAGGCCCCCCGCAAGCCGCTGATGATCGCCGTCGGACTGCTGATCTGCGGTATCGCGGGGTGGGAGCTGTCGAAGGCGCTGCTCTAATCGACCTCGTCTGCGGGCACAATCCAGCTTTCCGTCAGCGCCGCCTCCCGCCAGGCGGTGAAAGCAGGCGTTGCCAGCACCGTGTCCATATAGGCTCGGGTATCGTCGGCAACCTTCACGGCATAGGTCTCGAAACGAGAGACAACCGGCGCATACATGGCGTCGGCGATCGAGAACCGGCCGAACAGGAAGACGCCGCCCTTGCCGAAGCGGGAGCGGCAGTCACGCCAGATTTCTTCGATGCGGGCGATGTCCTTCAGGACCGCCTCCGTCATCGGCACCGGCTTCTTCGCCCGCCGGATATTCATCGGGCAGGCAGACCTGAGCGCACCGAAACCGGCATGCATCTCATTCGCCACCGAGCGCGCCACGGCCCGTGCCGTTACGGCCTTGGGCCACAGCTGCTTCTCGGGGAACAGTTCTGCCAGATACTCCATGATGGCGAGCGATTCCCAAACGACCTGACGCCCGTGGTGCAGCACAGGAACGCGGCCGGCGCGGGAATACTCAGCGATCAGCTTCGCGGTCTCCGGCGTATCGAGTGGAATGACGGTCTCGCGGAACGGAATGCCCGCCATTGTCAGCGCCATCCAAGGCCGCAGTGACCAGGAAGAATAGTTCTTGTTGCCGATGACGAGGTGCAGCTTGCTCACTTCCGTTCCACTTTCTCAACCGGGCCGCTGGCGTCTTTCCAGGCGCCGAAGCCACCCTTCATGTTGAGAACCGGCTTGAGGCCCATGCGCTGCAGGGTCTGTGTCGCCAGAAGCGATCTCCATCCGCTGGCGCAGTGAATGATGAAGGTCCGGTCCTCGGCGAAGATCGGCTTGTGATAGGGGCTTTCCGGATCGACCCAGAATTCGAGCATGCCGCGCGGCGCATGGAAGGAACCGGGGATGCGGCCCTCGCGCTCGATCTCGCGCGGGTCGCGGATGTCGATGATGGTCACATCCGCCGTGCCCAGCATCGCCACCGCCTCCGCCGCGGTCACTTCCGCGACCTGCGCCTCGGCCTCCGCCATAAGCTGCTTGTAACCCGTTGTAATGTTCTGCGGCATGCCCTGCTCCGATCCCTGTTTTCCGGGTTTTGTTGCGCGCCTGCCCTTGCGGCGTCAAGCGAAATGCCGAAACGGGAAACGCCCACAATGGCACGTCTACAGAGATTTCGGCAGGTGCCGCCAGGACACATAGCCGATCACCGCAAGCGCGGCGGCAAGGATCACGAACACCGCGCCGATCGGAAAGAACAGCAACGCGATGGCAAACACGAAGCCGGGGATCAGTTCCGAACAGTCGATGTAGGTGCGGTAGACGGCGGCCATGCTCTGACGTTCACGGTGGCGGACGGCCCTGAGGAAGGGAATGCCGCCGACCCCGTCGAGTGCCGAGGCGGAGACCGAGCCCAGAAGCAGGCACCCCATCGCAATATAGGGCGCTGTCGTTCCAGCCAGCCCCGCGCAAAGCGAAGTGACGGCGCAGATCACAAGCGATGCGGTGATCACCACCCTCACACCGTGGCGCAGCGCAATGCGCCCTGAAATCCACGCTGTCAGAAGCACCGCCTGGCTCGCTGAAATCATCAGGCCGCCAAGCGTCTTGCTCAGACCGGCTTCGACCAGCAGCAGCGGTCCATAAATGAAGAAGGTGGCCCAGAAGCAGGAGCGCCCGAAGGCGATGAGCCACGCCAGCCTGAGCCGCGGTTGCTCCAGGAACCGCCAAAGATTGCGCATGGCGCTGAATTCGCCGGAATCTGCCGGGGGGGCTGCGCCGATCGAGTCCGACAGCCGCAGATACCAGAACAAGGCCAGCAGCGCCGCACCTGCGGCCAGCGCCACCAGCTGCGGTCCCCACGGGCCGTAATTCACATAGAGCCAGACACCCAGCGCGGGGCCGGTCATCCATGAGAAGGTCGACAGGCTGAGGCGCAGCGGTTCAGAGCGCGCAAGGTCGGCGCGCCGGATGTGGTCCATGATGTAGAGTGACAGCGTGATGTTCAGCACGCCCGCACCGAGGTTCCGCAGCACCATGCCAGTGGCCTGCCCCGCCACCAGATGGCTTCCCAGAGCGAGGCTGGCCGCCATCAGCATGGCAATGCCCAGCGTATAGGCCCAACGCCGCCGCATCCGCCCCAGAAGATGCGGCAGGAACAGCGTGGCCAGCAGCACCGTTACGGAAACGGCCGTCGAGAGCACGCTGACCTTCTGCGCCGTGCCCAGAATGTCGTAGGCCTGGAGCGATACGACCGTGGCATTGATCGACCGGACGAAGGATTCGAATGCAAAGATCGCCGCAAATGTATAGGCCCCGGCGCGGCGTGGCGTTAAGGTGGTGGATGTGGCGGGATCGCTCGGCATGGCTGTGGTTCCACCACACGAGCACCAATCGCGGGCCTTGCGCAACAGCCGCAAAAAGTGTGGTGACATGCTTTGCCGGTATGGCTTGAAGCCGGTCCGGGGCGGGATTAGAGAGAGCACATGTCCAGCGCGGAAAAGCAATCGGTCGCCTTGGTTTCCATCCTGGCCAGCGCAGTGCTGGCCGGATCGAAGTTCATTGCCGCCATGTTCACCGGCTCGCTCGGCATCCTGTCCGAGGCGATTCACAGCGTCATCGACTTCGGCGCCACGATCATCACCTATTTCGCCATCCGCTGGGGCGACCGGCCCGCCGATGATGAGCACCACTACGGCCATGCCAAGATCGAGAGCATCGCGGCACTGGTGGAAACCGGGCTCTTGTTTGTCACCACGGGTTGGATTGCGTGGGAAGCCATCAACCGGCTGATGGACGGATCCGGCCACGCGGTGGAGGTCACCTGGTGGGCCATCGCCATCATCGCGGGCTCGATCCTGATCGACTACAACCGTGTCCGCGTGCTGAGGCGGGTGGCGAAGAAGACCTCGAGCGAGGCGCTGGAAGCCGACGCGCTGCATTTTTCTTCCGACATGTGGAGTTCCATCGTTGTGCTGGCCGGGCTTGGCGCCGTGTGGGCCGGCATACCGGCGGCGGATTCGATTGCAGCGCTGATTGTATCCGGCTTCATCGCCTATGCCGGCTGGGAACTGGGCGCGCGCACCCTCAATACCCTGCTCGATGCCGCGCCCGCCGGTGCGACGGAGATCGTGCGCGGACTGGTGAACGACGTCCACGGTGTGCTGGCCATCAAGTCGATCCGGCTCAAGCCCGCCGGACCCACCATGTTCACCGCCATCGTGGTGGAGGTGGCGCGCACCATGCCCATCGACGACATCGTCAAGACCAAGGACGCGGTCCGGCAAGCCGTGCAGGACCGCTTCCCCAATGCCGACATCACGGTCACGGCCAATCCAGTGCCGCTCGACAATGAAACCGTGTTCCAGAAGGTCGTGCTGATCGCCACCCGCCGTAATCTCGCCATTCACCATCTGACGGTGCAGCAGATCGGCGAACGCCTCGCCGTCAGCTTTGATCTCGAAGTGGACGGATCAACCCCGTTGGGCGCGGCGCATGACACCGCGACAGCACTTGAGACGGCGATCCGCCATGAACTGGGCAGCGATGTCGAGGTGGAAAGTCACATCGAGCCACAGCCGGAGCGCATGCTGCGGGGTCAGGATGCGCCTTCGGGCCTCACGGCGAAGGTTTCAGCCGCACTCATGGAACTGGCCGCAGCCCATGACCGGCTCAGCGACATTCACAGCATCCGCCTGCGCAAGACCGAGGAAGGCCTCTTTCTGCATTATCACTGCCGGTGCTCGCCCGCTGAAACGGTGGAGGCCATTCACCGGGATATCGACCGGGTGGAAGCCGGCCTCAAGGACCGTTTCAGCGACATCCGCCGGGTCATCGCCCATGCTGAGCCGCTGGGCGCCGAGCGTCACGCGCTCTGATCATATTCGGCGCCGATCTTGGTCAGGGCCTTGATCCGCTCCACCTCCTCGGGCGGCACCTCCACCCGGTGGGCCACCCCGAACGCCTCGTAATAGGCATATTCGAGTGGCACCATGACCGTATAGAGCTTTGCGGTCCGGGCGAGGTTGCGCAGTTCCAGAATGATGTCGACCAGATATTCGGCGGTCTGGCGCTGGTTCATCGGGGAACCGGAAGCTTGCCCGATGGATTGAAGGGCGCTTTCAAGAACACTCAGACCGGTGCCATTGGTCGTTGTACGCCGCCTACCCCTCATTCAAGCCTCCAGTTGTATTGATGTCCAAAAATGCACTTTAACCGTGCTTTCTGGAATTTGAAGCACCCTTTGGTTGAGTTGCCGCTGTGGGACGTAGAAAGTTGCCCTGCCTTGCACGCCGGGAGCGATGCCTATATGGAGGCCGTCGAAACCTGTTCAGGATCCGGAATGACTGTTGTCGTCGTTGAATCCCCGGCCAAGGCCAAAACCATCAACAAGTATCTCGGCAAGGATTTTACCGTTCTCGCCTCTTATGGCCATGTCCGTGACCTGCCGCCGAAGGATGGTTCGGTCCGTCCCGATGAAGACTTCCAGATGGATTGGGAGGTGGATGGCAAATCCGCCAAGCGCCTTGCCGATATCGCCGCCGCCCTCAAGTCCGACGACCGCCTGATCCTGGCCACCGACCCTGACCGCGAAGGTGAAGCCATTTCCTGGCATGTGCTTGAGGTCCTCCGCAAAAAGGGCGCACTCAAGGGTAAGGCCGTGCAGCGGGTGGTTTTCAACGCCATCACCAAGTCCGCCGTTCTGGAAGCCATGCAGCACCCGCGCGAGGTGGACAGCGCACTGGTTGATGCCTATCTCGCACGGCGCGCACTGGACTATCTCGTGGGCTTCTCGCTCTCGCCCGTGCTGTGGCGGAAGCTTCCGGGTTCGCGGTCGGCGGGACGCGTCCAATCGGTGGCGCTGCGCCTGATCTGTGACCGGGAACTCGAAATCGAGGCCTTCCGCAGTCAGGAATACTGGACCATCGACGGCACTTTCGTGACGCCGAAAGGCCAGGAATTCCAAGCCTCCCTCAGTTCGATCGGCGGCCAGAAACTGGCCAAGCTCGACATCGCGGATGAGCCGGCTGCGCGGGCCATCGAACAGGCGGTGAAGGGCCAGCCCTTCAAGGTTGACCAGATCGAGTCGAAGCCCGCCAAGCGCAACCCCTATCCGCCGTTCCGCACCTCCACGCTGCAGCAGGAAGCCTCCCGCAAGCTCGGGTTCTCCTCATCCCGCACCATGCAGATCGCCCAGCGCCTCTATGAGGGCATCGACATCGGCGGTGAGACGGTGGGCCTCATCACCTATATGAGAACCGATGGCGTGGATATGGCACCCGAAGCAATCGCCGCCACCCGCAACGCCATCCTGAAGAATTTCGGCGAGCCCTACGTTCCGTCCTCGCCACGGCACTACACGACCAAGGCCAAGAACGCCCAGGAGGCCCACGAAGCGATCCGCCCGACCGACATGTCGCGCCATCCCTCGAGCGTCAGCCGTACCCTCGATGCCGACCAGCTGGCCCTTTATGAGCTGATCTGGAAGCGTACCATCGCCAGTCAGATGGAAAGTGCCGAGCTTGAGCGGACCACGGCCGACATCGGCACCGACGGCAAGGATGGCAAGCATTATGTGTTCCGCGCCACCGGTTCGGTGGTGAAGTTCGACGGCTTCCTCAAGGTCTATTCCGAGAGCCTCGATGACGGCGAGGATGAGGATTCGCGCCGCCTGCCCGCCATGGCGCGTGGAGACTCGATCGGTGTCAGGAAAGTGGAGGGCGTGCAGCATTTCACCGAGCCGCCGCCGCGCTATTCCGAGGCTTCGCTCATCAAGAAGCTAGAGGAGCTCGGCATCGGGCGTCCATCCACCTATGTGTCGATTCTCGAAACACTGCGCCAGCGCGGTTACATGCGCATCGACAAGAAGCGCCTGATCCCGGAAGACAAGGGCCGCGTCGTCACCGCCTTCCTGGAAAGTTTCTTCCGCCGCTATGTGGAGTATGACTTCACCGCCGACCTTGAAGAGCAGCTCGACAGGGTTTCGGCCGGCGAAATCGACTGGAAGCAGGTGCTGCGTGATTTCTGGCGCGACTTCACCGCCGCCATCGAGGATGTGAAGGAACTGCGCGTCACCAATGTGCTGGATGCACTGAACGAGCTTCTGGCCCCGCACATCTTCCCGCCGAAGGAAGACGGCGGCGATGCGCGTGGCTGCCCCTCCTGCGGTAATGGCCAGCTTTCCCTCAAGCTCGGCAAGTTCGGCTCCTTCATCGGCTGCTCCAACTATCCCGAGTGCAAATACACACGCCCCATGTCGCCATCGGCCGAAGGTCCCGAAGCCGTGCCCGCGGAAGGCGTGCTGCTGGGCGTTGATCCCGAGACGGGCGAGAAAGTCACGCGCCGCGCAGGCCGCTTCGGCCCTTACCTGCAGTTGGGCGAGGCTGTCGAGGGCGAGAAGCCGCAGCGCGCCTCGATCCCCAAGGGCCGGAAGCCCGAGGAGATCACGCTGGAAGAGGCGCTGAAACTTCTGTCATTGCCCCGCGAAGTGGGTCTCCACCCCGAGACAGGCAAACCCATCGTCGCAAATTTCGGCCGGTTCGGACCCTTCATCCTGCACGACGGCACCTACGCCAATCTCGACAGCCCGGAAGATGTCTTCACCATCGGCATCAACCGCGCGGTGGATGTGCTGGCGGAAAAGAAGGCCCGTGGTTTCTCGCGCCCCAAGCCCGGAGCGCTGAAGGACTTGGGCGAACATCCGGCAGGCGGCGGCCCCATTCAGGTGATGAGCGGCCGCTACGGGCCCTATGTGAAGTTCGGAAAGGTGAACGCTACCCTGCCGAAGGACAAGGATCCGCAGTCACTGACCGTCGAGGAAGCCGTGGCGCTGATTGCCGAACGCGAAGCCAAGGGCGGCGGTCCGGTCAAGAAGAAGGCACCGGCGAAGAAGGCGGCACCCCGCAAGGCCGCTCCCAAAGCGGAAGGCACTGCGGCGAAGAAGGCTCCGGCAAAGAAGGCGGCCAAGAAGCCCGCAAGCAAGGCCGCCAGGAAAACCAGGGCGGCCTGAGCGCGGTTTTCCTAGGCCAGCTTGCGGATGATCTGCTGAAGCTCCGGTTCCTGCACGGCCTCGGCGGCCTCTGCAACCGGGAACCAGCGGAGTGTGCGCTGGCCCTGCTCCGGCCATTCGTGGTGCTGGATCATTTTCTCGAGTGAGAAGACCTCAACCCGGCAGGGCCTGATGGTTCCATCCTTCATGCGCTTTCCATAGTGGAACTGGCCAATGGGCTTCCGGCTGATCTGTCCCCCGAGTCCGGCTTCCTCATAGGCCTCCCGCGCGGCAGTTTCAGCGGGCGATAGCCCCTTGATGGGCCACCCCTTGGGGATCACCCAGCGGCCCGTATCACGGGAGGAAATCAGCAACACTTCGACCCCCGCGCTGTTGTGACGCCAAGGCAGGGCGGCATATTGCTTCAGATTCGCTGGCTTTTTCACGTTAACCGTCCAAACCAGTCCACGTGCGGCGTGGTGCAGGTTGCATAGTGGCGGCGCGTTGGAAATCATACATCAATAAAATAGTTCCTTGCCTTCTGCCTTGCCCTGCTCCAGATGCCGCACCCCGCGAAAACTGCGGCGAAGACAGGTCGGCGGCCGTTCACCGCAGTACCACCGCCTTAATCGATGCAACGATAAAATAAGCATACATCACGGTGAGTTAAGCTGTCATTGATTCGTTACATTTGGAAAACCTTCGGCAACAGGCTGGATTTCA
This sequence comes from uncultured Aestuariivirga sp., assembly GCA_964392525.1. Lineage (GTDB taxonomy): Bacteria > Pseudomonadota > Alphaproteobacteria > Rhizobiales > Aestuariivirgaceae > Aestuariivirga. The sequence continues at coordinate 28,269 of CAYMQH010000007.1, forward strand.
GGCCCTAAACCCGCCTATTCATGGATCATGGCCAAACGCCCTCATCAGAAGCCCCCCATTCCCTCGGAGGCGGAGGTTCTGGAGTTCATCCAGTCCTCTCCCGGCATTGTGGGAAAGCGAGAGATCGCCCGCCACTTCGATATCAAGGGGGGTGACAAGATCGGCCTCAAGGCCCTTCTGAGGCAGATGGAGGAGAATGGCCTGCTGGCGAAGACGCAACGCAAGCTGATCGACCGCGCCTCATTGCCGCCGGTTACGGTTCTCGAAATCATCGGCACCGACAAGGACGGCGAAGCCTACGCCGAACCCGTAGAGTGGGATGAGCGCCAGGCTGGAAAGCCACCGCGCGTGGTGATCGAGAGTACCGCCGAAGCCGCCCCGCGCAAGGGGGACAGGGTTCTGGCGAAGATCCAATCCTCCCGCGATGGCCGTTACAAGTTCCGCGCCAAGATCATCAAGACGCTGTCGGACCGCTCAAGCAAGCTGCTTGGTGTCTACCGGGTTCTTCCCGGCCTCGGCGCGCGCATCGTTCCGGTGGACAAGAAGGCCCGCCACGAATTGCAGGTGTTGAAGGGCGATGACAATGGCGCGCTCAACGGCGAGCTCGTCGAGGCCGAGATCGTCAGGGACCGGGGCCGGGGCCTTCCCACCGCCCGCGTGCGTGAGAGGCTCGGCGATCTCAAAGACCAGCGCAACGTTTCGCTCATCGCCATTCACCACCACGGCATTCCCGACCAGTTCCCGGAGCGCGTGCTGCGCGAGTCGGAGGCGCTGAAGCCCTTCGCCCGCGATGGACGCACCGACCTTCGCCTGACGCCCCTGATCACCATCGACCCGCGAGACGCGCGCGATCATGACGATGCCGTGTGGGCCGAAATCGACGCGGAGACCGGCGGGGCGAATGTCATCGTCGCCATTGCCGATGTCGCCGCATATGTGCGGCCCGGCACAGCGCTCGACCGCGAAGCGCGCATCCGCGGCAACTCGGTTTATTTCCCCGACCGCGTGGTGCCCATGCTGCCGGAACGGATTTCCAACGACCTCTGCTCGCTGCGAGAAAAAGAAGAGCGCCCGGCGCTCGCCTGCTTCATGAGCTTCGACAAGTCCGGCCGGAAGACGAAGCACCGCTTTGCACGCGTCATCATGCGGTCTGCAGCCAAGCTGGCCTATGAGGAAGCGCAGGCAGCGATCGACGGCCGGCCGAATGACCGTACGGGACCACTTCTCGATGGCGTGCTGAAACCATTGTGGGAGGCCTATGGCATCCTGCTCAAGGGCCGCAATGCACGCGAACCGCTGGAACTTGACCTGCCCGAGCGCAAGCTCATCCTCGATGCCCATGGCCTCATCGAGCGCGTGGTGTCGCCGGAACGCCTTGATGCGCACAAGCTGGTCGAGGAATTCATGATCCAGGCCAATGTGGCTGCCGCCGAAGAGCTCGAAGCCCGCAGGTCGCCCTTGCTGTTCCGCATTCACGATCAGCCATCGGAAGAGAAGGTGCGGGCGCTGGCCGACTTCCTGCGCACCGTTGGCATGAGCCTTCCGCTCGGGCAGGTGATGCGGCCAAAACACTTCAACACGCTGCTGAAAGATGTTGAAGGCGCCGATTACCAGCATGTGGTGAACGAAGTGGTGCTGCGCACACAGGCGCAGGCAATCTACAGCCCCGCCAACAAGGGCCACTTCGGCCTGTCACTGCGCCGCTATGCGCATTTCACCTCACCCATTCGCCGCTATGCCGATCTGATCGTGCACCGCGCACTCGTTTCGGCGCTGGGCTTCGGCAATGACGGGCTGAGCCCCGATGACATCGCCAGGCTCTCCGAAACCGCCGACATGATCTCGGACGCCGAGCGCCGCGCCATGGCTGCCGAACGCGAGACCATCGACCGGCTGATCGCCGCCCATCTCTCGAAGCAGACGGGTGCGGTGTTCCGCGGCCGCATCGGCGGGGTGGTGAGTGCGGGCCTGTTCGTCAAGCTGGACGAGTCGGGTGCGGACGGCTTCGTGCCCGTCACCACGCTGGGCCGAGAGTACTTCGTCTTCGACAAGGCCCGCCACGCGCTCATCGGCGAACGTTCAGGCGACACCTATCAACTCGGCGACCGGCTTGAGGTGAAGCTCGTCGAGGCCACCCCCGTCTCCGGCGGCATGCGGTTTGAGGTGGTCTCAGACGCCAAGGCCGGAAAACCTGCCTCACGCCGCGCAGTGCGGACAACAGCGCGGCCCTTCCGCGGGAAGCCGAAGGGCCGGAAACGCTGACGTGTTATGATGCGGCGGACCGGCTTCCACCCACGCCTCGCGGCAGACTGTCGCGCCGCGCGGGACGATCTTCATTTTGCCGCCTGGCTTCGCCATGATCGTCACCCATGACACTGACCCTCGAAACCACCGCCCTCGGCGCACCCGAAGACCGCTCCTGGAAACAGGCCATGTGGCGGGGGCTCCGCTGCAATTGCCCGGCCTGCGGGGAAGGCCGCATGTTCGGCCGCTACCTGAAGGTCGCTGACCGTTGCGCGAACTGCGGCGAGGAGCTTCATCACCATCAGGCGGATGACGCACCGCCCTACTTCACCATGTTCACGGTCGGTCACATCGTGGTGCCGCTGGTGCTGGTCGTCGAAAAGCTCTGGGCGCCATCTCTTGGCTTCCACTTCATGCTCTGGACGGCCGTGACACTGGCGCTGACCTTCGCCTTGATGCAGCCGGTCAAGGGTGCCATCGTGGGCCTCCAATGGGCGCTGCGCATGCACGGTTTCGACTATGCGGCGTCCCGGGAGGAACGCCGCGAGGGGGCATGACATACGATCATCCGGAGTTTGCCGGGTCGAAGATTCACTCAAAGGTCCTGAAACCGAAAGACTCCGCCACGCTCATGCTGGTGCGGCGGGACCGTGGAACGCCCCGCATCCTCATGGGCCAGCGCGCGGGCGGCCACGCGTTCATGCCCAACAAATATGTCTTTCCCGGTGGCAGGCTGGACGCAGCGGACTGCCGGGCGAAGGTGGCCAAGGACCTCCATCCGGCGACACTCGCAAAGCTCATGCACCGGATGCGAGGGCAGCCGACAAAAAGCCGCGCCCGTGGCCTTGCACATGCGGCGGTGCGCGAAACCTGGGAAGAGGCCGGGCTTCTGTTCGGCCGCAGCCAGATCGCCGAGGCGCCGGACCTCTCGGGCCTCACCCTGTTCATGCGGGCCATTACGCCGCCGGGACGCACACGGCGCTATGATTCCCGTTTCTTCGTGGCCGATGCGGAAAGCCTCGCCAACATCGATTCCCCGCACCATGATGGCGGCGGCGAGCTTCTGACACTCTCATGGCTGACACTGGACGAAATCGGCTCCCTCGACCTGCCGCTCATCACCATTGACGCCCTGCAGCGGTTGAAGCCGTTTCTGGACCGGAACCGCCTGCCGGACCATGATTGCCCCGCCTCCTTCCAGTATTACCGGGGCAAGAGCTGGATCGAGGACACGATCGAACTCTGAGGCGCCTCCCGCCTTGACTTTCCCCGGCAATTCGGGTGTATCGGCCCCAAATCCTGTTTTGGAGACCGTTATGGCCAAGGGCAATGTGATCAAGATCAAGCTGGCGTCGACTGCCGACACTGGCTACTTCTACGTGACCAAGAAGAACTCCCGTACCAAGACCGACAAGCTGTCGTTCAAGAAGTACGATCCCGTTGCCCGCAAGCACGTGGAGTTCAAGGAAACCAAGATCAAGTAGTCTTAAGGTTTTCCGAGAGTTCAGACCGAAAAGGCATCGCTCCAGGGCGGTGCCTTTCGTGTTTCGGGCCTCACCATTCCCTGAAATTCCCTCACCCCAGGAGACGACCATGCCGACCGATTACCGCGCGATGATCCCCACCCTCTCCTACCGCAATCAGGCCTTCATCAATGGCAAACATGTGGCCGCCGCTTCCGGCAAGACCTTCGACTGCGTGTCGCCCATCGATGGCCGCGTGCTGACGCAGATTGCCGAATGCGATGCGGAGGATGTGAACCGCGCCGTGGCCGCCGCGCGCGCGGTGTTCGAGAAGGGCACATGGTCCGCCTGCCACCCGGCGAAGCGCAAGAAGGTTCTGCTCAAGCTTGCGGAACTGATGCAGAACCACAAGGACGAACTGGCGCTGCTCGAGACACTCGACATGGGCAAGCCCATCTCGGTCTCGGCGGGCGGCGACATACCGGGCTCGATTCAGGCCATCCAGTGGTATGCGGAGGCTGCCGACAAAATCTACGATGAAGTGGCGCCCTACCGGCCGGACTCGGTTTCGCTCATCACGCGTGAGCCGATTGGCGTTGTCGCCGCTGTGGTGCCGTGGAACTACCCCCTGCTCATGGCCTCTTGGAAGCTGGGGCCGGCTCTTGCCACCGGCAACTCGGTGATCGTGAAACCTGCCGAGCAATCGCCGCTCACCATGCTGCGCGTTGCGGAACTCGCCGCCGAGGCCGGGCTTCCGGAAGGTGTGCTGCAGGTGCTTCCGGGCTTCGGCGAAACCGCAGGTCAGGCCTTGGGCCGTCACATGGATGTCGACATGATCGCCTTCACCGGCTCGACCGTGGTCGGTAAATACTTCCTGCGCTATGCGGGCGAGAGCAACATGAAGCATGTCTCTCTGGAGACCGGCGGCAAGTCTCCCAACATCGTGTTCGCAGATGCGGGCGACCTTGACCACATCGCCAAGGTGTCCGCGGATGGTGTGTTCTTCAATGCGGGGCAAAGCTGCAACGCGCCCACCCGCATCCTGGTCGAGGACAAGATCAGGGACGAGTTCACGGCGCTGATCGCCAAGCATGCCAAGCCATGGACACCTGCCGACCCGCTCGACCCCAACACCAGCATGGGTGCGGTTGTCGATCATGACCAGATGAGCCGCGTGCTGGGCTACATCGAAGAGGGCCGCAGGGAAGGTGCAACGGTTGTTGCCGGTGGCCAGCAGGCCCGCAAGGAGACGGGCGGCAGCTACATCGAGCCGACGATCTTCGCCAATGTCACGAATGACATGAAGATCGCGCAGGAGGAAATCTTCGGCCCCGTCGTTGTCGCGGTGTCATTCAAGGACGAGGCGGAAGCCGTCCGGATCGCCAATGACTCGATCTATGGCCTGCAGGCCAATCTCTGGACACGCGACGTGAGCCGCGCCCACAAGCTGTCACGCCGGCTGAAGGCGGGAACCGTGGTCGTCAACAATGTCTGGGGTTCAGATATCACCACACCGTTCGGCGGCTACAAGCAATCCGGTATCGGCCGCGACAAGTCGCTCCACGCCATCGACAAGTATTGTCAGGTGAAGAACACCTTCATCCAGCTCTGAGACGTGGAACCGGCAGCGGCGGGGCTTATTGCGCTCCGCCCTCCGGCTCCTCCGCCTGTTCCGGCAGATGCATCTCAAGCGGCATCTGCTCAAGTTCGGTGCCGTCCAGCGGCTCCTCATCTGGGGTGAGTTCGTCGCCGCTCTTCGGCATTGGAATGTCGAAGCCGGGCGGCAGATTGGCATCGAGAAGGCCAGCCCCCTTCAACTCCTGCAGCCCCGGAAGGTCACTCACTTCGTTGAGGCCGAAATGGCTGAGGAAGGCCTCCGTCGTGCCATAGGTCACGGGGCGCCCCGGCGTCTTGCGGCGACCCCGCATGCGAACCCAGCCGATTTCCAGCAACATGTCGAGCGTGCCCTTGGAAATCGCCACACCGCGGATATCCTCGATCTCGGCGCGCGTCACCGGCTGGTGATAGGCGATGATGGCGAGCGTCTCCATCGCGGCCTTGGAGAGCTTGCGCTCCTCCACCTTCTCGCGCCGCAGGATGTAGCCGAGGTCATCGGACGTACGGAACAGCCACTTTCCCGCCACCTCGGCGAGGTTGACGCCGCGATTGGCATAATTGGCCTGAAGATCCGCCAGCAAACCGGCAACATCGGTGCTCTCGGGCAGGAAGCTTGCGATATGCGCCGCATCAACCGGCACGGCGGTGGCGAACAGAACAGCCTCGACGATGCGCAGGTGCTGGTTGCGGTCAGCGCGCGGGAAACGCGTCACATTGGCGGGGGCCGCATCCGCGTCCCCACCGCTCACGGCACCGTCTTCAGCCTTCGGCACATCGCCCGGAGCCTCCGCGGCCATCGTCACCTCTTCATGCGCGACAACCTCTTCCTCTTCGCGGGCCACTTCAGCCAGGGCGTTCTGCGTCTGCATGCTCATCACTCTTTACTCCATAACTCTCAGGCGGCGGATGCCGCAGCGGACCGCCGGCGAAGGTAGATGGGCCGGAACGGGCCCTCCTGCCGCAATTCAAGTAATCCCTCACGCGCCAGCTCAAGGCTGGCAGTGAAACTCGAGGCCGTCACCGAGCGGCGCATGCCCGGTTCGCCCATGTATTGCGCCAGCCAGATGTCGAATGTGCCCCAGTCGTCCATCACGCCAACCAGGCGCTCCAGCGCGTTGCGCGCTTCCTTGATCGACCAGGTGGGGTGACGGCGCGGCACATAGACTTGATGCACCATCTTCTTCTTGCGGCGATCGGCATAGGCCTTGAGAAGGTCGATCAGGTTGTCGCCATATTCCCGGCGAGTGTCGATCACCAGGGGTTCCGGCGCACCGCGCGCGAACACGTCCCGCCCCAGGACGTTGAGCTTCATCAGATTTTCAGACGCCGTGCGCATCGCTTGAAGGCGCTGCAGGCGGAAGGCGAGCCGCGCGGCCAGATCGGCAGGCTCCGCCTCCTCGGTTCCGGGAGGAGCGGGAATGAGCAGGCGCGATTTCAGATAGGCCAGCCATGCCGCCATCACCAGATAATCAGCTGCCACTTCCAGTTGCAGGCGACGGGCCTTCTCGATGAATTCGAGATACTGCTCCGCCAGCCGCAGGATCGAAATCTGCTTGAGATCCACCTTGTGGTGGCGGGCCAGTTCCAGCAGCAGGTCAAGCGGGCCTTCGAAACCACCGACATCGACGATCAGGGCACCGCGCTCGTCAAGCGCCGGTCCATCCGCCACGGCGGGGGCACGCAAGGGGGCCTCCCCATCCGGCCATGTTTCGGGGCTTGCGGCATTCGCATCCGCGTTCTGTTCGGGGCCGTTCACGGCTGAATCATCCTCATGCGTCACCACCCCTAGATACCAAGGGATTGTGGGTGATTCGCCCCCAAGCCACAACTTATCCCCAGTTTCACCGGGCCAGCAGGACCTCGAGGTCTTTCCGTGCCTGCTTCCGGTCGAAGGGCTGGGGCTTGCGGGCCTGTTTCAGAGCAGCGCGGGCGCGGGCCAATGCCTTGCCCTTCAACTGCCGCGCCGCTGCGGCAACCTCCTCCATCTCCGCCATCTCGCCGTTGCAATGGAGCACAAGGTCACAACCCGCTTGCAGCGCCGCAACGGTCTTTTCCGTGTAGCTTCCCCCCAGCGCCTTCATCGACAGGTCATCGGTCATCAACAGCCCACGAAACCCGATCTTATCGCGGATGATGTCGTTGATCACCTTCCGGGACTGGGTCGCCGGAAATTCAGGGTCGATGTCCGTGTAGACCACATGCGCAGTCATACCCATCGGGGCATCCGCCAAAGCGGCGAAGGGTGGGAAGTCAACAGCTTCGAGATCAGACCGCACCGCATCGATCACCGGGAGTTCGAGGTGGCTGTCGGCTCTCGCCCTGCCATGGCCGGGAATATGCTTGATGACCGGCAGCACGCCGCCATCGGCGAAGCCTGCGGCATGGGCCCGCGCCAGCGCGATGATCACCTCTATGTCTGAGGAATAGGCTCGGCTGCCGATAATCTCATGGGCGTCGGGCTGCGGCACGTCGAGAACGGGCACACAGTTGGCGGTTATGCCTGCCGCGATCAGATCCTCCGCCATCAGGCGGCCGACATTGCGCACAGCGCGCAGTGCGGTCAAGCGGCAGCGGGCATAGGCCTCGCCATAGGCCCGGGCTGGGGGATACTTCGGCCACGCTGCCAGCGGCGGCCCAAGACGCTGAACCCTGCCCCCTTCCTGATCGACGAAGACCGGCGCATTGCGCCGACCGACAGCGGCACGAAAGGATTCCGTCAGTGCCTTGAGCTGGGCCGGCGTCTCGCAATTACGCTTGAACAGGATCAGGCCGAACGGGTTGGTACTGGCAAAGAAGCGGCGCTCCGCTTCGCTGAGTGCAAGGCCTGCACAGCCAGAGATAAAGGCGCCGATGGGTTCAGTCATGGATGGGCAATGCAGCTCACGGCCATCACGGCCCCCTGACGATGCAATCGCTCTCGCCAGCAGAGATGAGGGCGCTGCAAATACTCGACGCCTGGGCGCGCGATCCCATCGGGCCGAGCGCCAACTGATAGCGTGTGCTGCCACCCACATTCGCCGGGCGGATCTGCTGGGCGAGGCCGCCAACGATGGCCGGATAGGCACCCTTGAGGCGCAAGTATTCCTGACGGGCCTCCGCATCCGAACGGAAGGACGCCAATTGCGCCACATAACCACCGCCCGTTGAGGCCTGCTGCGGCACTGCAGCCTGTTGGGCCGCCGGGGCGGTTGCCTGCCGGGTCTGCTGCGGGGCCGCTGCAACCCGGGTTTCGGCCTGCGGGGCGCTCGCCGTGCCGCCATCGCCGCCAAACAAATCAAAGATCGTTTTCTTCTTGGTTGGTGCAGGTGCGGCCCCCACCACCTGCCCAGCAGGCGCGGACGGAACCGCTTCCGGCTGCGCGGTGGACGGGCTGGCCGGCGGCACCAACACCACCGGCTCCGATCCGAGATTATCGAAATCAACAGAGTTCTTTTTCGCTGCCGCAGCCTTTTTCTTGGACGCCGCCTCCTCTGCCTTTTTCTTTTCGGCCGCCTTCACTGCGGCGGCCTTTTCTTCGGCCGCCTTTTCCGCTGCAGCCTTTTCCGCTGCAGCCTTCTCCGCTGCGGCCTTCTCCGCTGCGGCGGCATCGG